>CAZPGC010000037.1:0-22092 GCA_964585875.1 uncultured Prolixibacteraceae bacterium | reverse complement strand
TACCATTCAAAAAGTAAGGTTGGAGGAATTAAACGAAGAAGGAGATTTTGTTTGGGAAAACAAATAAAGATTTCCTGTTAAAAAGCTATCTTTGCCCGTGAAAACAAATTCGGAGTTTTATTATGCGATTTTTCAGGCCGGGTTTTATGCTCGTTTTAGTTTTTTTGTCGGTTTCCGTCTTTTCGCAACAGAAGTATGATACGCCGCTCAAGGTTGATAAACGTCAAAACCGAAAAGGTTGGTTTATATTTCCCTTACCCATTGTTTCTTACAATTCGGACATAGGCTTAAAAATAGGCGGCATGGTCAACCTTTACGACTACGGAAAGGGCAAAGTATATCCCGATTACAAGCACCTGATTTATCTGCAGGCCACCTACTCCTCAAAAAACAGCGGTGTGTTCAGAATTATGTACGATTCAGATAAGCTGCTGAAAATCAACGGAAAACCCCTGCGCGTAACCGCCGAAGTCAACTACTCTATTGACGGGGGGCTGAACTTTTACGGTTTCAACGGATACGAATCCAACTTCGGAAAAAAGTATATCGACCCGCATTCGCCGGCATATATTACCCGTTTATATTACAAGATAAATCGCAAACTTTTGAATTTGTACCTCTCCCTGCAAGGGAATATTGCGAAAGAAAAACTGCGTTGGTTTTTGGGATTTACCTCCTTGAATTACAATATAAAGAAGGCACAACGTAATAAACTGTCAATCAAGGAGAAACATTTGCCGGACACAACAACGCTTTATGAAGATTATGTCAAATACGGCCTTATCAGAGAAAGCGAGGCTAAAGGAGGCTTGATAAATTTCATTAATGTCGGGCTTGTTTTCGACAATCGAGATATAAAAGCCAATGCCAACAAAGGTTTTTGGGACGAGATAATATTATATTCCAACCCTGCTTTTTTTACCGATAAAAGCTACAAGTTTATTTCTTTATCGGCTATACACAGGCAGTATATAACATTGATAAAGAAAAAGTTAACCTTTGCATATCGCCTTGGAGCAAAAATGTTGTTGGCAGGCAGGCAGCCTTTCTTTTTCACTTCATATATGGTTTCTTCTTTCACGGCCGGCGAAGACCACGACGGCCTGGGGGGTGCCTCCACGCTGCGAGGTGTAAATCGCAACCGCATTATGGCCAACGGCACAGCCTACGGTAACTTTTGTTTTAGATATAAATTTTGGAAATTCGGCTTTATGGGAAACCCGTCCTATCTAGCTCTCAATGCTTTTATGGACATAGGACAAAGCATACAAGACTTCCCCACTGAGGCCACTATAAAACAAATTATGGAAAAAGACTACCCCGGCAGATATTTTTATAAAAGTTCCGACAAGCCCCATATCAGTTTCGGTGGCGGTGTTCATTTTGCCATGAGCGAGAATTTCGTGTTGAAAATAAACGCCGGAAGGAGTATAAATCCACAGGACGGGCCGGGAAGTATCTACTTTACGACAGATTGGATTTTTTAACGTGCCGTGTAAATTCGTTAATAATCAAATTATCCATCCACCCCCAACGAAGCAAGCTTGTCGGGATGCCTCCGGCATTCATCCAATCAATCATTCATTCATCCAATCATCCCGACGAAGCAAGCTTGTCGGCATGCCTCCGGCATCCATCCATTCATCCAATCAATCATACCGATGAAGCAAGTTTGTCGGCATGCCTCCGGCATCCATCCATTCATCCAATCAATCAACCCGACGAAGCAAACTTGTCGGCATGCCTCCGGTATCCATCCATTCATTCATCCATTCATTCAACCATTCATTCACCCCCGACGAAGTTTCACTTGTCTGGGTCTTCAGACCCGACGAAGCAAGCTTGTCGGGATGCCTCCGGCATTCATCCATTCATTCAACCATTCATTCATTCATCCATTCATTCAACCATCCACCCATCCCGACGAAGCAAGCTTGTCGGGATGCCTACGGCATCCACCCAAAAAAAACCCGCCTGCCTCATCCGGCAAACGGGTTTTTGTTATGTGATTTACAGCGTGTTACCTTATCAAGGTTACGGTGCCGCGTTTTTCAAACAGCTGTCCGTCGGAGGTGGTGAAGTGTACGTAGTAGGTGTAAACTCCTTGCTCTACGTCTTCGCCTTTGTACTTACCGTCCCAGCCTTTGCTCGTGTCGTTGGTCTCGAACAAAAGCTGTCCCCAGCGGTTGTAAACCTGAAACAGGTAATCGTCGGCGCTGATGAACACTCCCACAGGTATAAACACCTTGTTTTTGTCGTTGTTGCTGCCGGGCACAAAGGCCGAGGGCACGTAAACGCGCGGCTTCTGCAAGGCCATCATGGTGTTGCTTCGTGCCGAATCGGCAAAGCCGTAGCTGTTGCCCGGGCCTTCGAGAGCCATAATGTAGTAGTGGAAGATGCCCTGTGAGTTGCTCAGGTTGTTCACATCGTCGATGTAGTTGGTCTGTGCCGCCGGCACCGTAGCTATGGGCAAGGGGTCCAATACGCCGTCAACCTTACGATAGATGGCATAGGTGGTCGGGTTGCCGAGGTAGCCTTTGTAAGCTGTCCACTGCAGGGTGTTGCGCAGGTCTTTGCCCGCCTGCACTTTCAGCAGCATGGTCTTGGCAACGGGCGATGTTATCACGTCCACGCCGCAGCTGTCGGTTACTATCACCCTGTAGGAGTACGACTTGCCCGTTACCAGGGCCGATTGGTCGAGATAGGTCAGCGTGGGGTTGCTGTAGTTGGGCGGAAGGGTGGCTATCTGATTCCAGCCGCCGCCGTCGTTACGCTCTATCTTATACTGTGTTACCTTGGCGGTGGTGTCGCTGTGTATTGTCAGGAACACTCCGTCGTTGCCTGCCAAAACCGAAGCCGAGCGGATGTAGATAAACTGCGGCTGATTGGGCTTGTTGGCAACGCGACACACCACGCAAGACGAGGAGCTGCGTGTGCCCGAATTGTCGTTGGCCTGTATCAAATAGCAATATTGCGAGCCGTTGTTAAGACCCACATGCTGGAAGGTGGTGTCGCCCGGAGCCTTGGTAGTCAGCAGGTTAACGGGGCCGCCGTTTTCGCTCACATAAACCTTGTAGCCGGCCAAGCCCGATACGAAGTTATGGTAGCTGTTCCACTTCAAGGTTATCTTATCGTCGCAGATGTCTTTCACCACATCGAGGTTCATGGTGTTATGATAAAGGCTCAGCGGCGAGGTATTGCCGCAGGAGTCCATGGCTGCCACGCGGTAGCTCAGATAATGTCCGGGACTGCAGGGGTTGTTGCTCACATCGGTATAGGTGGTGTTGCTCTTGCCGTAAACCGTGTCGATGGGCGTCCACGAGCCGCCGCTGAGGATGTAGATGATATAGCCTTTGGTGTCGCCCCAGCTGTTTTCGTCCCATGCCATATCCACATTGCCGGTGAGCGGATTTACCGACACCGAGTCGATGTTGGGAACGCTCGGCGAATTGGAATCCTGGAAATAGTCGTTGTCCATACGCGAGAGCGAGGAGCAGGTGTATTGCGTGCCCGTGCTGTCGAAAATGGCTGTGTCTTCGATGGTTACGTAGTAATTCAGCGTGTCGCCGCACAGGGTAACGGTGTCGATGTAGTTGGTGTTTTGGGTGGAGTCTATCAGCACCCAGGTTCCGGGGGGATATTCGCGATAGATTTTATACCAATCCGACGAGCTGCTCAACAGGTTGGCGCGTATGGGATTCCAGTTGATAACCGCCGTGCCGTTGAGAGGGTTGTTTACCGTCAGGTGTATTGTCGATACGGTATCTGCTGCCGTTGACATTTGTTGATGGTTGGGACAGCCGGCTCTGGTCTGAAGAACGTAAAACCTTTGTTGGTTTTGAGCGTTGGCGCCCGTGTGGGTATATTCTCCTATGCCTATGTCGTAGATACTGTCCAACAGGGTGTAGGGGCCGCCGAAGTTTGTGGCCGTATAGAGTCGGTATGAGTCGAAGGTGGCCATGGTGTCGGTAACGGGCGACCACTCGAGTTTCACGTCGCCGTTGGGCAGCACTCTTACGCACTGTATCGGCGGCGAGGGCAAGGTGGGCTTGGGCAGCACCACGATGGTAACCGTGGAAATGTTGATGGCCGGTGCGGGACAGAAGTCGTCCATCACCTTGATAACGAAGTTATAAACGTTGGAGGTGTTGCCGCAGCCTATGTTGGTGGCCAGGTGTCCGCAGTCGGTTTGCCAGCAAAACTGTGTTTGCACGCCGAATTGTGCCGAAAGAGGATAGCCCGGCCCCGGCGCGGGTGTGAGCGTGGCACAGGGCGGGTTTACGCAGCCCGTGGTGGAGCTGAGAGTGGCGGGGTTACCTCCCGAAGGCGGAATAAAGGCCCCCAGCTGCATGCCCGAGGCTTCGATGTGCAGGGTCTGCGGCGAGCCGTTGGGCAGAAATTGGAAGTCGGTGGCCGAGAGCTGAAAGCATACGTTGTCGCCGGCAAAGACCGTGTCGATAAACGAGGTGCCGCTGTTAAAGGGCGGCGTAACGTTGGGCGGCGAGTTGGTGCCGCAGGAGAGCAATACAATCTGCATATCACGCCATATTTCGGCTACCTTAACGCCGCATTTGTATGCCGTTACCTTTGTGGAGGTTACAAATGCACCGTTGGTATAAGAAGTAAAAGAAATTTCTCCGGTATGAGGATTAATGGTTGCAGCCACATTATTTGGATTTTGAGTTGGGCCGGGCAAGGGATTAAGATACGAATAACCTGAAGCATAGGGAGATAACGGACTGCCACTGGACATAAGCGGTTGTCCCCATTCATAATGTAAGGAGTCCAACTCCTTATCGAAAGCATTATGGTTGTAGGTAAAGGGATATCCTGTGCATATCACGGTTCGGGGAATCTCGGCAAAAGTGGGCGAGTTATCGAAACAGGGATACATGTTTTGTGTTCCGTAGGGGTACATTATAGCTCTGAGACGCCAGCTGGGTTGTCCGGAGATATTTGCCGAGGGATTACGGCAGCAGGAGCCCCAGTAAAACATCCAGCCTGTGGCGGGTGGCACTCCGTTGAGCATTATTTGTCCCGATTTCCAAATATATTCGGCAACGGCGCCCTGATTTGATTGTGTGGCTCCGGCACAGGTAATATGAGGAAAAGAGGGATTGTTGTTGCAAGTGGGTGAAATGTCTTTAGGCCAGCCTGTTACAAGCGATAAAGAGATAGACCCCGCCGGTGAGTTGCTGTTCAAGGTTTGCGTGCTTGCGTAGGTTATTCCGGCACATTCCCGATATGCCTTCAAAGTGAAAATATATTTGCCGTTTGAAAGGCACTCCCAGGTTATTTCTCCACCCATATAGTGTGATGCCTGCATATTTTTTACAGGGAATAAAAAGGAAAACAAAACGAATGTAAATACCAAAATCTTGTTTTTCATAACGTTATAAAAATTTTACTTACTATGGTTTCTAAAATTCTCCAAAAAGACACAAAAGTATAATAATAAGGTGCATCGGGAAATTATTTTTCTTGACTTGCCGGTAAAATTCCGGAACGGCCATTTCTCGTTTTGTGTGCTTAGAACAATGTTTTTAAACAATTTATAAATCGTTTCTTAATGGACTCCATCATTTAAACATATCTTCTATCAGCTCTTTGTAGGCTTCCATAACCTTGGGTCTCCTGATGCTTAGCTTTGCCGTAACAAGTCCCGAATCAACTGTCCATTCGTCGGCTATAAGCCTGAATACCTTTATCTGTTCATGGCTGCCGAAATTTTTATTGAAATTGTTTATCTCCTGTTTGATGACTTTTTTCACATCATCACGCAGGATAATTTCTTCGGGGGAAGGACATTTTTCTCCCTTAGCCGCACACCAGTCTTTGAGATGCTCGAAATTAGGATAGATGAGTGCGCCGGCAAATTTCTGATTTTCACCCACAACCATAACGGTCTCGATGAAGGAAGACTCTTTGAGCTTTTCTTCAAGATGTGAGGGGGCAACATATTTGCCCATGGATGTTTTGAAAAGGTCTTTTTTGCGTCCCGTAATTTTCAGAAAACGACCTTCGACAAACTCGCCGAGGTCGCCGGTGTGCATCCAGCCGTCCTCCACGGTCTCGGCAGTAAGCTCGGGCTCTTTGTAATATCCGACCATGATGCTAGGCCCCTTGGCAAGGACTTCGCCGTCGTCGGCAATTTTTATCTCCACATTACTTATGGCCGGCCCGACGGTGCCTATGTACGAATTGTTCTTCCCTCTTTGGTTAAGCGCCATAACCGGAGAGGTTTCGGTCATGCCGTAACCTTCGATAACGGGAATGCCGGCAGCATTAAAAAGCTTTCCCAAACGCGGCTGCATGGCGGCCCCGCCCGAAATTATCAGTTTCATTTCGCCACCGAGGGCCTCTTGCCACTTGCTGAAAACCAGCTCTCGCGCAAGGGCGAGTTTAAGATTATACCACGGCGAATTTTCCCCTTTCACATCGTAATTTAAGCCCAAATCCACCGCCCAAAAAAATATCTTTTTCTTAAAACCTTCGAGTTTTGAGCCTTTGCTTTCTATTTTATCGTAAATTTTTTCCAACAAACGGGGAACTGTCGGCAAGATGTTGGCTTTTATCTCTTTCAGGTTATCAACAATTTTCGCCACGCTCTCGGCATAATAGACCGAGATGCCGCGATATTGAAAAATGTAGTTGATCATACGCTCATAGATATGGCATAAAGGCAAGTAACTCAACGCTTTGCCTTCTGAACCGGTGGGCGGAACATGCTGCAAAGCCAATACGTTGGAAAGGATGTTAAGATGAGAAAGCATCACCCCTTTCATCTTTCCCGTGGTGCCAGAAGTGTAAATAATTGTGGCCACTTCGTTGGTGGAAATACCTTTTTTGATAAGCTCCGTTTTCTCGGCTTGCGGATTTTCCTTTCCCAGCTCGACAACCTTTGTATAGCTCTCGATTTCAGAATGTTCCGTAAAAGAATATACGTTCTCGACAGAGGGGCAAAGGGGCAAAATATCCTTGATTTTGTGAAACAAACTTTTGCCGTCGATGAATACGATTTTTATTTCGGCATGGTTGAAAATGTATTCGTAGTCCTTTGCGCCGATGGTGGGATATACCGGCACGTGTACGGCTCCTATCTGCATCAGAGCCATATCCACAAAGTTCCATTCGGGCCTGTTGGCCGTAATTGTCGCGATTTTATCGCCTTTTTTAATTCCCAGATTCAACAAGCCGTAGCTCAAATCATTTACGATTGAAGAATATTCCGTGGCAGACCATTTTTTCCATTCACCTTTAACTTTAAAGGCAAGTGCGTCTTCTTTTTCGGGATATTTTTCCAAATAATTGGGGAGAATATCAAAAAGTCTTTCGATTGTCATAAAGTATTGATTGATGTTTGTTTGCGCGGCAAAGATATCAAAATTTAAAAAAGCGGATTTTCTTGATCTGTCATCGAAAAAAAATTGTCGGATTAACGATGTTTTATATTAATTTTGACCAAACGGTTAAATTAATTGGTTAAACTAAAAAGTTAAGTTCCATGAATAAAAAATCGACAGAAGAAAAAATATTGCAAGCTGCTGAAACAGAGTTTATTGAAAACGGTTTCAAGGGGGCAAGGATGCAGGCGATAGCCGACAGGGCAGGCATCAACAAAGCCTTGCTGCACTATTATTTTCGGACAAAAGAGAAACTCTTTGAGGTTATTTTCCGTACGGTTTTCAAATTTTTTGTGCCCAAAATGTTCAACGTGTTCGAGCGCGAAGACTTGGACATTTTCGAGAAAATCAGAATCTTTGTTTCGGAATATATAAACCTGATTGTCAAAAACCCTCATATTCCGGGATTTATCATCCACGAGTTGAGCTCAAAAAAATCGAATATCGGAAAATTATTTGCCGAACAAAACATTGACGTGGACCTTTTCAGAAGGCTGATTAACAGCGAAATTGAAAAAGGCACCATTAAAGACATTATGCCCGAACAGCTGATAATCAACATTATAGCGCTGTCGGTTTTTCCCGTGATAGCCGAACCTATTGCCACCGGCGTTTTATTCGACGGCGATGAAAAGAAATACCAAGCCTTGCTTAAGGAGCGGGACAAACACGTTGCGGATTTTATTATTAACTCCATAAAAGCCTGATTATGAAAACTATATTTCTCTTTCTTTTGTTGTTTAGCGCTTTGAAGGCAGGGGCGCAGAAAATCACACTCGAGCAATGCATCGACTCCGCCCTTGTCAACTATCCCTTATCGCGGCAACAAGAGATTTACGACCAAATTCTGCAAACGGAGCTGAAGAGGCTTAGCAACACCAATCTGCCGCAGGTAAATCTCAGTGCCAAGGCAACGCTGCAAAATCAGGTGATAAGCTTTCCCGCCAATATGCCGGCGGTCATCACCTTTCCCGAACTGAGCAAGGACCAATACCGCGCCACATTGGAAATTTCGCAAAGTATTTATAAAGGAGGTGTTACGCCGGCACAAAAAGAGTTGAGCAGGGCAAGCAATGCCGTTGACAGCGCGGGAACCGAGGTGGAACTTAACGGGCTAAAGCGCACAGTGATAAGCATTTATTATCAGAGTTTGTTGAGCAAAGAATTCCTTTCGGTAAGCAAAACCTACCGGAAGACGCTTGCAGCCAAACTCGGCGAGATGGAAGCACAGATAAAAGAAGGAGCGCTCCTGCCTTCGGCTGCCGATGTGGTCAAAGCCGAGATGCTGACTGTGGAGCAGCGCATTACACAACTCGAAATGAACATAGCTTCCCTGAAACTTCAAATGGAAAAAATAACCGGCATGCACATCGGCTCGCTCGACGATTACGTTTTGCCGGCACCCCGGGTGAGCTACTCGGCGCAGCAACAAAGACCCGAATATAAGTTTTTGGAGCTTTCGGAAAAAAAACTCGATGCTCTTTCCTCGGTTTACAGCTCGCGCACTAGGCCTGTGGTTTTCGCTTTTTCATCTCTTGGCGTGGGGCGGCCGGGTTTCGACTATCTTTCAAACGATTTTGCGCCTCTTGCCATGGTAGGACTCGGCCTCAACTGGAATTTGTGGAATTGGGGAGACACAAAAAAACAAAAGAGCATTTTGGAGTTGAAAAAATCTTTGATTGAAAACCGCAAGAAAAGCTTTGTAACAGACTTGAATATCAAATTGATAAACCTGCAAAGCGAAATAGAAAGCGAAAAAAAGATGTTAGAAAAAGCCGAGGAAATTGCCCGCTTGCGCAAATCGGTAAGCCAAACCACCGAAAAACAGTTGAAAGACGGCGTGGTAACCGCCTCGCGCTACATCGACGAGCTTCAGAAATACGAAAAAGCACGCCTCGAAGTGCAAATTCACAAGGTAAAACTCTCCATTGCTCAAACAAATTATTTATACGCTTTAGGAAAACTTTAACAAACAAAACAAATTGATAATGAACAAGATACTAATTTTAATGCTCGCTTTGGTTTTTGCCGTTTCCTGTAAAAACAACCAGCCTGTTTCCGATGCTTACGGCAATTTCGAAACCGACAAGACCATAATTTCCGCCGAGACGGCAGGAAAAATTTTAAGCCTCGACATCGAAGAAGGCGACCTGCTGAATGCCGGCGACACCGTCGGCCTGATTGACACCATGGCACTGCATTTTGCCGCAGAGGAAATAAGGGCAAATCTGGAATCGCTCAGAGCCCGTTTTGCCGACATTGACGCACAAACGGCTGTGGCAAAGCAGAAGTTGGAAAATCTGCAAAACGACCAAAAACGTCTGCACCGTTTATTTACTTCAGGCGCTGCCACGCAAAAGCAAATCGACGACATCGACGGCGCCGTGTTGTTGGCAGGGAAACAGACTAAAGCCGTGAACGCCAAGCGTTTATCGCTGTCGGGAAACATAAAAGCCCTGGAGAAAAAGTTGGCGGGTTTGAGATTGAAAATTACGGAAAGCATTATTGTCAATCCGTTTAAAGGAACGGTTTTGACAAAATTGGCAATGGCTCACGAAGAGGCTTTTCCGGGGAAGGCCCTTTACGCTCTCGCCGATATGTCGCAACTGAAACTCAGAGCCTTTGTCAGCGGCAAGCAGCTGCCGAAGGTGAAACTCGGCAAGGAATGCCGCGTGTTTGTCGATGACGGCAACGGTGGTCTTAAAGAGCTGAAAGGCAAAGTGATATGGATTTCCTCCTCGGCTGAGTTCACCCCGAAGACCATACAAACGCGGGAGCAAAGGGTAAACCTTGTTTATGCTGTGAAAATTCTTGTGAAAAACGATGACGGCCTGTTGAAAACGGGGATGCCCGGCGAAGTCAAATTTTGAGAATGGAAAAAGCTATAGAAATACGGCAGTTGTGGAAGAGTTTCGGCGAAACACAAGCCCTGAAACCTCTGACACTCGATGTGCGGAAGGGTGAAATTTTCGGCCTTGTAGGTCCCGACGGTGCCGGAAAAACCACACTTATCAGGATGCTCGTCTCCTTGCTTTTGCCTTCGGGCGGCAGCGCTGTCGTCGCCGGTTGCGACATAATAAAAGACTATGGCCTTTTGCGTGGAAAGCTGGGCTATATGCCCGGGCAATTTTCTCTTTATCAAGAGCTTACCGTAAAAGAAAACCTCGATTTCTTTGCAGGGATTTTCAAGACCACCGTTGAAAAAAACTATGAGCTTATCGCCGACATTTACGAGCAGATAGCCCCTTTCGAAAATCGCCGTGCCGGAAAACTGTCGGGAGGGATGAAACAGAAACTTGCCCTTTCGTGCGCATTGATACACCGCCCCGAAGTGCTCTTCCTCGACGAGCCCACCACCGGCGTGGATGTGGTGTCGCGTGCTGAATTTTGGCAACTGCTTAAGAAACGCCGTGACGAGGGGATGACGATTGTGGTTTCGACACCTTATATGAACGAGGCCGAAATGTGCGACAGGGTGGCGTTGATACAAAAGGGAGAGGTGATGAAAACCGACACCCCGCAAAATATTGTTTCAGCTTTCGACAAAAAACTTTATGCCGCAAAAAGCAGCGACAACACCTTGCTGTCAAGGTATTTAGGCTATTTCGAAGGCACGCTCTCGCACTACCGTTTCGGCGACAAGATACACTGGATTCCCCGTGGCGGAAGCAATGAAAAGGAGCTGTCGGCATTTCTCCGGAAGAAGAATTTCCGGGATTTCACCGTGGAAAAAATTGACGCGGGTATTGAAGATTGTTTTATGGATTTAATGAAAGAAAAACCCAATGGAAACGAGCGTAAAGGTTGAAAATATGACCAAAAAATTCGGTGACTTCGTTGCCAACGACAACTTGAGTTTTGAAGTTGCCAAAGGAGAGGTTTTCGGTTTTCTCGGCGCCAACGGTGCCGGCAAAACCACGGCCATAAGAATACTGTGCGGCCTGCTGCGGCCAAGCTCCGGCAAGGTGGAGGTGGCAGGCTACGATGTTTATAAAGAAGCGGAGATGATAAAGCGGAATATAGGCTATATGAGTCAGCGCTTCAGCCTTTATAACGATATGACTATCAGCGAGAACATAAGGTTTTACGGCGGCATCTACGGGCTGACGCTACGCAAAATCAAAGAAAAGACCGCTGAATATTTCGACACGCTTAACCTGTGGCCTTACAAGGGTAAGTTTGTCAAGGATTTACCTTTGGGCATCAAACAAAAGCTGGCTTTTTCGGTGGCGGGAATACACGAGCCTAAAATAATATTCCTCGACGAGCCCACTTCCGGCGTTGACCCGCTCACACGGCGGCAGTTTTGGGACTTGATTTACGCTCAGGCACAAAGCGGCAAGACCATCTTCGTGACCACACATTATATGGATGAGGCCGAATATTGCGACAGACTGATAATAATGGACAAAGCCAAAATAGTGGCAAGCGGCAGTCCTTCGCAACTGAAAATACGGTTTGCAACCGACGACATAAGCGATATTTTTCTGCTTTTGGCAAGAGGCACAAGTAACTATAAATCCGAGAGATAATGATAAATTTTATTAAAAAAGAATTCATTTTGATATTTCGCGATTATCGCTCTATGGTGATACTCTTCGGTATTCCCATTGCGCAGATTACTCTTTTCGGCTTTGCCTTGAATATGGAAATCAACAATGCACACATAGCCGTTTTGGACCATAGCCATGACGTTTATTCCACCGAGTTGATAAATAAAATCGCTTCCACCAAATACTTTGTGATTGACGCCGGCGTGAAGAGCGAAAAGCAGATTGACGCAAGTTTCAGAAACGGGAGGATAAGAGAAGTGATAGTCATCCCCGAAAATTTCTCCAAGGCGCTTTTGCAAGGACAAAATGCTAAAATTCAGGTTATTGCCGATGCCGGCGACCCCAACACGGCAAACATTCTGGTGAACTACACAACAGCCATTGTAAGCGATTTTCAAAAGCGGTTTATAAAAAATAAAAAAGGAGCGGCTTTTATCGACACACGCTTTCGTTTTCGTTACAATCCCGCCCTCAAGAGTGTTTATATGTTTGTGCCGGGAGTTTTCACGGTTATTCTTATGCTTGTTTCGGCCATGATGACCTCCATTTCCATAGCGCGCGAGAAAGAGCTGGGCACCATGGAGGTGCTGCTGGTGTCGCCCGTGAAACCCGTGCAAATCATTGTAGGCAAGGTGATTCCTTACGTGCTCCTTTCTTTCGTCAATGCCACGGTAATTTTGCTGCTTTCGTATTTTATCTTCGGTATGCCATTCGCCGGCTCCATAGCTTTGTTGCTGGCGGAGGCCTTGCTCTTTATCGTAATGTCGCTGTCGCTCGGCATCTTCATCTCTACGGTAAGCGAGAACCAACAAACGGCTATGCTGCTCTCTATGTTTGCCCTTCTGCTGCCCACAATTTTGCTCTCGGGTTTTATCTTTCCGGTGAAAAACATGCCCTACCTTTTACAACTTTTATCGCATCTGATGCCCGGTAAGTGGTTCATTATCATTGTGAAAGGCATCATTCTGAAAGGAGCCGGCTTGGCAAGCCTTTGGAAAGAAACCATGATAATTTTAGTGATGACCATGTTTTTCATAATCGGCTCCGTTAAGAAATTCAAAATCAGACTTTCGTAAATCCTTATGCCCATGAGAACGATATTATTCATACTTCAGAAAGAATTTATTCAGATTTTCAGGGATAAAACCATGCTGCCGATAATTTTTGTGGCGCCTTTGATGCAACTGCTGGTGCTTTCTTATACCGCCACTTTCGAGATAAAAAACGTTTCGCTTGCCTTTGTGGATTACGACGCCGGCAGCTATTCGCAAGAGCTTAAAGCCAAGTTTAAAGGCAGTCCTTTTTTCACGGTCAAAGGCGACAATGCCTCGCTGAAACATTGGGATAAGCCCATGGAAAACAACGACATAGAGATGATAGTTGTAATTCCGCGCGGATTCGAAAAAGAGCTGACGAACAAAAACAAAACCTCGGTTCAGATAATTACCGACGCCGTAAACGGCAGTGCGGCAAACCTGATGGCTTTTTATGCCGGGAAAATAATACGCGATTTCAACGAAAACATAACAGCAAAAACCTTGGGTAAAAGTAAAGCCGGTGCGCTCATTACGCTTGAGCCGCGCTACCGTTTCAATTCCGAACTGGACTACAAAACCAATATGGTGCCCGGTATTTTGGTGCTGCTCATTACCCTCATCGGAGCCTTCCTGTCGGGGATGAACGTGGTGCGCGAGAAAGAGATAGGCAGCATCGAACAAATAAACGTGACACCCATCAAAAAACATCAGTTTATAATCGGCAAGCTCTTTCCCTTTTGGATTATTGCCATGGTTGACTTGGTCATAGGCCTGATACTTGCAAAAACCGTTTTCTCAATCCCCATAGTCGGCTCGGTGTGGCTTATCCTTGGCGCCGCTTCCGTTTATATGGTTTTGGTGCTCGGCATAGGCCTCTTTATCAGCACCATAGTTGACACGCAGCAGCAAGCCATGTTTATTGCATGGTTTATCTTTGTGATTTTCATTATGTTAAGCGGTCTTTTCACTCCTTTGGACGGCATGCCGCGTTGGGCTGCAATCCTTAATATCTTCAACCCCATTGCATACTTTATCGAATTTATGCGACTTGTAATGCTCAAAGGAGCGGGCCTATACGACGTGAAAGAAATTTTGATAAAAATCTCCGTTTATGCCTTTGCAATGCTGAGTTTTGCAATAATGCGCTACCACAAACGCGCTTGAAAAGAAAGGGAAGTGAAGGGATAAGCACCGATGAGAAAGTGGTTTATAATTTGGGCATTTTGAAATGGCATAGATATTTGCAATTTGTTTGCGGTTTAGGGTCTTGGGTTGTTTCGGTTTAGAGAATATAGCATATACTTTGAATCTTTGGGTGTTGTTTATGAAATGTATGGATGATTGATTTGAATGCCGGAGCCGCACCTACAAGCGGTGGTTCGTCCGGATGAATAGATGGATGCCTCCGGCACTCACCCATTCATCCACCCCAACAAAGCAATCTTGTCGGAATGCCTTCGGCATTCACCCACATACCCATAATCTCCTCCTCCCGTCCTCTCAAAACTTAATCCTCACCTGCGCCGTCACCTCCGACTTGTTGTTGCCCTCTATTTCTTCGAGGGAGCTGCCGATTCTTTGCCTGTCGGCAAAAGAAGTGTTTGAAAACCTGAGCCATAGGTCGATATGTTTGCCGGCGTCGTAATGCAGCATCAGATAAAAACGCTGCCCCTTGCCGTAGTAGGCGGGTATGGAAAACTTGTACAGCACATCGTTTTCGTAGGCATAAATCCGCGAGTCGTAGTCGTCGGTAGAGAAAACGGCATAACGAAAAGTGAGGTCGAAAGGCAGCGCCTGCGGGCGATACCGCACATCTTGAAACATCAGGTATCCCGTCGATTGGCTGCAGGGTTTGTGCTCGTAGTGCATAATCTCCGTTCTTGTCTGAAAGCCGAAGCTTCTGCCTGCCTCGTACCGAAGATTCAGTCTCAGGCTCCTCCTTATCAATGGCGTCGGCGATGCGGTTTGTTTCTCTACATCGCTGTAATTCAATGCTTTGGTTTCTGATTTTGCCCTTACGTAAAAATCAAAATGCCGGCTAATTTCATTTTCGTATTGCAATAAAAACTCGTTGCCCTCCGAGGGGGTGTTGACACGGTAGCGGAGCCACGGAAAGCTGAAAATGTCGTAGTAGGCGCTAATCAGTCCCTTGGCGCCTGTATAAATTTTCGTCCCTACGAAAAGTCCTTTTTCGTTTTTGGCGCCTGTGCTTTCGGCAAAGGGAATGGCGTAAAGCACCTGATAGGCAGGCTGAAAATCGCGATAGACGAGACTCATTTTAAACCTCGGCGACAAATCGGCAATTATGCCGCCCAAGCCTGCCCGTCCTCCGTTTCGGCTTAGCGCTATCTCGCCGAAAAAAAGCATCTTTTGCATCGACCAACTGAAATTAACTCCGGCGTTGAAGTTGCTGTTGCCCGTAAAGTTAAAATGCTTGTAGGGCAGGGTAGAAGCTTGCAACGATTTGTCGTATAGCGTTTTATAGGCGGTGAATCCCAAGTGTAAGCCGCTTTTGTCATACGACAGATTGCCTCCGAAGAGCTGCTCCTTTACGGCATTTTTCTTAGCCACCTCGGCAGGCGTGCGGTGCATTCCCGTTTCTTGTATCGACTGAAAATAAAACTCTTCTGCGTCGAGAGTGTCCTGCAACAGGCCGGCATCGAGGCCTTTGTTTGAGTAGAAAAGCGTCACCTTCAGCGGCTCCCACAGCTCCACGGTGGCGGCGGCTCCTCTGAAATACAGGTTTTCGTTGGTGGAGGTGTTTGGCGTAAGACCTCGTGCCGTTTTCTGAACACCCAAAACATCCACCGATTTGCCGAAGCCTAACCCCGACCACAGCGTAAGACCTTGCCCGAATTCCAAATGATAATCGCCTGCAACGAAAGACTTTAGCTTGCCGAAGTTGTGCAAATACAGATGGGCGGTGTAAAAGTCGAAGCCCGCCGGATTGGAGCCCCTGAAAAACTGCTCTCCCGCATCTTTGTCGCCCACAAGGCCTATGCTTATCCTGTCGCGATAGGTGAAGCGGTAGCGAAACCACAGCTTGGCCGGACTGCCGAGATAACGGCTGTTGGGATTTGCCGCCAATGCCGAGTCGCTGACGGGAGCATAGCCTTTCTGCTCTTGCAACACCCGTCCGTAGCGCATAAAAATGTCGTTGCGCCCGTATTTCAAAATGTGTTTCACTTGTAATTTCTCCTTTTTTTGCGGTGGTGCCACTTCAATAAAAACCCTCACGTCCATTATGAAATTATAATCAAAGCCTTCCACATCCTTCAGCTCGTAAATGCTTTGAAAAAGACCGTTTTTCTTCCTGAATTTCAGCAGGTTGTTTATCTGCATTTCGTTGAAAAAACCCAAAGAACGAAGTTGTTCTTTTGTGGCGGTATTCAAATTTAAAGGGTTTTTATAATAGTATAAAAGCACATTCAACAGGTCGGAATAGTCGATGTTCAGCTCATATTTTTCGCTCAGCTCCTCTATCTTTTGGGTGATGAAGGCCGTGGCTTTTTGTCCCGGCTGCCCCTTTCCTGCAAAGGGTAAGGCGGTGATTAACAAGATGAAAAGAATATTTTTCAAAAGAATATACAGCCCTTTATTTCGTCCGGCGGACGGGCGAAAAGAAAGATTGTCAAAGGTTTCTTTTTCCGGCGCTTGCATCATCGCTGTTTTTTAATCGAATTCGTAAACCAGTGAAAACTGCGGCGAATATCCCAATACCTGATGCATTGTCGATGAAAAATCCAAACGTAGATTGCCGAGATGAAGCCCCGCTCCGAAGCTGAAAATGTTCGGATTGTTCGACACCCCGATTCGTGCATACACAATGTTGCCGAAGAGGTATTGCAAGCCCGCTTTAAGAATCATCTTGTTTTGCAAATCCGATTGGGCTTCCGCCGTGAGTGTCAGATTCTTGGCGGCCTGCCAGTTGACGCCCGCATTCATTATCAAGGGCATTCTTTCATCGTTGTAATCGGCAAGTTTCACCCGCACGGGATTGAAAACGTGGGCGCCCACGGTAAAATTTTCTTTTACTTTTACGAGCATCCCCGCTTCAAAAGTAAAATAGCCGCGGCTGCCGTAATTGTCGCCGATAAAAATGTTGATGTAGTCTATCTGCACGCCGGCGGAGAAGTTCTTCGACAGTTTTTTTCCAAAGCCCAAACCCACCTTTTTTGTATTGAAACCGCTATAGCCGAAATTGCTGATGGTGAGTCCGAAAGTGCCTGATTTAACGGGATATACCAAGGCGCCGCCACTCAGGGAGTTTTCTTTTGTCATAAAACCGTTTTGGTAATAAAAGCCTGCGCCGAAGGATGGCTCGTAAAAGGCCATAGCTGCCTGATTGTTGTTTGCCGACCATAGATTTATGCCCGCAACACCGGTGCCTCCCATAGCAGTGTTGTCGGCGCCGAATACGGTGTAATAGCCTTGACATTTTCCCGAAAGGGAGACAAAGAAAAAGACCAGCAAGAACATTATTTTCGGAAATTCCGGCACTGCGAGTAAATGAGGGATTTTTCTCTCGGGCGGTAAAAAAAGTCTTCTGTTTCTCACCGTTTTAGACTTTAAGTTTTTCACCTTCGCTCTTGGCTATGGTCACGGCGCCGCAGGTGTCGCTCCATACGTTTACCGAGGTGCGGAACATGTCGAGTATTCTGTCAACGGAGAGGATAAGTCCCACACCCTCAAGCGGTAAGCCTACGGCGGTGAGTATCACCGTTATCATCACAAAGCCCGCCATGGGTATGGCCGCCGCTCCGATGGAGGTGAGCAAGGCTATCACCACTACCATCACCTGTTGCGTTATGGACAGATTCACGCCGTAGGCCTGAGCTATGAAAATGGCGGCGACACATTCGTAAAGAGCGGTGCCGTCCATGTTTATGGTGGCGCCCAACGGCAGGGTGAAGCTCGATATTTTGTTGGAAACGCCGTCGTTTTTCTCCACGGCAGTCATAGTGAGGGGCAGGGTGGCTCCCGACGAAGAGGTGGAAAAGGCTGTCAACAAGGGTGTTGTGACGGCTCTAAAATGCTTCAACGGGCTGGCCTTTCCTATGAATTTCACAATAAAGGGCAGCGTTATAAACGCATGGAACGAGAGTGCCAGCAACACGGTAAGCATATAAATGCCCATGCTTGATGCCAGCCCCGCGAGGTCGTCAACGTCGGCGATGGTTTTTGATACAATCCCGAAAATTCCCAAAGGAGTGAAGCGTATTATCCACATGGTCATACGCATCATCACGTCGAAAAAGGCATTGAAAAAATCTTTGAGCAGCATCTGCGGTTTGTGACCGATGCGGGTGATAAAAAAGCCGAACACGACGGCAAAAAATATTATCGGCAGCATATCGCCGTTGGCCATGGATTTCACTATGTTCACGGGCACGATGTGCAAAAGCGTTTCGCCTATGCTGCTTTGTGTCTTTATAAAACCTTCCGCCGACTCCACAAAATTGGTGTCAACGCCCACTCCCGGATTCAGCAGGTTTACGAAAATCAATCCCGTTATGATGGCAAAAGCCGAAGTGAAAATATAATAGGTGATGGTTTTCAAACCTAGCCTTCCCAAGCTGTCGCTGTTGCCGATATTCGTTACTCCGCTGATTATAGAGCTGAGTATCAGCGGGATAACGAGCATCTTCAAGGCTCTCATAAAAAGCGTTCCCATCCACGATACCCAAGAAATAGCCTTGTTGTCATATCCCGCTTTTACCACCGTAACAAGGTATTTGCTTTTCACCGGAATGCCGTCGGGAGTGCTGAAGGCCGCTTTTTCAACAGCCGCCACAAAAGCTTTTTTTTGTTTGTAAACATTGCCTTCGAGCACCTGCAACTTTTCGATAAGCTCCCCGGGTACCTTTTGCTTGCGCAATTCTTTGAAACTGTCTTCACCAAGCCGGTATTGCGTGTGGAAATACAAACCGTAAACCACCGAAAATATAAGAGCAATAAGAATCTGCCAGTGCAATGCGATTTTTCTCATAGATTTATGCAGTTTTAGGCCGTAAAGGTAAAAATCATATCAATATCAACAAGAATAATTTTCTTACCGAACTCTACAATTGCTTAATGGTCGATATATCAGGCAATTAAATTTTTTAATAACAAATAATTTTAAAATTCTTTAGTTTTTCGTTCCGTCTCAAAGCAAAATATCCCGTCCCGCCGCCTTAAATTATCCTCCGGTTTCATCATTCTGTCATTCCCCTTTGTTAAAAACTAAGGAAAAAATCAGATTAAGGATATTTTAATAAATCAATACTTTTGAAAACCAATTTTTAAGCTATGGCTGCAAGCAAAAGTAAGGTGAAAGAGACTCCCTTGATGAAGCAATACAACGCCATCAAAGCAAAATATCCGACGGCTTTGTTGTTGTTTCGTGTGGGCGACTTCTATGAGACTTTCGGTGCCGATGCCGTTAAAGCCTCCAAGATTTTGGGCATTGTGCTGACCAAAAGGGCGAACGGTGCCGCTTCTCACGTGGAGCTTGCAGGCTTTCCCCACCATGCTCTCGACACCTATTTGCCCAAGTTGGTCAGGGCAGGCGAAAAAGTAGCCGTATGCGACCAGTTGGAAGACCCTAAGCTTACAAAAAAAATAGTGAAACGCGGTGTGACAGAGCTTGTTACGCCCGGCGTTGCCTATAACGACAAGGTGCTGGAAAACAAAGAAAACAACTTTCTCGCAGCCGTTCATCTCGACGCACGAAAAGGCGGCGTGGCCTTCCTTGACGTGTCAACGGGCGAGTTTCTAACGGCACAGGGAAACACCGATTACATCGAGAAACTTCTCACAGGCCTTGCCCCGCGGGAGGTGATTGTGCGCCGCGACAAACGCGATACCTTCAAAGAAATTTTCGGAAACGGATATTATCTGACCACTTTTGAAGACTGGGTCTTCACCCTCGATTTTGCTTACGAAAACCTGACAAGGCATTTCCAAACGACGTCGTTGAAAGGCTTCGGAATAGAAAAAATGGAAGATGCCGTGATTGCCTCCGGAGCGGTTTTGCATTACCTCAAAGAGACCCACCACGACAAAACGGCGCACATCTCGAAAATATCTCGTATTGAGGAAGATAAGTATGTGTGGCTCGACCAATTTACCATTGCCAACCTCGAACTGTTGTTTTCTTCCAATCCCGACGGAGCCTCCTTGCTCGACGTTATCGACGGCACAAAAACACCCATGGGAGCGCGCCTGCTGAAACGTTGGCTTGTGCTGCCCCTTAAGGACAAAAAGGCCATTGACGACAGGCTTGCCATTGTGGAATATTTCAAAGAAAATGATGAAGAACGCGAGTCCTTGCAGGAGATTTTAAAAAGCATCGGCGACTTGGAAAGGCTGATTTCCAAAGTTTCCATCGGCAAGGTAAATCCGCGCGAGATGAAACAAATAAGCAAGGCTTTGAAGAAAATCCCCACCATAGCCGCCGTTTGCAAGGCTTCGGGCATAAAACCGCTTATGATAAGGGCTTCCAAGCTGAACTCATGCACGCCTTTGAGGCGGGAAATTGATAAAACCCTACGACCCGAGCCGCCGGTGCAGCTCAACAAAGGGGGCGTCATTGCCGACGGCGTTTCGCAGGAGCTCGACGAGTTGAGAGCCATCGCTTTCTCGGGCAAAGATTATCTTCGCGAGATAGTCAAAAGAGAAGTGAAAAATACGGGAATTCCTTCACTTAAAATAGGTTACAACAACGTATTCGGATATTATCTCGAAGTAACGAAGACCCACAACCACAAGGTGCCTGAAACATGGATACGAAAGCAAACCCTTACAAACTACGAGAGGTATATCACCGAAGAGCTTAAGGAATACGAAAATAAAATTCTCGGTGCCGAAGAAAAGATAATTGCCTTGGAGGCAAAGCTTTACGAAGACCTTGTTAAAACGGCTGCAGACTTCATAGAGCCCGTTCAGCTGGATGCCGCTTTAATGGCGCAGTTGGATATCTTGTCCTCTTTCGGCAGTATTGCCCTCGAAAACAATTATACAAAACCTGAAGTCAATGAGGGCTTTACAATCGACATAAAGCAAGGGCGGCACCCCGTGATAGAAAAGTATATGCCCCTCGACGAGCAATACATCGCCAACGATGTTTACCTCGATACCGACAAACAACAGATTATCATTCTGACGGGTCCGAACATGTCGGGGAAATCGGCCTTGTTAAGACAAACGGCACTCATTGTTATCATGGCTCAGATTGGTAGTTTTGTGCCTGCCCAATCGGCTGTTTTGGGACTCACCGACAAGGTTTTTACCCGTGTGGGTGCTTCGGACAACATCTCTTCCGGCGAGTCAACTTTTATGGTGGAGATGAACGAAACGGCAAGCATCCTGAACAATGTTTCCACGCGCAGCCTTATAATTCTTGATGAAATAGGCAGGGGCACAAGCACTTACGACGGAATTTCCATTGCTTGGGCTATCGTTGATTTTTTACATTCGCACCCCGCTGCCCGTGCCAAGGTGCTCTTTGCCACCCATTATCACGAGCTTAACGAAATGGCGGCTTCGCTCAAACGTGTTAAAAACTACCACATCTCGGTGAAGGAAATTAACAATAAGGTGATATTTATGCGCAAGCTAACGCCGGGGGGCTCGGAGCACAGCTTCGGAATCCACGTGGCGCGTATGGCCGGAATGCCCAAATCGGTGCTTAAAAAATCCGAAGAGATGCTTGCCAAATTGGAGTCTTCTCATTCGCACGGCAACCTCGGAGAGACCGTAAAGCAAGCCACCGAACAAAAAGCTATTGAAGACTCTTATCAGCTGAGTTTCATACAGTTGGACGACCCCCTTCTGGAGCAGATTAAAGATGACATCCTCAATACCGACATCAATACTTTAACGCCCGTGGAGGCTCTTATGAAGCTTAATGAAATAAAATCACTGCTGACGAAGAAGAAAAAACGACGATAGGCTTTCCTGATGGTGAGCTTTGAAATGCGGCCTCTGCAATTTGTTGATATTCAATAGGGTGACAAAGTTTTTGTTTTCTTAAAGAGAAACTGTGTAAAGCTTGCCTTCCAAAGTTTGATAATAAAACTTCCCGACCGAAAATTTAAACTTTACCACCTTGGCAAA
>CAZPGC010000036.1:0-22095 GCA_964585875.1 uncultured Prolixibacteraceae bacterium | reverse complement strand
AAAATTGCAAAAAGTAATAAGAAGAGTTAATACCACCAACTTTATTCTACGGGGGGGCTTGCTTTCGAAAATTATCAAATCACGAGTTGTAAATAGTGTCTCTTAGAAAACTATCAAATCTTCATAAAACGAGAGATTTTGGATGAGATTTTTATTTTTCCGAGACAAGGTGATGCCTTAGTATCAGCGAGTTGAGGAAAATGAAAATATCGCCGAAAGATCCGTTTTTGGTTTTTGCAGAGTTTTCTAAGAGACACTAAATAATAGTTTATCAATAATTTACGCTTTCATATTCTTTGATTTAAAATTTTATCGGACAATAATGTATGAAAATGCAAAAAGCGTAAGAAGTGTTTTTCGTAAAATGTTAAAAAAGCATGGCATTTCTATTTTATTTAACAAATTTTTTATACATTTGTAGCCGGATTTACACACGAGATTTTTCATTGCTATTGACAATTAACCGGAGAACTATTTTATGAAAAGATTAACATTGCTATTATCGTTTTTATTTGCGGTTGGTTTTCTTTTTGCCCAAAGCGGACCGGGGGGCGTAGGCAACTCTTCATCCAATATTCTATGGGTAAAATCTTCCGACATTACGGGACTTTCCGACGGCGACTACATCGCCACTTGGAGTGATGCCTCCGGCAACTCCAACGACCTCACACAAAGTAATAACAGTTACAAACCTGTTTTCAAGACGGGTATTTTGAACGGCTATGCGGCAGTGCGTTTTCAATCGACAAACAACCGCCTGATACACAACAGCTTTTCGGATTTTCCCACGTCGGCGGTAACCGTTTTCATTGTAAACAAAAACAACAACGAATCGAGTGACGGCATCTTTTCTTATGCTTCCTCGGCCAGCGATAACGATTTATTGCTCTACAGTTCAAACGATTACAACATTTACAGAGGCGGTACGCACCTTTCCTCAAACGTAGCGGGCAATGATAACAACTGGCACATAATCGATTTCAGTTGGAAAAGCTCAGGCGGAACCACAAAACTGTGGAAAGACGGCTCACAGGGCTATTCATCCACCATGGCCGCCTCGACGTCGATAACGGCGGGAGGCTGCCTTGCCATTGCCGCCGAGCAGGATGCGGTAAACGGCAACTACGCTGCAAATCAAACCCACAACGGCGACTTTACGGAAATCATCGTTTACAACATGGAACTCAATGATGCTCAGCGCATTATTGTAGCAAACTACCTTGCCGCGAAATACGGCCTCAGCATCTCAAATGATAAATACGCTTACGAATCTTCCTACGGCTACGACGTGGCGGGCATAGGCCGTTACGATGCCTCGAACACCCATACCGACGCTCAGTCAGCCGGACTGCTGGAGGTTTTTAACGCTTCCGATATGACTTCTGACGGCGAGTATCTTCTTTTCGGGCATGACAACGGCAGCATAAGCAGCTGGACATCATCGGGTTCACCCTCAAATGTTAAAAGAATTAGCCGTGTTTGGCGGCTTGATGAAACCGGCTCGGTCGGCACGGTAAGTTTTAAAGTAGATGCCACAGACCTGCCGGCTTTGCCCTCTGGCTATACACGCTACGGCATTATGGTGGATTCCGACGGCGATTTCAGCAGCGGAGCTTCCGTTTACGACTATTCGACATCCTCAACAGGGGATGTTTACACCATACCAAACGTGATCTTCAGCGACGGCGATTATGTTACCATTGTGGCTATAAGGCCTGTGGTGGAGCATCAGACCACGAGCTCGTCGGGAAACGAAAATACCAATGCGGTTATCACTGTTAAGTTGAATTATATTCCCGCCACATCGGTGAGTGTGGACTACACAACATCGGATATTACGGCAACGGCAGGCAGCGATTATACTGCAGTCTCCGGTGCAACACTTACTATTCCTTCGGGTTCCAATTCAGCCAATTACACCATTAGTGTTACCAACGATGTGGCGGTTGAAAACGACGAGGATTTCAAAATCACGCTATCGAACCCGTCCACGGGTTTGAATTTGGGCACCAACACCGAGCATACGTACACAATAATCGATGATGACAACCCCAGAAAGGTATCTTTCAATTCCTCGTCATCGTCGGGGAGCGAAAGCACAACATCGGTAAGCATCGGACTGACCTTGTCGCAAGCCGATAATTCCAACAACACCACGGTTGACTACAGCGTAACGGGCGGCACTGCCACCAACGGCACCGACTACAGCCTCAGCAGCGGCACCGTTACTTTCTCGCCGGGCACCACTACGGCCAACATCAGCTTCAGCGTTACTGACGATGCCACCGACGAAGACAACGAAACCATAGAAATAACACTGTCGAATCCGACAAATTGCAATCTGCAATCGCCTTATATTCACACCTACACCATAAACGATAATGATGCCGCTCCCACAGTGCAATTTTCTTCTTCGTCATCATCGGGCAGCGAGAGCTCTGGCACTAACAACGTTCAGCTTACGCTGTCGGCGGCCTCCGAGAAGGAAGTTTCGGTGAGTTTTTCAACATCGGGAACAGCCACCGGCTCAACGGATTACACCGTCTCATCGAGTCCCGTTGATTTTCCTGCAGGGACTACCTCCAAAAACATCACCATCACCGTTTCCGACGATTCCAAAGTGGAAGGCGACGAAACCGTCGTGCTTACCCTCAGCTCTCCCGTTAACGCCACTCTCGGCAGCACAAGCCAACACACTTTCACCATCACCGACAACGACACCTACGGTTATCAAGGGCCGGGCGGTGTGGGTAAATCCGCCAACCTGAAATTGTGGGTGCGTCCCGAAGACATTCCGGGAAGCAACGACGGCGACAGAATAAGTTCGTGGACCGACCGCTCCGGAAATTCCAATACCCTCAGCCAGTCCAATTCTTCATATCAACCGGCCTATTATTCCAACGTTGTAAACGGCTGGCCTGTAGCGCGTTTCAATCAAACTTCCAATAGGATTATCCACAATTCTTTCTCCGATTTTCCCGATGATGAAATCTCGGTGTTTTTTGTAAATAAAAGCAACGGCGAATCCAACGACGGCTTATTTTCCTATGCTTCGTCGGCAAGTGATAACGATTTTTTACTCTTTTCGAGTAACAACATGAAAATTTACAGGGCCAACCAGAACAATTCTTCGGGTGTAAACATAAGCACAAACAGTTTCAACATAGTGAACGTCACTTGGGAAGGAACCTCCGACAATGTTTATGTATATAAAAACGGCACGCAAGGATATTCGGGCACAATGTCGGGAGCGGCAAACATCACTCAAGGCGGCTGCCTTGCTATTGGCTGCGACCAAGACGCTATCGACGCCAACTACGAGTCCTCACAAACCTTCACCGGCGATTTTGCCGAGATAGCTGTTTATAACTACGTGGTAAACAGCGCCCAACGAAAAATTATAGACAATTATCTTTCATCGAAATACGATATCACCATCAGCGACGACATTTATGCCTACGACAAGGACGACGCCACAAACCCCTATTATTACTACAACGTAAGCGGCATAGGCAGCCAAGGGGGTAGTGATTTTCAAAGCGACTCGAAGGGCTACAGTCGCGTTAGGATGAACAGCGCCTCGTCACTGAGCTCGGGTGACTATTTGCTTTGGGGTGACGACAATGTGGACGTGCAAAACGGCACTTTCTCCATACCTTGGTCTGCCACACCGACAGATGTGGGCAATTATATGAAAAGAGTGTGGCGCGTTGACAAAACCGGCGATGTGGGCACGGTAACGGTGATTGTGGATATCACGGGATGGTCATTCGACAATTCTGCCGACCTGGTACTTCTTATCGACCACGACGACGGCGATTTTGAAAACGCTTCCAAGACGGCACTCTATTCATATTCGGCACCTTACGTAACCTTCCACAACATTTCTTTCTCCGACGGCGATTGGTTTACCGTAGGTGAAGAAAACGGCGAAGGCGGCTCTTTGCCCGTGGAGTTTCTCACTTTTGAAGTCGAAAAAACGGATGGCAAAGCTCTGTTGACATGGACAACGGCTTCAGAGACAAACAACGACTTTTTTGCCGTGGAGAAATCCCGTGATTTGAAAAATTGGCAAGAGACGGGAAGAGTAAAAGGCAGAGGCAACAGCAACTCTTTGTCAAACTACAATTTTGTCGATAACAATCTTTTCTCGGGAATAAACTATTACCGTATTAAGCAAGTTGACTTTGACGGAAAATACACCTATTCGCCGGTGAGATTTATTGAAAATCAAGAAATTACAAATGTAAAAATATATCCGAATCCTTTGAGAAACCGGCTGACTATAGAAGCTCCGGATATGGTAAACAAAGTGTCTATTACCGATTTGTCGGGCAGGATTGTACTTGAAAAACAAAGCGCCTCAAAGACTATGACACTCGATTTAAAAGGCTTAAAAAGCGGTGTGTATATTATATCTTTGGAAATGAACGGCACTAATATTTACAGAAGGATTGTTAAAGAGTGAGCCTTTCCGCATACCATATTTTAATATTATTTAATAACTGAAACTATTAGCCAAACAAAAATTTACCTTATGTTTGCCGTTTCACAAATAAACAAATAACATGAGAAAATTAATGCTTTTTGTTGTGCTTTCGGCTGCTGTTATGACGGCCTGCAATAACGATAAATTTAAAGACTACGAAACCACAGACACCGGTTTGCGTTACAAATTCTATGAGCGCGGCAACGACACGACAGTTGCACAAGACGGCGATGTTATGACCGTGTTGCTAAATTATTACAAATCAAACGATTCGCTGTTGAATCCTTTGGCCATAGCAAAACCATTTCAAGTACAATTGCGAAAGTCGGTTTATAAAGGTGATATTTACGAGGGCTTAAAATTAATGGGAGAAGGCGACAGTGCAAGGTTTGTACAATCCGTCGATTCTTTCTATACGAAAATTATGCGCTCGAGAATACCTAAAGAGTTGGACAGCAGCTCCTTCTTTTTTATCAACGTAAAGGTGCTTAAGTTGGAAACCGCAGCGCAAATTGAAGCCAAGCAACAAAAAGAAATGGAAGAGCTTCGCGGCAAAGAAAAGCCTCTGATTATGTCTTTCGTCGCCAAAGAAAATATCACCGTTACTCCCGACTCCAACGGCATTTATTTCATAAGCGAAAAGAAAGGAAAAGGCGAGAAATTGAAAGCCGGTAATTATGCTAATATAAATCTGAAAATCAACAAGTTGGATGGCTCGCGCCCCTTATACGACTCAAAGATAAACAACAACGGAAAGGGCATTGACTATATGGTAGGCACGGGATACTTCGGAATGGCTTTCGACAACGCTTTGGCAAATGCCAACGTAGGTGATAAATTCAAATTGTTGTCTCCTTCGGCAATGGCTTTCGGGGCTCGCGGAGCAGAAGGTGTTGTCCCTCCTTACACCCCGCTTTTTTACGAAGTGGAAGTGCTTGATACCTATACCGAGCAAGATTACATGGCTAAAAGAAAAAAAGAAGCCGAAGATTTAAAGAAAAAAGAGCAAAAAGACATAGCCAAATACCTGAATGACAACAATATAAAAGCCACACCCGATGCCGATGGCATTTATAAAAAAGTAGAAATAGAAGGAAAAGGCGAACAAGTAAAAAAGGGCGATTTGGTGAAAGTTTTATACACGGGCTATTTGCTCGACGGCACCAAATTCGACTCCAACCAAAACAAAGACAATCCTTTTTCTTTCATAGTTGGCACAGGCAGTGTAATCCCCGGTTGGGATAAAGGTGTATCCACAATGAAAGTAGGTGAAAAGTCTCTCTTTATCATACCCTCAGGAATGGCTTACGGCCCTACGGGCAGCGGCGGAGTAATACCGCCCAATGCCGTATTGGTTTTTGAAATTGAAGTTCTTGGTGTAGAAGGAAAATAAGCATCCCGTTATGAAAAATATAGCATGCATTATTCTGTTGATTGCCGCTTTTTCATTTACAAACGTTAATGCACAAAAGCGCGAGTTTACCAAAATAAAAAAGAAAAAAGAATATACCACCTCTTCGGGATTGAAGATGATTTTTTATGATGTAAATAAAAAAGGCGAATTTGCCGATTCGGGCGACGTGGTGGATGTTAATTATCGCGGCATGCTCACCGACGGTAAGGAGTTTGACAATTCATACGACAGGGGGCGTCCCATCAGCTTTACCTTGGGCACGGGGCGCGTCATAAAAGGCTGGGAAGAAGTGCTGCGTTATATGCGCCGGGGCGACTCGCTGAAGGTTACCATACCGCCCGAGCTAGCCTACGGGAAAAGAGCTGTGGGTACGATTCCGCCAAACTCCACTCTCGTTTTTTATATGAAATTGGTTTCTTTGAAAAAGCCTGTAAAACCCTATGATGTAACGGGTTTAGACACCGTAAAACTCGCCTCGGGCTTGGCTTATATAGTTGTGAAAAAAGGCAGAGGCGCTTCGGTAAAAGAGGGCAACAGAGCCATAGTGCGTTACACCGGCTACTTTATCGACGGGCGCAAATTCGACTCTTCTTTCGACCACCCGGGAGCCGAAGATTTTGATTTTATTATAGGTCGTCATCAAGTGATAGAAGGCTGGGAGAAAGGTGTTGTCGGCATGCGCAAGGGAGAGAAACGCCGCCTGATAGTGCCCTATAAAATGGCTTACGGCGAACAGGGACGCAATCCCGTTATCCCACCCAAAGCCGACTTGGTATTTGACGTGGAACTTGTTGATTATGAGATTGTAACACCGCCGAAAGTCTTTGATGTCAGCGGCAAAGATACCGTTACCACAGCATCCGGTTTGCAATACATCGCCGTTAAAAAAACCAAAGGCCGTCAGGTAAAAGCGGGAGATACCGTTACGGTATTTTACACAGGTTATTTTCGCAACGGCAAAATCTTCGATTCGAGCGTTGAGCGCGGCGATTCCATAATGCTGATTGTGGGACGTCACATGGTTATACCCGGATGGGATGAGGGCTTACAAAAGATGAAAGAAGGTGAGAAATACCGCTTTATAATTCCTTACAAACTTGCTTATGGCGAGCAAGGACGCCCGCCCATAATCCCCCCGAAATCGGACTTGATTTTCGATGTTTATTTGAAGAAAGTAGGAAAGTGAAAACTTACTCGATAAAAATTTTACGAACGAGCATTCCCGAGGGGGAATAAATACGCAGCAAGTACACGCCTGTGTCTATATCTTTCAAAGTCATTTTATAATGATTTTGCCCTTTTCGGCTCATAATATCTTTACGAAAGAGGCTTTGTCCGCCGGGGCTTATAATTTCAGTTACCAGCTTAACCGCGCGAGAATTTTGAATTTTCAAATGCAAAACATCACCCTCGACATAAGAGCTAAGCAGCTGAAAATCTTTACATTTGACATTGACGGCAATTATTTTTCCGTATGAAAAATTCCCGTCAAAATCAGTTTGTTTCAAACGATAATAAAGCACCCCGTTTTGAATATCAAGCCTGTCGATAAAGGAATAATTCCTTATTTCATTTGAACTTCCTGCACCGGCAATACGGGTTACCTCCTCAAAATTACGAGCATCGAGGGAGCGCTCAAGGCTGAAAAAGTCGTTATCGCTTTCCGAAGCCGTTTGCCACCTGACAATCACTTTTCCGTTAAGGGCTTCGGCACTGAAGTCCAGCAATTGTATGGGCAAGGGGCCGGGATTTCCCAAGCCGCTCACATCATCCTGCGACTTCACCGTCCATTCCGAAGAATTGTAGGTGGCGGAAGGGCCTGTTGCGGTAGTGTTTCTTTCCAGTGTCTCATCTTGAGCGAAGTTGGAATTGTTTCCTATGGTGCCCAACACATCAACATTAGCTTTTGCCGCGGTATTCACCAAGGCAACAGCATCATTACCATTGAAAGACAGGTTGCCGGAACTTAAATCGGGCGTGCCTGACCACTTGGTGGCCGAGCTGTTGGCTATCACGAAAACATCGCCCTGTGCCAAGGTACCCGATAAGTTAACGGGATTTCCGGGTGAGGTATTGCCATTGAAATAAATATCGATTCTATAATTCGACAAGTCAACGGTAGCACCTGTGTTATTCCATATTTCCAAATATTTATTGTTTGAAGAACCTTCAACATATTCGCTTATAATCAGGTCGGAGAAATATGTGTTGTTGGCACATGTTATCGTCGCGCTCGTAGCCGAAGTAAGCCCCGTAGCACTTGCCGATACTGTGAAATCTTCTGCCGTATTATATTGAATATCAGTCCATGAGGCCAAGCCGCTCGACAAAGCCTTGCTCAATCCCGAAGCCGAACTCAAGGCCCCGGTGCCACTCGCCTTCGTTAGCGAAACCGTTTGGGCGGCATCCAAATCGCGATTTCCGTTTGCATCGACAGCCTCGGTTTCAACTTCAAAATCGGCATTTAAACCCACATTTGCCGGCGGCTTATTGGAAATAAATGCCAAACGGTCGGCCGTAACTTCTATTTTATTTTTATCACCCGTATCGTCGGTTGCCGCTGCACCGCCGTCGGCACTTGCAAAACCGGAGCCGTTTGCATCGGCGCTTACCAAACTTATCACAAATTTTAGATTTTGATTATCGGTAACCGTGCTTTTAAAGCCTGCATAAAGAGAGAAATCCTTGCTGCTCTCGTCGCCGGCTTCGATACTCAATGATGAGAAAGAGACTGTTGCCGTTACGTTTGTCACTTCCGCCAGTTTTGTGGTGCCGTCAAACAATGCAAGGGCGGCAATATTCCCGTAATTACTTACACTAAGCGTGATATCGGTGAGTTTTGTAGAATAAGAATCAGCATCGCTAATGTCGTTTCCTCCGTCTCTCAAGGTAAACTTTGCCACTTCCACGGCATTCGATGTAGTCAAACCGCTTGCTACGATATAATTTGAGTAGGCAATATTCTGCGGCTCATTCCACGAAGTTGTTTTGATAATATCCGACTCGGTGGAATTTGAAGGTGCAGAACTTGTGCCGGTAAGTTTCACGGCGTCAATGTAATAGTAATCGCTGCTGTTGTTTTTACCGCTTCTTTCGTCAAAACGTATCCTTACCTTTATTTGTGTTTGCGAGGCCGCAATATTCACTTGCCAGGGATTGCTGCCTACGGTTGTCGGATCACTCGAATTTGTTGCTCCGAAGGCCACGTTTGCGTTGCCATATCCGTCAACAAGTTTAACGGAACCTGCACCTGTCCAAGTGCTGCCGTTGTCATATGAAATATCGAGATACAAATCATCCCCCGAATCGGGTCCGTTTGCAGAAAAAGCCACTTCCAAAACCACATTTGTGTACGATGAAATATTCACATTGTCGAACACAACATAAGGGTCGGAATTGTGATTGTTGGAACCTGCAAACTTCAAAGATTGGGTGCCGTTATAGCTCCTGTCGGTGCTCACTGCAACACTCCCGTAGCCTGCCGTGGCCGTATAATTCCAGCTGCCCGACTCGAAATTTTGCTCAGCAATGACGGTAGAGGAGCCTCCTGCCGCTGTTTGAACATCAACAAGAGTTGCCGAGGATTGCAGGTTTGCCGGCGAGCTGTTATCCTCCGACACCACATAAACATCATAGTCGGTGGAACCTGTGAGTCCGCTAATTGTGGCGCTGTAATCGGTACTTCCCGCCGCTACATTTATGCTTCCTTTCATATTTGCCGCCACCGAATTGCCCGAAGCATCTTGTCCGTTTTTCACTTGCGTTGCCGAGGGTGCCGTAGCACCATTGGATAATACCACAAAATAAGCCGTTCCGGCTTTGTCCTGATTTACAATCAAATCGAAAGAAGTTGCCGCAATGTTGGCGGTAGAAGGATAGCCGGAAGTGAAAACAGGAGCAGAACTCGAAGCCGAAGGATTCCAAATGTCGTTAACCCAATTGGGGTGGTCGATAAAAGGATTTCGGTTGCCCTGAATGTTGTAAACCGCATTGTTACGGTCTATTTCCTTCTGAGACACAGGGTCTTGCGTATTCCAGTCGAGCAAAAGATTAAGAGCCCAAGAGCTGAATCCCGTACCGTCGAGCATGTCGGTATTTGGTGCCCAAGAATCAAATTTGCTCAAATAACGCGTAGCCATATAAAAATACGCTCGCGCAAAATCACCTTTGTACTCATCGATGGGTTCAAAGACGGTTCCCGTATATCCCGGGTAGTTACAAGTGCCTAATTTTGAACCGTTTGTACTCGTCCACGAGGCGCTACCAACTTCGCCGTAGCAATAAGATGCCCGTTGGCTGTTCACATATCCGTCAACGGGGACAAGGTTAAACAAGTCGGTGTACATGGTGTCGTTGCCGCCTCCCCACCATGATTTCGGGAAAGAATGCTCACGATTATAGCAGTCACCCTCTTGGCTGTAGCTGCCGCATTGGCCGCTGCCGAAAGTATATTCATAAGCCGGTGTGCCACCGGGCACATCGCTGTACATATCCCATACCTTGCCGTTGGATTTTTTGTCGGTTGACTGAAAATCAGTCCAAACCTGACTATATGAGCGCTTTGTATGCCCCCGTATGATTTTTTGTAGCTTGACTTTGAGGGCGTTACCCGTCAATCCCGATGTGCCGTTATAATATCCCGCCGGAATCTGTGTAAATCCATAACGAAATACTATTGATAACAGCAATATCAATAAAGAAAATCTTTTCATAAATTTATTACAACTTCTTAGCTTGATTTCAGTTAAATATGAATATCAGGCTTATTTGTTAGCATCTCTAAAAAACGAACTAATTTATCACTCTCGGTTAAAATAGAAGTTGCAAAAGTATGGATAACTTGTTAAGTTTTTGTTAATACGAAGTTATTTTTTTCTGCATTTAACAAAATGTCTCTTCACCAAAGAAGGATGAATGAGTAATTTGGAAAAACCGGTGAATTGTAAAAAATTAAAGCTCAGACTTATACTCTCTCCTTATATTCCCCTTTTTGCGGAGCAAGATATTCCTTGAATCTCATAATTTCCTTTTTGGCCCTCACGGCAATGGCATTCAGCATAGAGCCGTCGTAGTCGATGGTGCGCGTAATTGTCCACACCCTCGATTTTTTGGATTTAACCAAAACGAGCTTGCCGTGTTTTTTCATGGCCCATGCCATCCGTCCGTCTTCACCGCGGCGGTTGTCGGTGGGAAAGCCGATTTTGCGTGCAAGCTCCGTTTCAAAACAAAAGGTCATTCCCATCACGTTGAGCTCGGGGCGATTTATGGCTCTAGCCTTCACAATGGTATCTTTCAACAATTCGTAAAAGGCAAAGCTCAAACGCGAGCGTTTCTCGTTGGGCAAAAAAGAGCACATGCCGTAGGCGCCGACAACGCCTTCCCTCTCGGCTACTTTAAGCATCTCATCGGGCCAATCGGGTGGATAAATGGAGTCGGCATCACCGGTAAGGAAGTATTTCCCGCGCGCGGCATTGATGCCTGCCTGCCGGGCAAAACCATAGCCTTGCTGCTTTTCAAGAATACTATTTACACCACAGCGGTCAAGTATTTCCTGCGTTCGGTCGGTGGAATTGTTGTTTACCACCAAAACCTCGAAAGGCTTGCTGCATTGCAGTTCGGAGAGCGATGAAAGATTCGAGAGAATATTTTTTTCTTCATTCCAAGCAATCATACCCACTGTGAGGTATGGTTCTTTGGTGCCGGAATTTATCCTTTCGAAGCCTTTTCTTATTCTCGCAAAAACTTCTTCGGGAATATCATCCACATTCTCATATTCGTAAAGGTGTTTTGCGACCCATTTTGGTACACGTAATGCTGCCATAATCATTTATTTTAGAAATTCCGAAACACTGTTGTAGGTTTTTTTCTCGATGTAAATATCCCACCAAAGGGCCATTATTAAAAGATTTATCAACTGATTGGATTTCAACTGTTTATACCAAAACCAATAGCCCCTGCCCGTGGCATTTTTTTCATAAGAAGCAAAAAAGGATTGCAAGCCCCTCTCTTTGACAAAGCTCTTGGCAAAAGCCGAAGCGGCAATGTAATCGTAAATCTTTTTTCTTTTTTGCCCGTCGGCGAAAAATATGGCCAAAGGCGAAAAGCCTCCTTGTTTTTTGCGCTCCGTTACCTCTTTCGGCAATTTAGGCTTGGTGTAAACTTTATGGATATATTTTGTAACGCCTTTACCTTTAGCCACTTCGTCAACATTACCCTTGAGCCTGATTTCCAACGGCAGCTTCTTCACAAAGTCGTAAATATCTTTGTCGATATAGGTGAAGGCGAGGTTTACACCGTAAAAAGCCGACAGTCGCGAGGCTTTATTAAGGATGACCTCGTTGATTGAATGCCTTATGTCGAGGTAAAAATTGTGCAGGTCGTGAAAATCCTCAAAATCATTATATTTTTCGGGAATGGAGGCGAAAACGGGGTGCTCGTCAACCTTGCCGAGATTAAAAACAGTTCTCATCAGGTGTCCGTTAAACCCAAAGTTATCGGGACGCATCACATTGAGTATCTTGTTGTTATGAAAACGAACTTTGAAGGCGACATTGTCTTTGTCGAAAAAGGCATTGTCGGAAAGCGAAGCAAAAAGTTTTTGCACAAAGGCCAATCCTTTCTTTTTAATCAAAAAGTGCAAGGCAAGCTCTTTTCCGGTCGTACCCATCATTTGGTCGTTGCCGTCGCCGCCTATTACCACGGGCAAGCTTTCGTCTTTCACAAAACGCATGGCGGCATTGTTTAGCATAAAGCCCGATTCGGAGAAAGGCTCTCCAAAGGCCTTTATTGCCTGCGGCAGGGTCTCCAAATCTTTGTCATCCATAAGGTATTCTGAATGTTCGGAGTTGAATTTCTCAGCCATGATGGCGGCATAGGGCAATTCGGAAAAGGGATTGTCGCGAAAGCCTATGGAATAACTTTTAACGTCCCCGTCATAAACCTCTCTCAGCACAGCAATATTACCACCCGAATCGTATCCTCCGCTCAGTAGAGCCCCGACAGTGGAGGCTCCTTCGATGCGCCGGCGAATCGACTGCTTCAACAAGCGTCCGTATTCCTCAACGGCATCTTCCATATCTATTTTCAAGGTCTCGCCTTTAAACTCGGCATAATCATAAAGGTTGACAAGTTTCTTTCCGTCTTTTGAGCTTATAAGCACATATCCGGCAGGCACCTTGTTTATTCCTCGAACAATGGTAAGCGGCGCGGGAATGAAGCCGTAACGCAGAAAGGAGTTAAGAGACACCTTATCAATTTGTGGACTTATTCCGCTGATTTTCAATATGGTATCCATATCTCCGGCAAACATCTTATCGGTGTAAAAAATAGAAGGTCCCTCGCCCCAATGGTCTCTGAAAATCGTTGTTGAATCAGGTCCAATAACAATAACAGTAGCCTTGCCGTTGATGTTTTTAAAGGAGTGAAACGAATCTTTAATAAAATTGTCGTAGAGCACTTCCGCCATGGATTTGTTACTGTTACCGCCATCGAGTTCGCCTCTATTGTAAATTCTTCCATAAAAAAGTAAACTTATCCCATTTTTGGAATATTCTTCATAGTCGGGGGAAAGCACCTGTTTCGTTTTTAATTTTCCTGTTTCGGCACTGAGGAATGGCGCCAAATCCAATGTGACGTCGAAAGTCCCTGTTATTTTCATAATTACCTGCGTTTTGTTAGAAATGTTTAGAGTTCGTTTTCAAAAACAAATTTATGGAGACGGGGGAGCTAATTCAAGGCTGAAGCATACGGATGCCGCGCGGTCATTTTGCCCCCGCTAACAAAAAATCCGCAATTTAAAACCGGGCCTATTCACAGAAGATGAACAATTGTGTAAACAACTTCTTTTCTTTTTTTATTATCGACGGCTTTGGGGCTTTCTCCTCTGACTTCGTACATTTTACGGGTAACATAGAGACTTTCTTTTATCGCCTTTTTATCCATAAACGGAGCCCTGATTACGATAGTGGTATCTTTCACATCAACTGTGATAATGGGCCTCAGCTCCAAGGCAATGACCGAACTGCTTTGACAAATGCCGTAAAGATGCGATGACAGCATAATCGTCAGAATGAATAAAAACTTTTTCATGATTAATTTTTTTTGTTAATAATCAAGCTTTTAATTCCCACTCCGCGGGTTAATGCTGTTTTGTCTTTGCCCGAGAAAAACGAAAACAATGAACTATGCAAAAACAAAGTTTTACTCTTTTTAAAAAAAATAGCAAGAAAATGTGATTAACAATCCGTATTCAGCTGATTTATAATGTTATAAACCTTTAGATTATCTTACCTGTCAAATTGAAAAAAAAGATAATGCGGCATATTCCAACAGATGGAAATATTACTTTGCGGATTGACAGTAGGTTAATATTCGAGCACCTTGTAAGGCTCCCTGCCGATTTGCAACTATTTTATCCGTCTTCTTTTTACACGCAGGGGTTGTTCCCTAACTAATTGAATACCTGATAATTCAAACAGCTTCGTAATTTTTCACATTTTTTTATATTCTAAACAAGCGATTTTAATTGGATTTTAGGGATATTTTTCTATTTTTGGGAGAACAAACACGAAAGTAAATTTAGTACGATAACCAGTTAAATTCCAGCATTTTGTATAGAATAGAATCAAAGATTAATACTTCTTCACAGCAGTTTTTAAAAAACAAAGAGGAATTCCAAAACATTTTGGAGGAATTTCGCGGCAAGATGAAGTCGGTGATTAACGGCTCATCGCCAAGGGCTGTGGAAAAACATAAAAAACGCGGCAAACTGCTTGCACGCGAGAGAATCAACCTGCTTGTTGACCCCAACACACCTTTTCTCGAACTTTCCACCATGGCGGCCTACGGCGAGTACGATAACCAATTTCCGTCGGCGGGAATCATCACGGGGATAGGCGTAATTCACGGCAGGGAGTCCATTATCATTGCCAACGATGCCACGGTCAAAGGCGGCACTTACGTGAAAGAAACCATAAAAAAGCACGTGAGGGCGCAGGAGATAGCCATGGAAAACCACCTGCCCTGTGTTTACATGGTCGATTCGGGCGGGGTCTTTCTTCCCGAGCAAGCCAACGTCTTCCCCGACAGGTTCGACTTCGGACGCTTTTTCTTCAATCAAGCCCGAATGTCGGCAATGGGCATTCCGCAGATTGCCATAGTGATGGGCTCATGCACGGCAGGCGGCGCTTATGTGCCTGCCATGAGCGACGAGACCATCATTGTAAAAGACCAAGGCACCATTTTCATTGGAGGCCCGCCACTTGTGAAAGCCGCTACAGGTGAGGAGGTTACAGCCGAAGAGCTCGGCGGTGCCGATGTTCACACTCGCATTTCGGGGGTAGCCGACCACTACGCCGACAACGACAGACACGCCATTGAAATTTGTCGTAACATTTTCTCTTCGTTGGGAAATCGCACAAAACAAAAACTCGACATCATACAACCCGAAGAGCCTTATTACGACCCTGAGGAGCTTTACGGCATAGCCCCTATTGATTTCAAAAAACCCGTTGACGCCAAAGAAATAATAGCCCGTTTGGTTGACGGCAGCAGATTTCAGGAGTTCAAGGCACGCTACGCCCCTACAATCATCACGGGCTTTGCCCACATAATGGGCTTTCCGGTCGGCATTATCGCCAGCAACGGCGTCATTTTCTCCGAAACTTCATTAAAAGGAGCACACTTTATCGAATTGTGCACCTCGCGACGCATTCCCATTCTGTTTTTGCAAAACATCACAGGCTTTATCGTGGGCAAAGAATACGAGCGTGGCGGCATAGCCCGCGACGGCGCCAAATTCGTTCATGCCGTGGCCAACGCCGACGTTCCCAAATTCACTGTTGTTTTCGGCGGCTCTTTCGGCGCCGGAAACTATGCCATGGCAGGCCGTGCATACGACCCCAGGCTGCTGTTTATGTGGCCCAACGCCCGCATCTCGGTGATGGGCGGCGAACAAGCTGCCGGCGTGCTCATTCAGGTGAAACAAGACCAATTGAAAGCGCGCGGTCAGGAAATGGACCCTGCGGAAATAGAAAAACTGCGGCAAGGAATATTGCAGAAATACGATTACGAAGGCTCTCCATATTATTCCACTGCCCGCCTGTGGGACGACGGCATCATCGACCCGATGGATACCCGCAAGGTGATTGCCATGGGCATTGCCATGTCGCTTAACAAGCCGTGGCCCGAGACGAAATACGGGGTCTTCAGAATGTAAAATATAGAGAATAATAGATTGATTGACAATTTTTTAGAAAAACGAAACAATGAAAGAATATAAAACATTAGAATTTGAAATCAAAGACGATTTGGGCATTCTTTGGCTGAATCGTCCGAAAATTCACAACGCTTTCAATGAAGTGATGATATTGGAAATAATAGATGTTTTTGAAGAAATTGAAAGCAATAAAGAGATAAGTGAAAGAGTGAGAATCGTTATATTGCGAGGCAGGGGTAAATCTTTTTGTGCCGGTGCCGACCTCAATTGGATGCGCGATGTGGCCAAATACAGCTATGACGACAACTATGCCGAGAGTCTTAACCTCTCAAAATGTTTTTACAAAATATACACCTGCCCCAAACCCACAATTGCGGTGGTTCACGGAGCGGCCATAGGCGGCGCCAACGGCCTCTTGGCGGCCTGCGATTTTGCTTATGCCGACCAAAACACAACCTTCTCTTTAAGCGAGGTGAAGATAGGAATAGTGCCGGCTTGCATATCGCCTTATGTTACCAAAAGAGTTGGAGAGTACGGCTCCAAAGAGCTGATGCTCACCGGCAAACGCTTTAAAGGCGATGAAGCTTATCATCATAAACTTGTCAACAAATCATTGCCTGCCGACCGGCTCGAGGATTATGTCAACGAAGTTATTGCACTTTTGAGGACGAGTGGCCCCAAAGCCATGACACATTGTAAAAACCTCCTTTTCGACATCTCCAACAAACTCACTCTTAATCAAGCCATTGACTACACAGCCAAGATGATTGCCGACATTCGCGCTTCGGAAGAAGGACAAGAAGGCATGGCTGCCTTTTTGGAAAAACGCAAGCCGGCTTGGGTAAAATAACCATATTGAATACGGATTAAAGGAAAGCAAAATGCAAATATTCAACAAAATACTAATTGCCAACCGCGGAGAAATTGCCGTGCGCATTATCAAAGCGGCAAAAGAATTGGACATAAAAACCGTGGCCGTTTACAGCGAGGCCGACAAGGACGGGCTCCATGTAAAAATTGCCGACGAAGCCTACTGCATCGGCGAACGGGAACTAAGCGACACCTATTTAAATATAGAAAAACTCGTTCAACTGGCAGTGCGCACCGGGGCCCAAGCCGTTCATCCGGGCTATGGCTTCCTTGCCGAAAATCCCGACTTTGTGGCTGCATGCGAACGCGAAGGACTTGTTTTCATAGGGCCTTCCGTTAAGGCTATAAGCCTGATGGGCAATAAGATAGAAGCCCGCAAGCTGGTCTCTCAATTGGGAATACCCATGACGCAAGGTGCAACGGGCAGCAGCGACGAGATTGTGGCCAAGGCCGAAAAAATTCCCCTGCCATTGTTGGTAAAAGCGGCAGCAGGCGGTGGCGGCAAAGGTATGCGCATCGTTAGAGACCGCAGCAAACTCAAAGAAACAATCGAGGCCACATCAAGAGAGGCAAAAGCCTATTTCGGCGACGGCGAAGTTTATGTGGAGCAATACATCGAAGAGCCGAGACACATTGAAATTCAGGTGATTGGCGACAAACACGGCAACGTGATTCATCTGTACGAGCGCGAATGCTCCATACAGCGTCGCTACCAAAAGATTATAGAAGAAAGCCCCTCCCCTACTCTTTCGCCCCAAGTGAGAGAAAAAATGGGAAAATCGGCAGCTGAAATAGCAAAAGGTATCGCTTACGACAGTGCGGGCACCATAGAATTTCTCGTTGACAAAAACCTCAACTTTTATTTCCTCGAAATGAACACCCGCATTCAGGTGGAACATCCTGTTACCGAGATGGTTACCGGAATAGATATTGTCAAAGAACAAATTCTTGTGGCGGCAGGCAACAAACTTACCATAGCGCAAGACGAGGTAAGGCAAAAGGGTCATGCCATTGAGGCCCGTATCTATGCCGAAGACCCCGCCAAGGACTTTATGCCTTCGCCGGGAGCTATGACACTCTATGCCGCCCCTTCCGGAAGAAACATAAGAGTGGATGCCGGCATCGACAGCGCCGCCACCGTTCACAGTTTTTACGACCCTATGATAAGCAAACTCATAGTTTGGGGCGAGGACAGAGAGCGGGCGAGGCTCAAACTCGTTGAGGCTTTGGAAAATTACATAATCCACGGTATTAAAACCAACATAGCCTACCTGAGAGCTCTGTTAGGTCATAAGGCCTTTATCGACAATAAGATTTCAACAAAATTCTGCGATGAAAACACGGGGGAAATTTTGGATGAAATAGAAAGAAGAGAATCTGCGGCAAATATCGAAGAAATGGCTGCAGCCTTTTTGATTCACGATTTAAACATCAGAAAAGACAAAACGGAAGTCGGTAATATCTGGAACACTATCGGATTTTGGCGCTTCTATCCCACCGTAAACCTTAGTGTCAACGGCAAAGACCTCAACTTTGAAATAAGAATTAAGGATAAAATCACCTATCTCTTCAGCGTTGGCAACCTCCTAATGGAGTGCGAGCTAAAAAGCATCTCGCAAGAAAGTGTCAGGGCGTTAATCAACGGAGTTATAGGCACTTACCATATTTCATCTGACAACACAGGCAGGCATTTCGTTAGTAAGGCAGGTTTAAGCGTAGAAATAATCAGAAGCGACGAGTTGGTGATGTCGGAGGTATATGTGTCGCCGGAGCTGGAGAGCGGTGGCGATGCCGTACTTTCTCCAATGCCAGGCAAGGTTATAAAAGTGATGGCCGAGGCGGGGCAAAAAGTAGCCAAAGGCGAGGTGCTCATAGTGGTTGAAGCCATGAAAATGGAGAACTCTTTGGAGGCCCCGCGCGACGGTGTTGTTGAGGAGATATTGGTTTCGGAAAACGATATGGTTGACAATTCACAACTTTTGATTAAATTGGAAAAAGAAGACTAATAAACTTAATTACAAACACATAAAACACACAAAATAATGAACTTTGAACTAACGGAAACACAAAAGATGATTCGCGAGACGGTGCGCGATTTTGCGGAACGCGAAATCAAACCCCGTGCTCAAGAGCTGGATGAGAAAGCCGAATTTTCATACGAACTGACGGCAAAGATGGGAGAACTGGGTCTTTTCGGGATGTATCTTCCCGAAAAATACGGAGGACAAGGGCTCGACACCCTTTCATATATCATTGCCGTAGAGGAACTTGCGCGTGTTGACGGCTCACAAGCTGCCACCCTTGCCGCCCACAACTCGCTGGGTATCGGGCCGATATATTATTACGGCACCGAGGAGCAAAAGATGAAATATTTGCCAATGCTATGCACCGGCAAGGCATTGTGGGGCTTCGGCCTTACCGAGCCGGGTGCGGGCAGCGACTCGAGAGGCACCAAGACCACGGCACGCCTCGAAGACGGCAAATGGATAATCAACGGCTCCAAAATTTTCATTACCAATGCTGCCTCCGAAATAGCCATGGGAGCTACCGTTCAAGCTGTTACAAAAACCTTTGAAAACGGCAAGAAAGAGTTCACGTGCATCATTGTAGAACGCGGCACGCCGGGTTTCAAACAGGTGCCCATGCACGGAAAAATGATGTGGAGGGCAAGCGATACCGCCGAGCTATATTTCGACGATTGCACCGTGCCCGAGCAAAACCTCTTGGGAGAAATCGGTGAAGGTTCGCATATGATGCTCTCCACCCTCGACAACGGAAGACTTTCCATAGCAGCCATGGGACTCGGCCTCGCCCAAGGCGCATACGAAATGGCACTTGCCTACGCTCAAGAGCGTAAACAATTCGGCAAACCCATTTCCAAATTCCAAATTAACGCTTTCAAACTCGCCGACATGGCCACCAAAATAGAGCTGGCAAGAAACCTTCTCTACAAAGCCTGTTGGCTGAAAGACAACGGAAAACCCTTTGCCAAAGAGGCTGCAATGTCGAAATTATATTGTTCCGAAATTGCCAAACAGGTGGCCGACGAGGCGGTTCAAATCCATGGCGGCTACGGCCTTATGAAAGACTATCCCGTGGAACGCTTTTACCGCGACCAGCGGCTTCTGCAAATCGGCGAAGGCACCTCGGAAATACAAAGGCTGGTGATATCCAGATACATAGGCTGTTAAAACCCGAAAATTAATAACAACAAATAAATACAAACCATGAATAAAGTAGTGAAAAATGCGGCTGAGGCCGTACGCGACATAGAAGACGGAGCTACCATCATGCTTGGAGGCTTCGGACTATGCGGCATACCCGAAAACAGCATCAATGCCCTTTTCGACAAAGGCGTCAAAAATCTGACTTGCATATCGAACAACGCAGGAGTTGACGACTTCGGACTTGGCAGGCTGCTTACCAAACATCAGATAAAAAAGATGATTTCTTCCTATGTGGGAGAGAACAAAGAGTTTGAACGTCAGCTTCTCAGCGGCGAGTTGGAAGTTGACCTTGTGCCCCAAGGCACCTTGGCTGAACGCATCAGAGCCGGCGGAGCGGGCATTCCTGCCTTTTACGTGCCGGCGGGCTACGGCACCGAAGTGGCCGAAGGCAAAGAGGTAAGAGAATTTAACGGCAAGCCGCATATTCTGGAAATGGGCTTGAGAGCGCAATTTGCCATAGTGAAAGCATGGAAAGGCGACACGGCGGGAAATCTTATCTACCGCCACACCGCAAACAACTTCAACGGACCAATGGCCATGGCAGGCATTATAACAATTGCCGAAGTGGAAGAGCTTGTGCCCGCAGGCGAATTGGACCCCAATCAAATTCACACGCCCGGCATTTTTGTCCAGCGTATTTTCAAAGGAGAAAATTATGAGAAACGTATCGAATTTGCCACCACAAGTGATTAACAAAAAGGCTTTATTTAATTCTAAAAATTAAGATTATGACACTGACTAAGAACCAAATAGCACAACGTATCGCACAGGAGTTGCGCGACGGATATTATGTAAATCTCGGTATCGGTATCCCCACTCTTGTGGCAAACTACATCCCCGAAGGCATGGAGGTGGTCTTGCAGTCGGAAAACGGACTGCTGGGGATAGGACCTTTTCCCACCAAAGATCAACTGGACCCCGACCTTATCAATGCCGGAAAACAAACTGTAACCTACGTCCCGGGGGCTTCTTTCTTCGACTCATCGCTGAGCTTTGCCATGATTAGAGGCGGCCATATCGACCTTACCGTCCTCGGAGCCTTTGAAGTTACCGACAAAGGTGACATCGCCAGTTGGAAAATTCCGGGCAAGATGGTCAAAGGAATGGGGGGAGCCATGGACCTTGTGGCAGCAGCAAAAAACATCATAGTGGCCACAACACACATCGACAGGCACGGCAAACCCAAGCTGATGAAAGAGTGCACTTTACCGCTTACGGGAGTCAATTGCGTAAAGCGTATCGTTACGGATATGGCCGTTATTGACGTTACCGACAAAGGCTTTAAACTTGTGGAAAGAGCTCCCGGCGTCAGCGTGCAAGAAATTATTGACAACACGGGAGCCCCCGTCATTGTTGAGGGCGAAATACCGGAGATGAAATTGTAGTTTTTTGTTTGGAGTCCCTACTACAAAGTGCCGGGGTCTCCGTTACATTTCAATTTGGGCTTTGATGCCCGGAATTTGCCGGCCGGCCCCACTGTCTTATGTGGAGATATCATTGCTCATCGATTGGCAATTTTAACAAGTCGAACGAAATAACGTTTTTACAAAGAATATTATAATTTAACAGATATGAACTATCCAAAGAAAGTAACAATAGGAGATATAACCGTTAGAGACGGTTTTCAACACGAGGAGAAATTTATTCCCACCGAAGCCAAGTTATGGGTATTGGAACAGCTTGTACTTGCTGGCTTTAAGCATATAGAAGTAACAAACTTCGGCAACCCTCGCGGCATGCCGCAGTTTAAAGATGCCGATGAGCTGTTTAAACTAATCAGGAACAGCAAAAAGGTAAAAGACAAACTCGACGACGTAAGCCTGACAGCCATCACTATCAGAGAGAGGGCTATTGAACGAGCTATACAAGCCAAACTTGA
>CAZPGC010000035.1:0-22095 GCA_964585875.1 uncultured Prolixibacteraceae bacterium | reverse complement strand
CGAAACATCTCGCGTATTTTTTCATCCTTGTTAATGGCGGCCGGAATAATGCCGTTCATGGTAGCACCCAAGCCCGCCGAGTGCATTGCAAGCATTACATAGGTGGCATAAATCAAAGAATTGTTTGTGTGTTCCTCGGATGAAACTTTGGCGTGAAACACCATAAGAGCCTGAGCCCCGCGCGTTATCCTGTCGCCATATTTGAGCTTATAATTTTCCATTTTCGACATTGGATACAAATGGTTTTTTATGGTGTTGAAAGTCTCTACGCCTTTCTTCCTTTTTATTATTCTGCTGATAAAAGGATTGTCGATCCATTTCACGATGTTATCCAAAAACTTCTCGGTCAAGGGCAAAATTTCTTCTATTTTCTCGCGCTTGTTAATAATGGTTATTTCCACTTTTTGCGGAGCGGCTCCGTAGGGAGCATAGTCCAAAGAGCTTAACACTTTTTCGATGAGAGAGCTTTCAACGGCTTTGTTTTTGAAATTTCGCACCGACCTGCGCGTGGCAATAAAATTCATATACCTCTGATAATCAACGTCATTATCAGGCAGTTTTATTAAGTTTTCTTCATAAGAATACTTGGCGATTTTCACCGCACCGGTTGAACAAACAGCCATACATTGCCCGCATTCGAGACAAATGGACTCTCTTTCTTTTATAAAATTAACCGATGAGTTGTCGTCAATTCCGATGATATTCACCGGACAAACTTCAATGCACAACCTGCATTTTTTACATTTTTCTTGGTCGATAAAATTTTCCATATTGATGTGTTTTAATTGGTTATTGCGAGTTTCGGGGAAAAGAGTCAAAAACTTCACTAAAAAATAATATTTTGATTTCTTCAGAATAATATGTCTCGAAATCAGCGAGTTGAGATGTAACAGAAGAGTGTTGGCCGCAACAATTTTTCGATTTCTAAGAGACACTAAATATAATACAAATCGCACCGATTTAGAAATATTTTTTTGAAAATCCCTCAAAAACAGGACAAAACGAAAAAATTTAACGGGATTTTCACTTGCCGCGCAACCTTTTGCAAGCTAAGTGCATTTTTTATCGGAGCACCGAAATAATGTATATTTTTAGGGAAACGATTTTGCGTGAAGTCTTTGGATAAAATAATTGCCGGATGTAAGAAAAACAAGCCGAAAGATCAGGCCTTGCTTTTCGAGATGTTTTCCGATAAAATGTTCGGCACTTGCTTGTACTATTCCTCCAATAGGGAAGACGCCGAAGACCTGCTTCACGACGGTTTCCTGAAAATTTTTGAAAACATAAAGAAGTATGAGGACGGTAATCTCGAGGCGTGGATGCGACGCGTTTTTATCAATTTGGCCTTGATGCGATACCGCAGAAACAAACACCGCAGAGAGGTGGAAGATGTTGAAGCTCTGATGGATTCTGTCCGGAGTGTTCCGGAGGATAACACGCTTCATGCCAACGAGTTGATGGCCATGATAAGTCGTCTGCCCACACGCTACAGGTTGGTTTTCAACCTCTACGCCATCGAGGGATTTAAACATAAGGAAATTGCCGGAATGCTCGATATTTCAGAGGGCACTTCCAAGTCGAATCTGTCGCGGGCAAGGCAGATTTTGCAACAACAACTGAAAAGTAAAGAAGACAAGAGATGACAGAGGAAAACAACATAGACAAGCTGTTTAGAGAGGCTGCGAAAAACTACTCCGTCAGCACGCCGGAGGGGGCTGTGCGCCGCATGCACGCCGCTCTGAAAGCCCGTCGCCGTCGCCGTTTGCTGTGGTGGTGGTTTGCGGGGCTTGTTGTTCTCTTGCTGTCTGCATTCCTCATTTTCTCCCTCTGTGGAAACAGGGAAAATACTCGCCCGCGGAACAATAAAATCGAAAACAAAAGCACTACTCCGAAGGTAGAAAAGCAACAAAACGAGTCTGAGCGAAAAGCCACAGAGCACGGAAAAGCCGCCGGCACTGTTTCCCCGCAAAAAGTCCAAAGGGCGAAAACGGCAAAAAAACTTGAACAAAGACCGCAAACCGGGTTGAATAGCGCAAATAAGAACTCTTCGCAACAAGAAGAAAATCAGGCAAATGTGAGACAAAGCAAACAAGCTTCCCCGAAGATTAACAGGCGAAAAGGCAAAGCCCTGCAACAAAGCAAACTTCCGGAAAAAGAACTTGAGTTTGACAAGACCTCCTCGCCGCCAAGAAACGAAAAAAATACTGCAGACGCGGCGGCGAAGAAGGATTCGCTGCCGCAACAAAATGTAGCAGGTGAACCCCCTGCCGACAGCGCACAAGGGGTAACAACTACAGCCGACAATTCTCTTGGCGACAACACAAAAGCCTCAGAGAAGTCAGTCGGCGACACCACAAGCTCAGCCAAATTCAAACCGGTAATTTATCTTGCCGCCGGCCTTAATTCAGGGCTTTCGGGCGGCTTTGCCGGTCACAACGACCCGCAGTTTGAAACCTCGGCGGCTTACGTTGGAAATCGCCCGGGCTTTTCTGTTTCACCACAACTGTCGTTGCAGCTTGTTTTCTCACCGAGCTTTTATTTCTCTGCCGGTTTTTCGGTTTTAAAAGTTTTTTCCAAGTCCGATTTCCGTATTATCCCCGATAAACTCAACTATATTAACGGCGAAAACTTCGGCTATACTGCCGCGGGTCTCTATTCCCTTGGCGATATCGACAAAATAATGAAAGAAAACGGCTTTAATCATCCCGACGACTTGCGCAACTTTAAGAATATCAGTACAATTGTCAACCTGAATACTGCCTTCCTCAATGTGGGTTATTACGTTAAAAAAGGAAAATGGCAACTGTCGGCAAACGGCGGTTTTGCCTTTGCCGCGGTGGGTAAAAACAAGGTTGAAACAAGCCTTGAAGACGGCAGCCGGACGGATTTCGGCAGAATGAGCGCTTTGCGAACTTTTCTTTTCGGTACGGATGTGGGCGCCCGTTTGCTGCACACTGGCAGCAAATCGCTCTTTTGGGGTTTCGACACACGGGCCGTTTTCTTTCTCAACTCCCTCAACAGCTCACGGGATTTCGGATTTTATCCCTACAATATTTCTTTTGGCCCCGTGATAGGATTAAGCTTTTAAAAAAAACAATTGACAAGCGTTAAAAAAAAATATTTAAGTTTGTAACCGTGAATATAAACTTTAGAATCATGAAAAAACTTTACGGATCACTTGTCGTTTTGCTGATTTTTCTTCTTTCGGCAACCAATTCTCAGGCTCAAATAAAATTGTTAAGCGGTTTACAAGGCGGCACATATTTCCACCTTGCTTCCGACATAAGTCATTACGCTTCGCAGCCTGTTGAGGTGCTGACCTCCAACGGAAGTGTTGACAATTTTAAACAACTGATGGCCGATAACGATATCAATGTGGCATTTATGCAATACGATGTATTGCTTGCCAACAAAGTGTTAAACAACAAGTTACAAAACGATATCAGGGTTCTGTTCCCCCTCTTTCTCGACGAAGAAATTCACTTGATAGCCAAAAAAGGCTCGGGAATAAAAAGGATTAAAGATTTAAAAGGTAAAAAGGTAGCCATAGGCACACCCGGGCAAGGCACCCACGTGACGGCTCTTACCATAAAAGAGAAGCTCGGTATCGACTGGGACAATGTGGAAATAGGCTCTAACGATGCTTATGAAGCCCTGATGAAAGGTGAGATAGATGCCTATTTTTATGTGGGCGGCGTCCCCATTAATTCCCTTATGGATATGCCCGATACCGCTCAAATTCAACTTGTTAACATTAAAGACAGGCGTTTGAACGATATCTACAGAAAAAAGAAAATCAAAAAAGGCACCTACTTGTGGCAGAAAAAAACCGTTAAGACCTTTGCCGTGCCCACCCTCATTGTGGTGAAAATCAAAGGCATGTCTCTCGACCTTGAAAAGAAAGTAAATACCTTGTATTACGATATAAAAAACAATATCTCAAAGATGCAGGAGACAGGTCATCCCAAATGGAAAGAGGTTTATTACCGAAATCAAGATATCGACTGGCCCTATTATTACGTAAGAGCTAAAGTGGAGTAAAATTAGTTTTCTTTTTTGGAAACAACAACGGCGGGAAAAGGCGGAGTGAAACTCTAAAGCCTTTTCCCGCTTGTTTTTTGGTATGTCACAAGCGCACTATACCTGCTTAAAGCTAAGCAGCTCCATATAATTTAGTCGCACTCGCCCTTTTGCTATCCATTTACCCAAGCACTCACTTCTTCGGGTGTAGGATTTTTTATATCTATTTTGTTTTTCTTCCTCAAGCCGCAGAGTTGGCCGTGTAATTTATTGGGATTCTGCTCTTTAAGGGCTTCTATGGTTTCAATACCGGCCATTCTCAACAGCTCCACCCACTCTTTGGGCACGCCTCTTTCCATAAAATCTTCATCGCTTGCAAGGCTTTTCTTTTTCTCAGGCCTCATTTGCGGGAAGAACAAAACCTCTTGAATGGAATCCTTGTCGGTCATAAACATAACCAGCCTGTCGATGCCTATGCCCATGCCGGAGGTGGGAGGCATGCCGTATTCCAATGCACGCAGGAAGTCTTGGTCGATAAACATGGCCTCATCATCACCTTTTTCCGAAAGGCGCAGTTGCTCTTTAAACCTCTCGCGTTGGTCGATGGGGTCGTTCAATTCCGTGTAGGCGTTGGCTAGCTCTTTACCGTTTACAAACAGCTCGAAACGCTCGGTCAATTCCGGATTATCGCGATGTTTCTTACACAGCGGCGACATCTCTACAGGGTAGTCGATAATAAAAGTGGGTTGGATGTAATGATGCTCGCATTTCTCACCGAAAATCTCGTCTATCAGCTTTCCTTTTCCCATGGATTCGTCAACTTCAATATCCAATTTACGACAAACATCACGCAACTCTTCCTCGTTCATTCCCGACACGTCAAAGCCCGTATGCTCCTTAATGGCGTCGAGGATTCTAACCCTTTTGAAAGGCCTGCGATAATTTATAACATTCTCTCCATAAGGCACTTCCGTGGTTCCGTGAAGCTCAAGCGCCACCTTCTCTATCATCTTTTCGGTAAAGTCCATCATCCAATGATAGTCTTTGTAGGCCACATAAATTTCCATAACGGTAAATTCGGGATTGTGGGTGCGGTCCATTCCTTCATTGCGGAAATCTTTGGCAAATTCGTAAACGCCGGTATAGCCACCTACAATCAAACGCTTGAGATACAGCTCGTTGGCAATACGCAAGTAAAGCGGAATATTCAAGGCGTTGTGATGAGTGATAAAGGGTCGCGCGGCGGCACCTCCCGGAATGGGTTGCAGAATGGGAGTCTCCACCTCCAAATATCCGAAGGAATTGAAATATTCGCGCATGGTGTTTATCACCTTGCTACGTTTTTTAAAAGTCTCGCGCACTTCGCTGTTAACTATCAAATCCACGTAGCGCTGGCGGTATCTTTGCTCGGGGTCGGAAAAGGCATCGTAAACCTTGCCGTCTTTCTCTTTCACCACAGGCAAAGGACGCAGGGCCTTGCTCAGCACCTTCAATTTTTTCACGTGGATGCTAAGCTCTCCCATCTTGGTTACAAAGGCATAACCCTCGACTCCGATGATGTCGCCAATGTCGAGCAGCTTTTTGAAAACAGTGTTATACAGCGTTTTATCGTCGCCCTCGCAAATCTCGTCGCGTTTGATATAGAGCTGTATCCTGCCGAATTCATCCTGAATCTCGGCAAAACTTGCCGCCCCCATGATGCGCCTCGTCATGATGCGACCGGCTATCTTCACATTGGCAAAAGCGGCGGGATTTTTTTCATAGCCCGAATGCAATTCCTCGGTGGTAACATTCACTTCAAATTGCTCCGGAGGATAGGGGTTAATGCCCAATTTGTATAACTCTTCCAGCGATTTACGCCTTAATATTTCTTGTTCCGAAAGTTGATTCATAGCACATAAAATTTGCGGCAAAGATAGGTTTTTTTACTTGAGAAAGCAGAGCTAATAAAAGGCGAAAAAGACGGTCAATGCCTATGAATTATTTCTTTGCTGTCGTCTCTGTTAAATTCGGGTTGTATATTGAAATGATGTATTCCGAAGCCGGCCAAAATCTCCTCGAATTCCTGCAGCTTTTCTTCAAATTCCGACAGGCTTATGTCTTTTTCAAAATCAACATGAGCCTCGAACATCACTTCGTTTTCGTTAAGCTGCCACAAATGAACGTGGTGAAGATTTTTTACGCCGGTAACCTTCTTGAAAGACAGCGCTATATCATCGGGTTTAATGTTTTCGGGAGAAAACTGCATCATAATTTTCAAAGAATGCAAGAGGATTTTGCGGCTGCCGATAATCAGATAAAAGGCTATGCCGAGAGAAATTACGGGGTCGAGCCAAAACCAATTCAAATAGCGCATTGCCAAGCCTCCGGCCAAAACGGCAACGGAGGTAAGCATGTCGGTAAACAGGTGAAGGTAAGCCGAACGAATATTTATGCTTTCTTCCGCTTCTTTTTTAATAAGCAAAACCGAAAGGCCGTTCAGCACAATGCTCAAGGCGGCAAGCCAAATGACCAAAGAGCCTTGAATGCTCACAGGTTTTATCAGCCTTTCGATGCCGCCGTAAACAAGGGCAACGGATATGATTATCAGGCTTGAGGAATTGAGAAACGCCGAGAATATTTCCGCACGCCTGTAGCCGTATGTTTGTGTTTGAGAGCTTTCTCTGCCGGCAAGCTTGCGGGCTATATAGCTGATTATCAAGGCAAGAACATCGCTGAAATTATGAGCCGCATCTGACAACAGCGCCATGGAGCCCGATATTATTCCCCCCACAACCTGAGCCAAGGTTATCAGCAGGTTTAAAAATATCGTTAGCCCCAAATTGCCGCCCTCATGATTGTGATGATGTTCGTGAGCCATGGTTTCTGTCCGTATAAAACCGGTAACCGGCGATTATTCAAATGATTACTTAACGTCAATAATGAAATAATTTTTCTTTCCTTTCTGCACCAAAATATATTTCCCGTTGAGCAAATCCGCCGTGGAAAAATCGAAGGACTCGTTGATTTTCATTTTGTTAACGGCAACACCGTTGTCCTTTATCATTCTACGAGCCTCACCGTTCGACTTGAAGATACCCGTTTTTTCCGACAGGAAATTAAACAAAGGCGCTTTCAAATCCTCTTTGCTCACCTTGCTTTGGGGCACTCCTTCAAAAACAGAAAGGAAAGTGTCTTCATCCAGATTTTTCAGCTGCTCGGTGGTGCCTTTGCCGAAGAGTATTTGCGAAGCATCGATGGCCGAGTGCAGCGCTTCCTCACCGTGAACCATCTTCGTTACCTCCTCGGCGAGAGTGCGTTGCAGCGCCCTGCGATGGGGCTCTTGCGCATGCTTTGCTATCAGCTCCTCTATTTCTTGTTTGTTCAAAAGTGTGAAAATCTTGATGTATTTGGCCGCATCTTCGTCGGAAGTATTGAGCCAAAATTGGTAAAATTTATAGGGCGAAGTTCTTTCGGCATCCAGCCACACATTGCCGCTTTCGGTCTTGCCGAATTTGCCGCCGTCGGCTTTGGTGATGAGCGGGCAAGTGATGGCGAAAGCTTCCCCCGATTCTTTTCGTCTGATAAGCTCGGTGCCCGTGGTTATGTTGCCCCACTGGTCGGCACCGCCCATCTGCACCTTGCAGTTGTAATTTTTGTAGAGAAAGAGGAAATCGTAGCCCTGCACCAGTTGATACGAAAATTCGGTAAACGACATGCCGTTTTTGCTGTCGCTGCCAATGCGTTTTTTCACCGATTCCTTGGCCATCATATAATTTACCGTGATGTGTTTTCCCACATCACGGATGAAATCCAAAAAGGAAAACTCCTTCATCCAGTCGTAGTTATTAACCAACACGGCGCTGTTTGCGGCTCCCGAATCGAAATCGAGAAAGCGCGCCAGCTGTTTTTTTATGCTCTCCTGGTTATGACGCAAAGTGCTTTCGTCGAGCAGATTACGCTCTTTGCTTTTCCCCGAAGGGTCGCCAATCATTCCGGTGGCGCCTCCGATAAGAGCTATGGGACGATGGCCTGCCAACTGCAAGTGTTTGAGCATCATCACACCCACAAGATGTCCGATATGCAGCGAGTCGGCAGTAGGGTCAATGCCCACATAAGCCGAAGTTTGTTCTTTGGCAAGCAATTCCTCGGTGCCGGGCATCACATCGTGAATCATCCCTCTCCACCTCAATTCTTCTACAAAATTCTTAATCATAATATTCAAATTTACAGCCTTGCAAAATTAGAATTAAAGCTCATATCCGCTCACGCAATTTTTTTTATTTTCGCACCTTATCAATATCGCTATGAGAATAAAGGTTTCGGGAATAAACATCAATTACCGTTTTAGCAACGAAAACGCGGCGGACAAAGACGGGCCGGTAGTGGTTTTTTTACACGAAGGCTTGGGAAGTATAGGGCAATGGAAAGATTTTCCCGACAAGCTGTGCCGCAAAGCAGGACTCAAAGGTTTGCTTTACGACCGTCAGGGTTACGGGGCGTCCGATTTTTGGCCCGGTGACATTCCGGTCGATTTTCTGAAAAAAGAAGGGCAGGAAATATTGCCCCAACTGCTAAAAGATTTAGATATAGACAGATACATACTTTTCGGGCATAGCGACGGCGCTACCATTGCCTTGTATCACGCTTCGCAAAATCCCGTCAATCTAGAGGGCGCCGTCATTGAAGCGCCTCACGTTTTCATAGAAGAGAAAACCGTTGAGGGGGTTATGCGTCTGAAAGAAAAGATAGATTCGGAGTTGTTGCGACGTATGGACAAATATCAAAACGGAAGAGCGGCGCAGCTGGTTGAAAAATGGCTCGACTATTGGCTCGACCCGCGTTTTTTTCACTGGAATATGTTCGATGAATTACAAGAAATAAACACTCCCTTGATGCTTATTCAGGGCGAAAACGATGAATACGGCAGTTTTAAACAGCTTGACGAAATAGCCGAAAGAGTCGTATCGGGTGATGTAAGGCGCTTACAGTTAAGCAACTGCGGGCACATCCCTCATTTGGAACAAGAGGAAAAAGTTTTACAAACGACGCTTCAAACGATAAAGCGATGGCTGAAACGGTTGTAAACTAAGGAATTTTCAATTTCAATTCCGCACCCGCAATGTCGGTGTCGCTGCCGTAGTCAACCACTCCCAAGATGTCGAATTCGCCTTTTCCCAAGGTCTTCGGCAAACGGAAGATTATCTCTCTTTCGCCGCCGGGTAACACAGTGAATCCTTTGTGTTTAACGGTTGTCTTTTCTCCCGTTTTCTTGTTAACCACATCAAGATAAGGGGCGCAATCGATAATGGTTTCTCCCGTATTTTTCACCTCCATTTTAAGATTAATCAACGAATCGTTTGTTAGAGAATCGCGATAAAAAGAGGTAATTGTAGCTTCTTTATAAACTACCGAAGGAGGTGTTTGGAAGATATGAATAAGGAATTGGAAAGTTTGAACTATCTGCATGCCGACAACATCGGAGCCCTTGGCCATTTGGCCGGTGTTTTCGCGCGTGAGTTTCACCACAGCCACTGCCCATCGCGCCTTGTTGGCTTCCGGTGTGTTCGGAACTTGAAGAAGAATCTCTATGTCGCGTGTTTCTCCGGGAGGAATATCCACAAATGCCGGCGAAGCCGAAAGCCATTGAGCACAGCCTCTTTCGTTTTTCTCGTCGGGTTTGGTTACCTTTGTTTTTCCCTTGTTGCCGGGCGCACTGAAATTGGCAAAATTCACCTTAAAGGTCTCCGTCTTTTTGCCGTTGTTGGTAATTTTTATGCTTTGACTTTTATAACCGCCCGGAGCCACTTTAAAATACAGTCGCGAAGGCGAAACCGAAGCCGATTGTCCGTATAAAGTCTGTCCGTAGAAACCCAAAGACAGCATCAGGAAAAACATAAATAACTTGTTCATAATCACGTGTTTAATTTGTTTGTAATCCGTTTAATCGAATGCAAATTTATTATTCGTTCAAAAAAGATTTCTCCTGAAAAATAAAAGTTATGCACCTTTTGTTGTTAATGAATACACTATTTCAGCACATAAAAATAAACGGAAATAAAATGGCTGAGGGTGCCTGCCAAAACGAAGAAATGGAAAACGGCGTGATTGTAAGGCATTTTTTCAAGAAGATACAAAACCGCGCCAACCGTATAGAAAAAGCCGCCGAAGAAAAGCCAAAAAGTGCCGGCCGGGCCTAAATTTTCATAAAGCGTGCCTACTGCAAAAACAATAACCCAACCCATTATCACATAGGCAATTGCCGATACTATATTATATTTGCCGAAAAAGAAAATTTTCAAAATTATGCCCAAAAGTGCCATCCCCCAAACGATGGAAAAAATCACCCAACCCAAGGTGCCGCCGAGCACATTCACGGTAAACGGAGTATAGGTGCCTGCTATCAAAACATAAATGGCCATGTGGTCCATAACGTTTAATTTATTGCGCAGCGAAGGCTTTTGAACGCTGTGATACAGAGTGGAGGCGGTGTAAAGAAATATCATTGAAAGCCCGAAAACAAGACTCGTTACTATGTAAGAAGACGAGTGCAAGGCAAAGGATTTTCTAAGCATAACAATCAGAGCCACAATGGATAACAATATACCGAAGCCGTGCGACAAAGCGTTTATCAGCTCTTCTTTTTTTGAATATTTATTTATAATTACGTCTTTCTCTTTCATTACTTTTTCTTTTATCGGCAAAAAACAAAATTAGCTTTGAAATAAAAACCAATGGAGCTTTTTGTGTTAAGTATGGTTAAAGCCTGACACTCCCAAAAAATGACATATATTTTTTTTGGTTAAAACAACAGGGCATAGCATTACTTTTGCAGCCGTAAAAACAGTACACTATGCATGAAGTGATTCCAACAAACCGTAAAGCTTTAAAGATTAACATCGATACAAATTTTTACGGTTCTTTTGCGGAAATAGGTGGCGGACAAGAAGTTGCGCGTCACTTTTTTCAAGCCGGCGGAGCCTCACAAACGGTTGCCAAAAGTATTTCGGCTTACGATAAGTCATTCAGTGACGAGCTCTACAACCACGGGCAGAAAGGCAGATACGTGTCGGAAGACCGCCTGCTCAAGATGTTGAACACCGAATACGACCAAACGGTCAACCTGCTCGGCAGCGACAAAAAAGACGCTTTGTTTTTTGCCTTTGCCGACACCATGGAAATACTGAATTTCACCAAAACCAACCAAGGTCACGGTTGGATGGGCGTTAAATTCAGGCTCACCCCCGACGGCGAAGCCAACACCGTGGTGATACATGTGAAACTGATGGAAAACGATGGCCTGCTGCAGCAGCGAAGCATTGGCATCCTCGGTGTCAACTTGCTTTACGCCTGCGCTTATCACTATGCCGACCCGCACACCTTTCTTCAATCGCTTGTTGACAACCTCGGCAAAGACCGCTTGAGAATCACCATGATACGAATGGAAGGGCCCAATCTCAGCTATGTTGACAACCGTCTTTTGGCCGTTTTGTTGGTAAAATACGGAATGACCCACACCATAATGTTCGACAAAAATGGTAATGTAGCGCAACCCTCCGATATGCTTTACAAAAAAAATGTATTGGTGATAAGAGGACGCTTCAAGCCTGTTACCAACATTTTGCTCGACATTATCAACAGAAGCCTTAACCTCTTTCAACTCGACGAAGACTACGAACCCGACAACACTCTGTTTTTCTGTGAGTTAACCCTCAACGGCATCACCTCCAAAGGCGAAATCGACGAGGTGGACTTCCTCGAAAGGGTGAATATGCTCAACAGCCTTGGACAAAATGTTATGGTATCGGATTTCAGAGAATATTACAAGCTCACCTCCTTTTTCTCTCAGCTGAAAATGAAGCAGTTGCGTATAATAATAGGAGTTCCCACACTGGAGAAGGTGCTCAATAAAAAATACTACGAAGACCTTGACGGGGGCATTCTCGCCGCTATCTCAAAACTCTTCCGGAAAGATGCCAAAATGTACATTTATCCAACCATTAAAAAAGGCACCGACGAGCTAATAACTTCGCGAAACATAAGCATGGACGACGATGTGAAACACCTTTTTGAATACCTGATAGCCAACCGCAAAATCCTTGATATTCAAACAACACTCATCAAAGAACTTTACATCGACTCCCACGAGGTTTTGCAGATGATAAAAGACGGAAATCCCGCGTGGAAAAAATACGTACCCATAGAGATTGCCAAAACCATCAAGGAAAAAAATCTTTTCAGGGATTGAGGCTTGATTTTGTTTTCTGCGGATAAAGAAAAAGCCGCCGACGGAAGTCCGTCGGCGGCTTTTATTTTCGGAAGGTTAAAAAATTCTATACATAGCCTTGAGCCAGCATAGCATCGGCAACTTTCACGAAACCGCCGATGTTGGCACCTTTTACGTAGTTAACATAACCGTCGGCTTCGGTGCCGTACTTAACGCAAGTTTGGTGAATGTTAACCATAATGTCGTGCAATTTTTGGTCAACTTCTTCGCGTGTCCAGCTCAAGCGCAGCGAGTTTTGCGACATTTCGAGACCCGAAACGGCAACACCGCCGGCGTTGGAAGCCTTACCGGGAGCAAAGAGAATTTTGTTCTCGATGAAGTACTCCACAGCCTCGGGAGTGGAAGGCATATTTGCACCTTCGGCTACGCAGATACAGCCGTTTGCAACGAGAGTTTTGGCGGCATCGCCGTCAAGCTCGTTTTGTGTTGCGCAAGGAAGAGCAATATCGCACTTAACGCCCCAGGGTTTTTCTCCTTCGTGATATTCACATCCGTATTTTTCGGCGTATTCTTTGATTCTGCCGCGTTTAACGTTTTTAAGGTGAAGAACGAAAGCGAGTTTTTCTTCATCGATTCCGTCGGGATCGTAGATATAGCCCGATGAATCGGAAAGGGTAACAACTTTACCGCCCAGTTGGATGACTTTTTCGGTAGCATATTGAGCTACGTTACCCGAACCGGAGATGACAACGGTTTTGCCTTCGAAGCTTTCGCCTTTGGTGGCAAGCATTTCTTTGGCAAAATAAACATCGCCGTAACCTGTAGCTTCGGGACGAATGAGAGAGCCGCCCCACTCGAGGCCTTTACCCGTCAATACGCCGCTGAACTCGTTGCGGATACGTTTGTACTGTCCGAAAAGGAATCCTATTTCACGACCGCCAACTCCGATGTCGCCTGCGGGCACGTCGGTGTTAGGTCCGATATGGCGGCTGAGCTCTGTCATAAAGCTTTGGCAGAAACGCATAACCTCATTGTCGGATTTTCCTTTGGGGTCGAAATCTGAACCGCCTTTACCGCCGCCCATGGGCAGGGTGGTAAGCGAGTTTTTGAATACTTGCTCAAAAGCAAGGAACTTGAGAATTCCCAAATAAACGGTGGGGTGAAAACGCAAGCCTCCTTTGTAAGGACCTATGGCACTGTTCATTTCGATACGGAAACCGCGGTTTACCTGCAAGTCGCCATTGTCGTCGATCCAAGGAACTCTGAACATAATAACTCTTTCGGGCTCGGCAATTCTTTCCAGAATTTTAGCCGTTTTATATTGAGGATTTTCCTCAATAAACGGAATAAGAGATTCCGCTACTTCATATACTGCTTGGTGAAATTCTACTTCACCGGGATTTTTGGCTTTTATTTTAGCCATAAAATCATCAACTAATTTTTGATAATCAGCCATAATATAAAATTTGTTGCGTGGTTAAAAATATTAATTAAAAATATAGATTATCGTTTGCCGAAAATTCGACAAATCCGGTTTTTCCTTTACACAACCCTTTATTACAATGAACATCCGAATACGCTCACTACTTCGGGATGCATTCGGGGGGCTAATATCTGAAAATTATCTTTACAACAAAATAAAATATTTGGGGTTTGGGTATTTTATTTTGTGTAAAAAATCATATATGAATATGAATTTCAACAATTTAAAGCTTTTTCTGCCACTATGGTTTTGCGGAATTTTTACGGGGTCTAAATAGGTGATTTTTAAGCGTTAAGCTTTCTTTTCATTCCCGTTTTTATTCATCTTTTTGAGCCTTATGCGGGCACCTACCCACTGGCCGAAGAAGAAGGCTCCAATCATGAAAGGATAGGTGTAAAGTTGAAAGCCGAGATGAAAGCCGAAGCGCAACCAAACGACGAAAGGTATGGGCACGTGAACGGCCAAAAACCACTGAAGGGAGAATTTTTTTACTCCGGCGCGCCAATAGCCGAAGGGCATATTCAATATAAAAACCAAAACGCAGACAAGGGCAAGCGCCAAATATTCGTTCATGGAAATTTTGTTTTAGAAAAAAAGGAGTGCCCGCGGGGAAACTCCTTTTTTTAAAATTATAAAAATAAAATTCTGTTTACTCTTTGTTTACATTAAATCCCTTTTTAGTGGAATAGTTGATTTTCAGGGCGTTGGCCTTGCGAAGTTCCTGTTTTACGTCAGAAACAATACCCATTTTGGTATCTTCGTCAACCTTGAGGGAGATGATGTGTTTCTTTCTTTTGTTTTCGGGAATATCCAAAGCCGACTGAATAACGTAATCTTTGATTTGAGAGACTTCGGAAAAGGCATCGTTCAACTGAATCCTGGGCTCTTTACCCATTTTTGCCTGCAATTTTTTAATGGGTTTACCTATGTAAATATAGCTCACCAAAGATTTGTCTTCCAGTTTTTGAACTTCCGAAGCATCGGGCGGTCTGACGGTAATCATAAGGGTAACCTCACGCATCACCGTTGATACCATGAAAAAGAACAGCAACATAAAGATAATATCGGGCAAGGAGGCCGTTGATATTGCCGGCAGTTCTTTTTTCCCTTCTTTTCTGAATTTAGCCATAATAATTTTCTCCTAATTTAATGATTCACAGGTTTATTCACCCAAGCTGACAGGCTCGGCTTCCGAAATTGACATGGGAACGGCTTTTTGTATGGACTTGGCTTTTTTGGGGAATTTTTCCAGCAAATCCTTAAAGTCCATTCCGAAATATTTATTGGATACTTCGTCGCGCAATTCGTTCACCGCCGCAGCCAATTCGTTTTGAACGTGAATATACATTTTATATGAAGTGCCTCGGTCGTTTTGCATCGACACCACACCTTTGGATTTCCAAAACTTGCCTATGCCTTCCAAATCCACCTGCGTCACTTGGGGATGACCGTCAACGTTGGGGCTTTGCGGATTTCCCGAAAAAACGGGCGTAAGAAATTCTTTGACTTCCCTACGTAGGTCTCTCAGGTCGCCGGGCTTACCGTTAACAAGCAGTTGGTCGGCCGAGTTAATCAACACAACAAAGACGTTGCGTTTTTTCACTTCCGGCGGTTTCTGATTTTTGTCAACCGGCGGGGGCAGTCTCCGCGGAATACCCGAATCCACATCCATAGTGGTGGTTACCAGGAAGAAAATAAGCAACAGGAAGGCGATGTCGGCCATTGAACCTGCACTGATTTCCGGTGGTTTTTTTGCTGCCATAATTCTAACGTTTTGAAAATGCGCCTAATATGCCCGAAACTATTATCGCTAAAAACGAGAAGGCTCCGAGGATATAGACTACGTATATTAATGAACCGATAAATTTCGACATTGATTCGGTTACGTTGTATTTCGCAAAATACTCGCCTGCAATACTGTCGGAAGCGAGCGACCACGAAATGCCGTAAATAACAGCCAAAATGACTAATGAGATTCCCGTTTTCAGGGCTGCTTTGGGATTGAGAAACATCTGTCCCAAGGGGAAGAGGATGGCTCCGGCAGCGGCAATTATCATGGTGACAAGCGTTAACAGAAAATAAGGGTTAAGCACCTTGTCGGATAATTCGACGTTGCCATCCAAGTCGTCACCTTTCGATATGGTCCACACCGTAAAAGCGATGCCGAGAGCCATAATCAGATAGACGACTATCTTTGTTATGTTATTTAAAAGCTTATCCATGATCTACTTGTTTTTTTTGTTGGCTGCCAAAATATCCATAAAGCTGATGGAGCTGTCTTCCATATCGTTTACAAGGCTGTCAACCTTGGCTACCAGATAGTTGTAGAAAATTTGCAAGATGATGGCCACGATAAGACCGAATACCGTCGTCAAAAGAGCTACCTTGATACCGCCGGCAACAACGGTTGGGCTGATATCGCCTGCAGCTTCGATTTTGTCGAAGGCCTGAATCATACCGATTACCGTTCCCATAAATCCGAGCATAGGTGCCAGAGCGATGAAAAGCGATATCCACGAAAGACCTTTTTCCAGTTGTGCCATTGCCACACTGCCGTACGAAACTATCGATTTCTCAACGGTTTCCAAGCCTTCGTCGTATTTCATCAAGCCCTGATAGAAGATGCTTGCCACCGGACCGCGAGTGTCGCGACAGATGTTTTTGGCTTCTTCAACACCGCCTTTGTCAAGAGCCGATTCCACTTGGGAAAGCAACTTTTTGGTGTTGGTTGTGGCAAGATTGAGGTAAATTACACGCTCGATAACCAATGCCAGACCAAGAATTAATGTCAAGAGAACAAATGACATAAATCTGGGGTCACCTTCGATAAAATACCTTTTCAGCAACTGATGAAAAGATTGCTTTTGGTTGGCGGCTGCTTCCTCATCGGCAGTGGATTGTGCAGGCGCGGCTGCAACGGCGCTGTCGGCTTGCGTGGAGTCAACAGCAGCAGCATTTGTATCGACGGCTTCCGATTGTTGTACATCCGAAGCGTTTACAACTTGTTCCTCGTTAGCACCCTTATCCTGTGCAAAACTCTGATTTACAGCACCGAAAGAAAACAGTGCCACCATGGTCAATAATGCAAAAAGTTTTTTCATGATTTGTTAAATGTTTGATTTCTGAATAATTGTCAAAAATAATAAAAAAATTAATGCGGAGAGAGAGGGATTCGAACCCTCGGTACGCTTTTGACGTACACACGCTTTCCAGGCGTGCCTCTTCAGCCACTCGAGCACCTCTCCAAACATCAGGGCGCTAAAGTACAAATTTTTGATAATCGCCATAATAAAATCTCTCCTTTTTGAAATTTTGATTGTTTCTCGATAATCATTTTAATAAACGTTGTGCCTACGGCAAAATTGTACGGTAATACGAAAACGGCGCTTTAAACTTTCGCAAAAGTCTATTTTACCGCAAATCCGTAAATTAACGACTGTTTTTATTCATTTTTTCACTTGCGAAAGTTTAGTAAGCTTATATTTGCACTTTTACACGATAATTTAACGGATTATGATTTTTTCGAAAAATATAAAAATGGCCGATGTGATTTTAAACAATCATCATTTGTTGTCGGTCATCAGCCGCTTTAATATGAAACTTGGCTTCGGGGAAAAAAGTATCGGTGAGGTGTGTAAGGACTACGGGGTAAATGTTGATTTTTTTCTCGAAATTGTCAACACCTTTAACGAGGCCGACTACCTGCCGGAAAATCATCTGAGCAGCTTCCCTTTAAGCCTTATAATCAGCTACTTGAAAACAACACATGAGTATTATTTACAACGTAAAATTCCGGAAATAGCGGAGATGATAGGCCGCCTGCTCAACGAAAGCAAACAACCGCCGGAAAGGGAATTGCTGTTGATAAAAAGGTTTTTCGACGAATATCGCGACAATCTGAGCGCACACATCCAAAGGGAGGAAAACACGGTTTACCCCTATATTCTGAAATTGGAGAAATATTACAAAAATCCCGGGTCGCTATCCGATGAGGAAATACGGCTTCTGAAAGATTACGCCATAGCGCGTTACGCCGACGAGCACGATGATATTCAGGACAGCCTTTACGACCTTAAAAGCTTGATAATAAAATATTTACCCCCACAACAAAACACTGTTCTGTGTTATAAAATATTGGGGCAGTTGGGACATCTCGAAAAAGACATTAACGACCATTCCAATATGGAAAATCGTGTTTTGATACCGCGTGTGGAAATGATGGAAAAAATATTTAAACAGGAGAAATGAAACAGGTAAACTTCATCATAGCCACGCCTTCCTATCTGCTCAACAAGGGCTTGTCGTTAATTATCAATGAGATACGAAACGCAAAAGTGGCGCAAATAAGCGAAACGGCAGACGGTTTGGAAAGCAGTTTGTCGAGCCTGCAACCCGATTACCTTGTTATCACCGATTCGCTGCTGCAGAAATTTGATGACAAGGCACTTAACGGGCTTTACAAAGCTTCACCCGAAACAATGGTAATCAGAATTTTAACCAATGATGAAGACAAGCCGAGTCAAAAACTTAACCTGACCGACTTTAAACTCTACACGGGTAAAAAGGAAACCTCCGATTTTTTCATAAATCTTGTGGAGAAAAATCAAAACAAAACCGGAGAAACCGACAGCGAGTTGAGCGAAAGGGAAAGGACAATACTGCGTCAAGTGGCTATGGGTAAAACAAATAAAGAGATTGCCGACGAGCTGTTTTTGAGTATCCACACCGTCATCACACATCGCAAAAACATAACGGGAAAGCTTGGTATAAAATCTATCTCGGGCCTTACGGTCTATGCTCTTATCAACGGCATTATTTCGACCGAAGACGTTGAATATTAATATTTTAATAAATTTGCCTTTGTTTCTTTCCGTAGAAATAACTAATCGGCTTCTTCCTCTTTATAATAATCCTGATAGCTCATGGTCTTGTATTTGTTTTTGGCCACATAGCGCAAGTAGCTCATCCACAACGAAACAGGTTGATAGCCTTTTACCACGGTGATTCCCTTGGCCTGTTCGCTTAAAAAAACATAAGAAGGATAGCTGATTTTGCCGTTGAGCAACACAGGCGTAAACTGATGTGTGCCGTGACGTTTGCCGTAGGCTTTGTTTACAAATTTGTGTCCCATAAAAACTATGGTGTCGTTGCCTTCGGCATTGAATTTCACACAGTAGAAATTGGCATTCATATACTTGGCAACGGCCTCGTTTTCAAAGGTTTCCTTGTCCATTTTCTTGCACCACCCGCACCAGTCGGTATATACGTCAACGAGTATTTTCTTGGGTGCTTTCTTTTGCAAATCCAATGCCTCTTGCATCGAATACCATTTCACCTTTCCTTTATTCTCGCCGCCGGAAACGAAGGCGAGAAGCAGCATTATGTAGAGCAGAATTTTCATGGGTGCAAAAATATTTAAAAAAAGAAATGGCATGCCGCTATTTTTGCAGCCATTCTTTTAAAAAGGTATATGCTTTTTCCAGATTTTCCTTTGCCCGTCCCGAAGGCGCAAGCATAAAATCCCATTCGTAACCCCTGATGTGCAGCAGATAAACTTCGGGCTGTCTGCCATATAATTTCCTGCACAAATCGAGGACGAAAGCCGGCGAAACGGCGTGCATGGTAAACTCCACTTTAGCGTCGGAAGGCTCGACGCGCGTGAATTTTATATCGTCGATATCTTCTGTGGAAGCATCTACGAAAATCACCCTGTCGTAGTTGGAAATAAGCTCGGCATCTTCTATGTTAAGTTGGTAATTGCTGTCGGTGTCAACCTGCGGAAAATTTCCCTTAAGGCGTTCTTTTTCAATGCGTTCAATTATCAAGTTAGCAAGTGCGTCGTCCTGACGTCCCGGGTTGCCGTATCCGTAAATCAGTGTCTTCATAAATCGGGTTTTAGCACGCAAATGTAGAAATATTTTATTGCGGGAGGATTTTGTTTTCGGAAGGCAAGAGCTTTATAAACATTAATTTCGCAAGTAAATTTGACAATAAAAATCCGTATTTCCTTAAGCTTTAGCACTATGACGCTAAGCCCGGAAAGGCTGCTTATTGGTTCATTTGCTATGAAAAAAATTAGTTTACCTTTGTGCCACAGAAGTAAACAATCTTGAGCATCATAAGAAAATTAGCAGGGCAAACGGCTGTTTACGGTCTAAGCAGCATTTTGGGACGTATCCTCGGGTATCTTCTCGTGCCGCTCTACACTCGCGTGCTTGCCGAGGGAGCTTACGGCTCGGTGGTGGAGATGTATTCCTATGTGGCGCTTCTTCTCGTCATTTTAACCTACGGTATGGAAACAGCATTTTTCCGTTTTGCGGAAAAAACCGGAAAACGCGACACCGTTTTCGGCACGGCAATGACTTCTATATTGCTATCATCGTCGGTTTTTATTGTATTGATATTCCTTTTCAGCGGCAATATAGCCTCGGCAATACGCTACCCCACGCATCCCGATTATGTCATATACATTGCTCTGATTTTGTTTTTCGACTCCGTAAACACAATTCCTTTTGCAAATTTGCGCGCCGAAAACAAAGCAAAAACCTTTGTGGCCGTGAAACTTACCGGCATTTTTGTAAACATAGGCCTGAATCTTTTGCTCATTCTGTTTATACCCTATCTTATAAAAACAAACCACGGCGCCCTCGGCGAATTTCTCGGCAGATATTACAACGCTTCGGACAAGGTATCCTACATTTTTATTTCTAATGTTGTCTCCAGCGGGCTGATGACTTTGATGTTTTTGCCCCGTTTGATAAAGGTAAAACTGAAATTCGATGTGGAAATATGGCGAAAGATGATTATCTACGCCTTGCCTCTTTTGGTGTTCGGACTGGCCGGAGTGGTCAACGAAGTTCTCGACAGGGTGTTGCTGAAATATCTTCTGCCTCAAGGAGTTGCCATGGCTCAACTGGGAATATACGGCGCCTGTTACAAGGTGTCCATTATCATGACGATATTTATTCAGGCCTATCGCTACGCCGCCGAGCCTTTCTTTTTTTCGCACGCCAAGGAGAAAAACGCCAAACAGACCTATGCCGTTTTGATGAACTATTTCGTGATGACCACCTCGGTAATTTTTCTGGCCACCATGCTCTATATCGACATAGTGATACTTTTTGTGGGCAAGCCTTTCCGCCAAGGGGTGGCTGTTGTTCCCATTTTGCTGTTAGCCAATATGTTTTTGGGCATTTATTACAACCTTTCGGTGTGGTATAAACTCACCGACAAGACCCGTTTCGGAGCTTATATTTCGCTTGTGGGAGCCGGCATCACCATCATTTTAAACGTATGGTGGATACCGCGCATCGGCTATATGGGCTCGGCTTGGGCAACCTTGATTTGTTACGGCTCCATGATGATTTTATCATATATCTTGGGACGGAAATATTACAAAATACCCTACGACCTCACAAGCACAATTCTCACCATTGTCCTGGCCTTGGTTTTCTACCGTGTGAGCCTCTTTGTTGAAATAGACACCCTTTGGATTAAGCTGTCTGTCAACACTTTATTGCTTTTTGTTTACATAGCCTTGATAATTTTGCTGCAACGAAAATACGTCAAACCCCTGCTGAAAAAGTGATGCTTGGATGCCGGAGGCATGCCGAAAAGCTTGCTTCGTAAGTATTCATCGGCATGAACTTTATAAGCCACTACGAAAAACATATAGTTTTCTAAGAGGCACTAATTAAATGAGCTTTAGCCTAATCACTTACCCCTATTCCTTCACAAACTTTCCCGTATAAATTAAGCCGTTTTCGCTCTGCAACTCTATGATATAAACCCCCTTGGAAAATCCGTAGATATCTATTTTTTGCCTTGGATCGGGATGAAGTATTTCCATTTGCTCAACGCCTTTTATATCGCTTATTCTCAGGCTCTTCCATTTTATTCTGTTTATGCCCGATATGTTTATTTTTATATAATCGCTTGCCGGATTGGGATATAATCGAAGAGGCATTCTCGATACCGGTATTTTCTTTATAAAGGTGTAATTGCCGGCGGAATCCAGTTTTATCATTAGATAGTATGAATTGGGATCCAACACCTCGCAATAATTTATAAAACCACTCACAAACACACCTCCATCGCTTGTAGGCAGCAGTTCATAGGGTTCAAAGTTAGATGTATCATTACCGAAATACCTTATCCATTTAAGGTTAAGCAAAGTATCGTATTTGGCGATTCCCACCCAACTCGGCTCGCCTCCGTTGCAAAAAGTCAGATTAATATTTTTTTTCCAAGTAAAATAAAGATATTTCTTATCGGCTGTAAGACCTATATTATTTCCAAACCATGGATCCATTATTGTATCCGGAGCATCTATTATAGTCTGCCGGTACTCATTTCCCAAAGTGTCTATTATTTTAATTAAAATTGA
>CAZPGC010000034.1:8460-22704 GCA_964585875.1 uncultured Prolixibacteraceae bacterium | reverse complement strand
CTTTTTTTTGTAAAAAAAATCGAATAGCCCTTTACATTACCGTCGATGCAGTCGTAAATTTACAGCTGATTTTTTAACCAAATTTGCATAACCATGGTAGATAACGACACTGCTAAAGACTGGAGAAATAAATACGATTGGAGCGACAAACTCATTCTTATAGTCGAAGACATTGAGGCCAACCATATGTTTATTGCCGCCGCTTTGAAACGCACAAAGGCGCAGCTGCTCTGGGCTAAAGACGGTATGGAGGCCGTAAAAATGTGTCGCGAATATGAAGCCATAGACCTTGTTTTGATGGATATCAGACTCCCCAGATTAGATGGTTACGAAGCCACAAAACAGATTAAGGAATTTCGTCCCGACTTGCCCATAATAGCTCAAACGGCCTATGTTATGTCCAACGAAAAAGGCAAAGTTTTGCAAGCGGGATGCGACGACCTGATTACCAAACCGATAAGGCTAAACGTGCTTATTTCAACCGTCGCTAAATATATCGACAATTAAAACCGCTCCGAGACTCAATCAACAAACCGCTTTATCCGTTTTCCCTCCATTTTCCTTCACCCCTCTGCTTTTACTGTCATACGGATGATTTAATTTCCGTTTTTCACCCTGTTTATTTGCGGAAATCACAGACACTTTAACAAACTGCCGCATGAAAAAAAATTTAGTCTATATTTGCTCTGTAATGACATAAACCGAATCAGTATGAAAAACTTTAATACAATTCTGAAACACAGCGCTTTAAATGGCGCCATTCTGGGAGCCGCTTTATTGGTTTTCACTCTTCTCACCTGGGTCTTCGAGGTAAATATTTTCAGCTTCGGATTTGCCGCCGTTTCCTTTGTGGTGGTTTTTGGAGGAGAAATATTTTATACGGTTTGGGCCGAGAAAAAATATCGCAGCTCGGTCGGAGGAGTCACCGATTTCGGCGAGCTCTTTCTTTACGGCGTTATTATGTTGCTGGTGGCAGGGCTGATAAGTGCGATTTTTTCGTACATTCTTTACAACTTTATCGACACCGATTATTTATCGAGACAAGCAGACCATTTCGGCGAGATGATGGAAAATTATATCACCGATGAAGACATATTAGACCAAACAATGACAAAACTGAACGAATCACTTGATAAAATGCACAGCTTTTGGAGGTCCTTGTCCGGAATTTGGGTAGGGCCTTTAATCATATCTCTCATTTTGGCATTGATTATTAAAAAAGACACAACCGAGAATCAATAGAAAATATGCAAATATCCATAGTAATAGCGCTGTTAAATGAAGAAGAATCGCTCAACGAACTCTACGAGTGGATTAAGCGTGTGATGAAAGAAAACAATTTCAGCCATGAGATTGTTTTTATCGATGACGGTAGCAGCGATGGCAGTTGGAACTTGATAGAAAGTTTCGCCGCCAAAGACAGCAGCGTGAAAGCCATAAAATTCAGAAGGAATTACGGAAAATCGGCAGCATTAAACTCAGGTTTTCAAATAGTTAAAGGCGATGTCGTAATCACCATGGATGCCGACTTGCAGGACAATCCCGAAGAAATTCCGGAGCTCTACAATATGATAGTCAAAGAAGGCTACGACCTTGTTTCGGGCTGGAAGAAAAAACGTCACGACCCGATTACCAAAACCATTCCCACCAAATTCTACAATGCCGCCACGCGTATTGCCACGGGACTCAAACTGCACGATATGAACTGCGGACTGAAGGCATACCGCATCGACGTTGTAAAAACCATTGAAGTTTACGGTGAGATGCACAGGTATATTCCGGCAATAGCCAAGTGGGCGGGTTTTAAAAAGATAGGCGAGAAAGTCGTTAAACATCAGGCAAGAAAATACGGCAAAACCAAATTCGGCATTGAGCGTTTTATAAACGGCTTTTTGGATTTGCTGACCATCACCTTTATTTCCAAATTCGGAAAACGCCCCATGCACCTCTTCGGAACCCTCGGCACTTTCCTTTTCATAATAGGCTTTGGCATAGCCGGTTATCTTACCGTGGAAAAGTTTATGTTTCATGTTTTCCGAATGACCGAAAGACCTCTTTTTTACATGTCGTTACTATCGATGATTATCGGTTCGGTGCTGTTTGTGGGAGGCTTTCTTGCCGAATTGATAAGCCGCAATTCGAGCATTCGCAATTTATATAATATCGAAAAAACATTAGGGGTAGATGAATGACAATCAAGCTGTTGACGTAGTGATTCTCGGCTCGGCACATCCCTTGCGCGGAGGTCTTGCCAACTACAACCACAGGTTGGCGGAAGCATATATGCAGCAAGGAATGCGTGTAAAAATCATCACTTTCAGCCTACAATATCCGGGCTTTCTTTTCCCCGGCAAGACACAATATTCCGACGAACCCCCGCCGGCGAAACTTGATATAGAGGTGATGCTCAATTCCGTTAATCCTTTGTCGTGGATAAAAACAGGAAAGTATATCAAAAGGCTGAAACCCAAACTGTTGATTATAAAATTTTGGATTCCGTTTATGGGGCCGGCCTTAGGCACCGTGGCACGCATCGCCAAAAAAAATAAACGCACAAAAGTCATTTCCATTATCGACAACATCATACCCCACGAAAAACGCCCGGGTGACAAAGCTTTGGCATCATATTTTGTAAAATACGCCGACGGCTTTATCACAATGTCGGAGGCGGTAATGACTGATTTAAAGACATTTACAAAAAGTAAACCCGCTATTTTTACCCCCCACCCCATTTATGACAACTTCGGTGAGAAAATCGAAAAAAACCATGCGCGAGAACTTTTAAACTTGGATAAAAACGGCAAATATCTTCTCTTTTTCGGATTCATCAGGGACTACAAAGGCCTCGATTTGCTTTTGTCGGCCATGGCCGACGAAAGGATAAAGAAACTCGGCATAAAAGCCGTGATAGCCGGGGAGTTTTACACCGACCGCGCACCATACGACAAGATTATTGAAGACAATCATCTGAAAGACAACGTAATATTGGCCACCGATTTTATTCCCGACTCCAAAGTGGGATTATATTTCAGCTCTGCCGACCTCGTTGTTCAACCTTATAAAGATGCCACGCAGAGCGGCGTCACGCAGATAGCCTATTCCTTTGAAAAGCCAATGGTGGTAACCAATGTGGGAGGCTTGGCAGAAATAGTGCCGCACGGCAAAGCCGGTTATGTAACCGAGGTGTCAGCAAAAGCCATTGCCGATGCGATTGTTGATTTTTATGAAAACGACAGGGAAGCCGACATGGTGGAATTTTGCAAAAAAGAAAAGCAGAAATACAGCTGGGAGACTTTGACAGAGAAAATAAACGAACTAATATAACATCCGGTAACATTATGATAATCAGAAGTAAAGCACCATTAAGACTGGGATTGGCCGGCGGCGGCACCGACGTATCGCCTTACTCCGACCTTTATGGGGGAGCCATTCTCAATGCCACCATAAACATGTATGCCTATGCGACAATTGTCCCTCGCCACGACGGCAAAATCATTTTCAATTCCATTGATAAAAGTATCGTTGAAGAGTATGACTCGGAAAAGGAATTGCCCACCGACAACGAATTGGTATTGCTAAGCGGAATTTATAACAGAATAGTAAAAGATTTCACGGGCGAGAAACTCTCTTTCGAGCTTACAACACGCGTCGATGCTCCCCCCGGCTCCGGCCTGGGAACCTCAAGCACCTTGGTTGTAGCCATCATCGGTGCTTTTGCCGAATGGCTGAAACTGCCCTTGGGTGAATACGACATAGCGCGTTTGGCCTACAGCATAGAAAGAGAAGACCTGAAAATGGCAGGCGGTAAGCAAGACCAATACGCAGCCACATTCGGGGGAGTGAACTTTATGGAATTTTACGAAGACAATAAAGTGATAGTTAACCCGCTGAGAATCAGGAGTAAATACCTAAACGAACTGGCCTACAACCTTGTGCTCTATTACACCGAGACTTCAAGGTTGTCGTCGAAAATTATAGAGGCTCAAAGCAACAACGTAAACAAGGGAAAAAGCACACCCATTGAGGCCATGCACAATTTGAAAGAACAGGCACGGCTTATGAAAGAGACTTTGCTGACGGGTGAAATTGATAAAATCGGTGAGATTCTGGATTTCGGATGGCAACACAAAAAGAAAATGGCCGCGGGCATTTCCAATGAGCTTATCGACAATATCTATTCCGCCGCAATGAATGCGGGAGCTTCAGGCGGGAAAATATCCGGAGCCGGTGGCGGCGGTTTTATGATTTTCTATTGCCCCGATAATTCACGGGAAAAAGTCATACATGCTTTGAAAAAATTCGGAGGCGACACAAAACGCTATGAGTTTACCATCAAAGGATTGAACAGCTGGTCCATATAGATAGATTAACCAAAACAAAACAAAATGAAAAAAGCACTCCTTCTTACCGGTCTTGTTTTACTGTTTACGACGGGCTTTGCGCAACAAAAAAGCAAGAAACCCCACAGGCCGAAAGTAGCTGTTGTGCTTAGCGGCGGAGGTGCCAAAGGCATGGCACATGTAGGTTTTCTGAGGGTAATGGAAAAAGCGGGCATTCACCCTGACATCATAGTAGGCACCTCCATGGGAAGCATAGTGGGCGGGCTTTATTCCATAGGCTTTTCTCCCGACAGTTTACAAAAAATGATGGACGAGCAAGACTGGGATTTGGTGTTGGGCAACAAAGTGAGCCTCAGGTATATAAACATTGAAGAAAAAAGGGAATACGACAACTATATCGCAGAGTTTCCCCTTAAAGGCATTGTGCCGCAACTGCCCTCCGGGGCTATCAAGGGACATGAATTGGAGCTGCTTTTCGACAAGCTCACGTGGACAGCGGCACAAGACACCAACTTCGACAATTTCCCCATTGCTTTTCGTTGTGTGGCCGTGGACATGCTTTCGGCAAAACCTTATGTTTTTAAAAGCGGCAGTCTGTCGTTGGCAATGCGGGCATCAATGTCGATACCCACGATAATGGAACCCATAAAATACAAAGGCATGCTGCTTGTTGACGGCGGTTTGATAAATAATTTCCCTGTTGACGTAGCCAAGAAAATGGGAGCGGATATCATCATTGGCGTTTATGTGGGCGGAAAAATGAACCCCACGGAAGAACAGCTTAACACCTTGATTCCCTTGCTTACACAATCTCAATTGCTATGTTCGATAGTGGATGCCAAGAAAAAAAAGGGCATGCTTGACGTCTTCATAGAACCTCCTCTCGACGACCTTACCGCAGCCGATTTCAACAAGGCCGATATTTTTATAAAAAGAGGTTATGACGAATCGATGAAGTATTTCGACAAGCTCAAAAAAATAGCCGAAAAGATAAATTCGTCAGGTCCTGCAAAAATTAAAAAAAGTCATCTAATCGACTCGGTAAAAGTGCTTTCCTTCGAAACCAACGAAATTAAAAACAAAAATACTCGCCGGATGATTTATAATTCTCTCGACGAAATTAACAAGGGCTATATCAAAGCCGGCGACATACATGCCGCCATCAATAAGTTATACGGCACACGACTATTCGATAAGATTGGTTATCAACTACTTCCGTCAAAAACAGACTCCGGCGCTTTCATTATAAAATACGATTTCAAAGAAAGTCCCACAAACTTTCTGAATTTCGCTTTCAACTATTCCACCGACAAGAAGATGTCGCTTATTTTGCAAACGGTTTTCAGAAACTTAATATTACCAAGCTCCAAATTGGAAGCGAAATTTCAAATTTCCGAATATCCTTCGGCTTATGTGAGGTATTTGAAATATTTGGGGAAAGCAAATCGCAACTCCTTTTGGTTTGCCTTTAGAAACGACAATTCGTTGATGTCTTTTTACAACTCTTCGGGTGACAAAATAATATCGCAATACAAACGAAAATACAACTCCTTCTCAATGGGGATAACGCATTACCGCTCTTTACAGAGTGAAATAAGTCTGTTTTTTTCACGACAATTTTTCAATTACAACTCTACGCTGGAATTACCCATGGGCGAGTTTGTAAAATACAAAATGAACAACAATAATTTGGGTATAAGGTATGCCTATAACTATTTGGACCAGAAGTATTTTCCCAAAAAAGGCTCAAGGATTTTATTGACTGCGCTTTACAGCACAAATCAGGACATAGACCTGTATTACGCTCCTGACGACACGCTATATCAAAGCGAGGACGGACACTTGGACGTTTTGGATTCAAATAATCTTCTGCTGCGCTTTTATTTCGAAAACCATCACTCTTTCGGGAAATTAACGCTCTCGAACAATGTTGACATATTTGCAACATATTTGCCCGGCTCTTCTCTGAATTCGTTTCTTGTAGGAGGCTTAAACGACTACGGTTATTTCCATAACATACCGTTTTTCGGATTGCCCCTGAATTACTATTTTGCCAACACAGGCTTGATATACCGCTTCAGTGCCCGATACGAATTTCTAAAAAACATATACGCATTTGCCACAGTAAACGGCATGTACGAAACGCCGGACTACAGGCGAACATTTCTTGCTTTGGGCGAAAGCGATTCATACCTTTTCGGCGGCGGTGTGGGCTTGTCATATAAATCCAAAATCGGTCCCATTTCACTGGCCATATCGAAAAACCTCAGTTTCGGTCCGTTTTGGGCATACTTTAATATCGGATACAATTTTTGATATTAACTCACTGAAATTCAATGAACAATACCTTATCACGGGAATTTCTTCGTGTTTAATTTTACATTTTTTCAAGTACAAATATTTTTCGCGTATTTTTGGGCGATAAATTATTTCAAGAGCATTAGTTATGAACAAAAAGACGCTTTTTTCTTTTATCATTTTTTTCTTTTCCATATCATCTATATCGGCTCAACAACAATCGGTAATAGCAACGGTATTGGATTCCGCCACCAAATTACCGTTAAATGCGGTATATATCCATAATATCAACAACTCCAAATACACCTCCACTGATAAAAACGGCGAGGCCGACATATCCTTTTTTGCCGAAAACGACACGCTTATTTTCCAAAGGTCAAACTACAAAAGCCTTAGGTTCACAATTTCGGATTTAGAAAAAAAATCTTTCAGAATATTACTGCCGCAAGCGGTAAATTCCATTGCCGGAGTAACGATTTTTGCCAATAAATGGGAACAAAAATCAAGAGAGTTTCCATATATCACGCGCAAGATGAAATCGGCCGAAATAAAAGACAGGCAGTATTTATCGTCAGGCGACATACTCGGTAGCATGGATGAAGTCTTTTTGCAAAAAAGTCAAAACGGCGGAGGAAGTCCAATGATACGCGGTTTTGCCGCCAACGGCGTTTTAATAGTTGTAAACAACGTGAGGATGAACAACGCCATTTTTCGTGGCGGCAACTTGCAAAACGTCGAGAGCATACATCCGTATATGATTGATAAAATGGAAGTTATATACGGCCCGGGGTCGGTTACCTATGGCAGCGACGCCCTGGGCGGCGTAATGGATTTTCATTTGAAAAAAGCCATGCTTTCCGGCAAAAAAAAGGCTAATGTAAAGGTTGATTATACGGGTATGGTCTCCTCTTCGCCATCGGCCATGAATCATAATTTCGACCTTAACTTGGGCTTTAAAAAATTTGCTTCCCGCAGTGTATTCTCTTTCTATACTTTCTCAAATGTTTATGCAGGCAAAAAACATTTCGGTGCTTACCCTGAGTTTGGCAAAAGAAAATGGGTGCAATCACTAACAAGCGACGGAAAGGATACCGTATATGAGAATCCGCAGGATAACAGGCTGATACCAAGCTATTACAACAGCTTCAGCGTATTACAAAACTTTTTCTTCAAAGCAGGTGAACACTTGGATATCAGCTACGATTTCGTTTTTTCTAACACCTCCGACATACAACGATACGACAAACTGACCATTGAGAAAAACGGATTACCGAAATATGCCCTTTGGTATTACGGGCCTCAAAAATGGATTCTGAACAACCTGAGAATAAAGTATGATAAAGGCAATAAATTTTTTGATGAAGTAAAGACTTCCCTTGCTTTTCAGCAGTTTGAGGAAAGCCGCCACGATAGAAAATTCAATAATGATTGGCAACGAAACCGTACCGAAAAAGTAAATGTTTACAGCCTCAATACCGATTTCAATAAGCAATTCACAAGCAAACTGTCGTTATATTACGGACTTGCACTCAACCTTAACGATGTTAAGTCGGAAGCATATCAAGAAAACAAAAATACCGGGGAAACGAAACAAGCCGACACGCGCTATCCCAACGGTTCAAACACCTATTTCTCCTCAGAAATATACGCCGACGGCAAATATAAATTTTCACCTGATTTGACTTTCATGGCAGGCTTGCGTCTTTCGTATATCTCTCTAAACAGCAGCTGGTTATACTCTTCGGTACCCCTACCCGACCCCATCGTAAATATGAAAAATTACGCGCCCAACGGGAGTATTGGAATAGCATGGCTACCATTAAAGAAACTGCAAATAAACGCTCATATTTCAACGGGTTTCAGAGCTCCCAACCTCGACGACGTCTCAAAAATGTTCGATTCGGAACCGGGAAAAGTTACCGTGCCCAACGACAATTTGAAACCCGAATATGCCTATACCGCCGAGTTATCGGCCGCATACAAAATCCTTGAAAACCTGTCTTTGGCCGGAAGTGGATTTTTCACATACATAGACAATAAGATGGTAAGACGCAATTATACGCTAAACGGCCAAGACTCAATTATTTACGACGGCGAAATGAGCCGAGTTCAGGCGATTGTAAACGCTGCCAACGGCAAAATTTACGGCTGCAACTTTAATTTTAAATTCAAGCCGCTAAACTCGCTGACACTCACTTCAAGCCTGACATTTATGAAAGGATACGACAACGAAGGCCATGCTCTGCGTCACGTACCTCCCGCCTTCGGCAATACTTTTCTGAAATATGATTTCAAAAGAATGCACTTTGAGTTGTTCTCTTATTACAGCGGCGGCATAGCTTTCGACAAGCTGGCACCCGAAGAGCAAGGCAAAGCTTACCTCTATCCTCCCGACGGCGCCGAACCATGGTACACTATAAATTTCAGATACACCATGAAATTCAAGCACAATTTCAATTTGGCTATCGGCTTGTATAACCTGCTCGACAGATTTTACATACCTTATGCCTCGGGCATCCCCGCACCCGGACGCCATTTTCAAGTAACCCTAAACATTCACTTCTGAGATGCAAATATTCAACAACATAGAACTTAAGAAATATAACTCCTTCGGAATCAGTGCAAAAGCCGATACATTTGTCGAATTGAAAAATGATGACGACTTTCCGGAATTCTTTTTACACAAAGAACAACTGCCTCAACCCTTCTACATTCTCGGCGGCGGCAATAACACCCTTTTCATCGGTGATTTCCCGGGAACAATTGTCAAAGTTTCAAATACCGGAATGGAAATTCAGGACATAGGCGAGCATGTTTTATTGAAAGTAAAAGCCGGCACTCCTTGGAACGAGGTGGTACGAAAAGCCGTCGAAAATAATTTATACGGCATTGAAAACCTGATAGATATACCCGGTCAAGCAGGCGCGGCTCCTATTCAAAACATAGGGGCTTACGGCAGCGAAATTAAAGATACGATAGAGCAGGTGGAATATATGGATTTGAAAACCGGAGAATTTCATATTCTGAAAAACTCACAATGCAAATTCACCTATAGAGGCAGCATTTTTAAAAATGAACTAAAAGGAAAAGTGCTTGTTAAAGAGATAGTTTTGAAACTCGGCAAAAAAGGAGAGGTGAAAACAAACTACGGCAACATTAAAAAGATGCTTGCCGAAGAAGGAATAGCAAAACCCGATTTAAGAACTATAAGCCAATGTATCAGCAAGATAAGAGCTGCAAAAATCCCCGACCCCGCCAAAACGGGCAATGCGGGAAGCTTTTTTAAAAATCCTGTCATCGATACTGCAACTTACCTTAGCTTGAAGAAAGAATTTCCCGACATTCCGGCTTACAAACACGGTGAAAAGCATTTTAAAATTGCGGCGGGATGGATGATAGAAAAAGCCGGTTGGAAAGGAAAACACTTTGGAAATGCGGGCGTTAACGCCACCCAAGCACTTGTGCTGACAAACCGCAACGGAAAAGCAAGCGGCAAGGAAATACTGGCACTGGCCGATAAAATAATTGAAGACGTCAACTCCATTTTCGGAATAAGGCTCGCCCCCGAGGTGAATATTATTGTGTCTTCCTGAGCAGGAAATCTATTTCTCGTAATGTATTGTCAACCAAACAGCAAGAGGCTCTGAAGATGTATATGCAACCCGATGTCTGCAATGAGCCGGAATATTCAGAATATCGAAAGGTTTGAGCATTTTCTTTTTGCCGTCGGAATATTCTATAGAGGCCTCTCCTTGCAATAAAACAAGCCACTCGTCCTCTTCCTGATCATACCACTTTACATCACCTTCGGGCATTGAAGGCGACACTATCCTGTTTACGATAAAACGCTTCCCTTCAAGCAACTTATCGAAAAGCTCATCATTCAGTAAACCCTTATATTCCAACAAATTATCCATGATTAAAGAAAATCCACAGGGCCTTTTCCTTCTCTAATAATGTCTATTTCGTCGCCGGTACAGTCGATTATGGTCGATGGATTGTTGTCGCCGTAGCCGCCGTCAACCACAATATCCACAACATCGCGATATCTCTCGTAAATCAGCTCTGGGTCTGTACGATACTCAAGAATCTCATCGTCGTGCAAAACCGACGAACTCAACATGGGATTGCCGAGATAATTTACTATTTCCCTTGCTATATTATTATCCGGAATGCGTATTCCCACCTGCTTTTTTTTACGGTGAATAAGTTTAGGGACATTGTGGTTTGCCTCCAAAATAAAAGTATAGGGACCGGGCAGTGTCTTTTTCAAAATACGAAAAATATGATTGGGAATAGGACGCACATAATCGGATAGTTGTGAGATATCGGAACAAATAACGGAAAAATTATGGTGCTTCATCTCAACGCCTTTAATACGCGCTATGCGCTCTACCGCCTTTGGTTTTGCGATACTGCAACCAAAACCGTAAACCGTATCGGTCGGATAAATGATAACTCCGCCGTCTGCCAAGCATTCATTTATAATTTTAAGGTGACGAGGCGCCGGATTCTCGGGATAAAGTTTTATCAGCATGGCAATCGATTTAAAGTTAACAACAGCACAAATGTACATCAAATTTCTTCATTAAAAAAAGCCGCATCCGACATTTGTCCGATGCGACTTCCTTTTAAATTATGCTCAATGATTCTCCCTTATTTTTTAGGGATATTCTTCATAGTTTCAACAAGATAGTTCCAGAATTTCTTCACCGATTCAATGTTGACTTTTTCATCGGGAGAATGAGGGAAACGAATTGTTGGGCCGAAAGAAATCATATCCCAATTGGTGTAAACACTACCCAACAAGCCGCACTCCAAACCTGCATGGATGGCTTTTATCTCGGGAATTTTACCGTAAAGATTGCTATACACATCCTGCATTTTTCTCAAAATCTCCGAATCGGGATTCGGCTTCCACCCCGGATAATCGCCTTGCAAAGTGTATGAAGCACCGGCAAGCTCGTAAACCGAACTCATCATCTCGGCCAGGTCTTCTTTGGCAGTATCGACAGAGCTACGCATAAGAGCCGCAATTTGTATCTTGCCGTCGCCGGCTTGAATGATAGCCAAATTTGTGGATGTTTCAACGAGCCCTTCCATATCGTCGCTCATGCGAATGACACCGTTGGGAGTGGCATACACAGCATTGATAAAACGCTTCTGCGTATCTTCGTCGATAAGTTGCAAGCCCTTGTCCGCAAGCTCTTCGGCAAAAAATTGGAGGTCTGGTTCTTTCACGTGAAGCTCATCGATAAAAATCTTTTCATAATCCTTAACGGCTGCTTCAAAAGCACTTGCCTTATCTTCAGGCACTACAACAGTGGCAAAAGACTCACGCGGTATGGCGTTACGCAAGCTGCCGCCGCTAACGGAGGAAATACGCATGCCGAAGTCTTTTGCCGCCTTTTTCAGAAAACGGAAAAGCAGTTTGTTGGAATTACCGCGATACAAAATGATATCAAGACCCGAGTGCCCTCCCTTTAAACCTTTGACTGTCAGCTTATAAGCCTTTTTATTATCACTTGCTTTTTCGGGAGTATATTCGAAGCGCGCGTCGATATCGATACCGCCGGCACAGCCGATATACAATTCTCCTTCATCTTCGGAGTCCATATTCAAAAGTATGTCGCCTTCGAGCACACCCGATTTTAGACCGAGGGCGCCGGTCATACCCGTTTCTTCGTCACAGGTAAAAAGAGCTTCGATGGGTCCGTGTTGCAAATCTTTAGAAGATAGCACTGCCATAGCTGCCGCCACACCGATTCCGTTATCGGCACCGAGTGTTGTGCCATTGGCGGTAACCCATTCGCCATCGATATAAGCTTCGATGGGGTCGGTTTTGAAGTCGTGGTTCTTATCGCTGTTTTTCTGCGGCACCATATCGAGGTGTCCTTGCAAAATAACACCTTTGCGATCTTCCATACCGGGAGTGGCAGGTTTCTTTATAATCACGTTCCCCGTTTCGTCTTTGAAGGTTTCCAAGCCCAACTCTTTGCCGAAGTTGACCATAAACTCCTGTATTTTGTCTTCGTGTTTCGAGGGTCTCGGAACTTGAGTAAGGCTATAAAAATGTTTCCAAACAGCCTTAGGCTCAAGATTATAGATTTCTTTATTCATGGTTTATGTGTTTAAAATTATTTAAAAAACAAATTGCTTGTAAAAAGAGCTCAAATATATAATTTTCCCTTAAACGAAACGGCAAGCTAAAAATTAAAAGGTGTTAAGTTTCCAAAAAATCCATCAGGCCGCTAACGGCATTTATTTGTCGATATATTTACCGTGGTTTTGGTCTGCAAGTTTTCGCATAAAATCTTTGTCTTGGTCTTTACCCAATCCAATGGCATGAATCTTCACTCTCTTCAATTTATTCCACTCATTTACGTGAGACAAAATATCGGCTGTCGAGGTATATTTTCCCGCACTCGGCACCCCGTCGGTAAGGAGAAAAATAGTTTGAACATTCAGGGCTTTGGTGCTGTCGCTTGTACCCGGGCCTGCCAAATCAAGAGCTGTTTCCAAAGCATCGGAAATATTGGTACCTCCCCCCGCTTTAAGCATTTTGACATATGCCACAGCCATATTTTTATTTGCTGCGGTAGCCTGAACCATGGTTTTCTTCCACATTTTCACATCGTTTTCAAAGGTGATAATGTCGAAATATTCATCCTCGGTAAAACCGTTTATCACGGGAATAATTTTTTTCTTGGCTTTTTCGAGCTTGGTCATTGATTTTTTCAGACTCTTGTTGATAATGCTGCCCGCTTGCCCTCCGACAACCGAAGTGGCGTAGTCAATAGCTTGATTTTCAACCATGGCGATAACTTCTCCTTTGGCATCCCTTTCAATAATATTCTCCATACTTCCGGAGATGTCGATAAGAAAGACATAGCGCTTTTCCTTCATTTCAACTCCGTAATAATCAGTAGCTTTTTTTGTCATGTAACATGAAGGCAAAGCCAAAACCGTTAAAACAAACAGAACAAATAATTTTTTCATAATAAGTAATTTAGTTAGCGTCTCTTAGAAAACCATAAAATCTTAAGAAAACGAAAATCTATAGGGATTTTATTCTTCCGAAACGAGGGAACGCCTTAGTATCAGCGAGTTAGGAAAAACGAAATATCGCCGAAAAATCCGTTTTTGATTTTTGTAGAGTTTTCAAATAGACAAAAGTTAATAAAAAATAAATCCCCGGCCCCATTATTTGGACCGGGGATTGAAAATTTCAAATTTATTGAATGACCACCTTACCGGTAATCAATTCTTTGTCGGTCTGTACCCGCAGGTAATAAACCCCTTTGCTTAAAGTATGGAGGTCTATAGTTTTGCTAACATGACCTGTAATTTCAATTTTACGTGAATAAACCGCTTCACCTATATTATTCATTATCATAATATTTGCACTTACCCTTCCGGGATGACTAAGCTCAACCGTAAAGCGTCCTTTGTTCGGATTGGGATAAATATCGAGAGCCAAATCGTTTTGCACTTGCATACCCATACCCGTATTCGGAGCCATTGTGGTGTTCACACGGTTGGAGCGGCTGGTGTTGTAATTGGTTTTGGCTTTAGAATAAATCGAATCGGGATAACAAGGATGCGG
>CAZPGC010000034.1:2064-8360 GCA_964585875.1 uncultured Prolixibacteraceae bacterium | reverse complement strand
AACGGCAAAGTGGCAATCAGGTCGTATTTGCCTGCAACAACCGATTCGCGATATATTCTAAAGCTATCAATCAAGGGGTTAGCCTGACGCTCATAAACTATCATATTACGGTTGGTAGCCGAATCCACTCCTACGATACAAATCTCGGGAGTTTGCAACAGAGAGGCATTAACAACGTAGGGTTGCGATGAAGTTTGACAACCGTTTGCATCGGTAACCGTCACCTGATAATTACCCGATGTTTTTACGTAAATAGACTGGGATGTGGCGCCGTTTGACCATTGGTAACTATTAAAGAAAGTTGTAACGGAAAGTTGCATGCTGTCGTTAGTACAAGGCATTATACTTCCGCTTGCCTGAATTGTCGGCGTAATCACCGAATAATTACCAAGGGCAAAAGCTTGCGAAAATTGCGAACATACAGAGTTTGTAACCATCACCTGATACATACCCGGAACTGAAGCATAAAATACGGTATCGGTGGCACCGTTAATTATCACTCCGTCCTTAAGCCATTGATAAGAAGCGCCGGTGTTGGAGGCTGCTGTGAGTAAGATGCTGTCACCCGGACAGATTGTGGCACTTCCCGAAGGGCTTATTGCCGCCACAAGGTTACAAGGGTTGGGACTGCCGCCGGTACAAGTGATGTAGTCGGTTTTAACCAGCGTATCGCGACATCCGGTGTTGATATTTTGAGCAAACAGGCTAACAGTGTAGGTACCGTCGTACTGATATTGATGAGATGGCGAAACCACTGTGGAAGTGTTGCCGTCACCCAAATCCCATTGCCAGTAATAATCTGCCGCGTTGGGCGTCTGGTTGGTTATTTGTGTGTTAAAAGGCGGTATGGTAAACGACGTCGGATTGGCGGTAAAAGCCAAATTGAAGTCGGTAGTATTTACCGTTATTTGAAGCGAGTCGGACTCGTCGGCACACTGCGTCAGAGTATCGGTTATATCAACCGTGTAGTAGCCGCCTGTTTTGGCAACATACATGGGCGTATTTACATTGATATTCACACCGTTACGTTTCCAAGCATAGCTGAAAGGCCCGGCGTTGGCATAAAGAGTAACGCTGTCGCCGTCGCAGAAGCCCGTGCTTCCAAGGGCTGTAATATGAGCCGCAACGCTCATGATATTTATCTGATGGTCAACCGGTTGAGAAGAACAGCCGTTGTCGGTAACCGTAAGGCTGACGGTTTTAATGCTGTCGGTATTCCAGATGACGGAGTAGGGTCCCTGCCCCGAGCCGGAAGCTATGGTGCCGCCGTCAAAATTCCAATTGTAAGTAGCATTTGAACTTGCCGTACCCGTGTAATTTATGCTGACCATATCACCCATACAAGCGGAAGCCGGAAGAGTGAAATCAGCAGTTACGAGGGGTTGGACGGTAACATTGATTGTGTTGGAAACAGCAGAGCATCCGCCGGGAGGCGTAACTTGGCACATATAGGCTCCCGTTTGTCCGGCCACCAGATAACTCAAAGTGTCACCCGTTAAAATACCGTTACCGTCATACCATTGATAGGAATAACCCAGGCCTATGTTGGCAAAAAGCGTAACGCTGTCGCCGTAGCAAACCGTGGTATTACCAACTGCCGTAATGTGAGCATAAGTCGATATCACGGAAGTAAGCTTTGTAACCGTATCCGAATAACAACCGTTTTCGGAGGCTTGAACTTTCACGGCTTTTATACCCGCCGATGCCCAGCTGATGCCAAAAGGTCCGTTGCCGGAGCCCGACAGAGTTTGGCCGCCGTCGAAGTCCCAAGTGGTTGTTGCCGTTGATGTTCCGGTAAATACCACATTGGCCGTATCGCCCACGCAAACGCTTGCGGGTAGTGTGAAGTTGGCAACGGGAGCGGCATTAACCGTAACGGCCTCTTCCACATCGTTTTGACAACCGTGAATATCCACATAGGTATATTTTAAGGTGTCGCTACCCACAGGAGCCAAGGACGGATAGAAAACACCTTGGATAACACCCGGCCCCGAATAAACACCTCCTGATGGAGCGCCTCCGGAGAGCGTCAACGCGGCGCCGTTGTTACAAACCGACGGCAAGGAAGTCCACGATACCACGGGCAGAGTATAAACTGTTGTGGTCAAAGTGTCGGCATCGCTACAGCCGTTTACAGATACAGAGTAAACCACATTGACAGTTCCCGCCGTAGCTTGTGATGGGTCGAAGGTGCTGCCGCTAACCCCCGAGCCACTGAATGTGCCGCCCGAAGGCGTTGCGCTGAGAGTGACAGCATTTCCGTCATGACAATAAGAACTGTTTAATCCCATGGTAAACGAAGCAACCGGAGATTGGTTTACCACCACGGTTGCGGTGTCGGCATTACTACAGCCGTTGTTATCGGTGTAAGTGTAGATTATAGAATTAACGCCGGGCACGGCATAAGAAGGATTAAAGAAGTTACCCGTTACTCCCGGCCCCGATAAATTACCGCCCGTGGGGCTGACGGTGATGGCAGCCGCATTGTCGTTGCTGCAATAGCTGCTTGCCAAACCGCTGATATTCACCGAGGGCAATGGGTCTATTTGAATGGTCATCGAATCGAAAACCTCGTTATAAACGCAACCGTAATTATCGGTAACAGAGGTTATTCGCAGCAAGTCGCCTGAGTTGTAGTTCTTTGTAAAACTTAAATAATTACCGTTGACAGTGTCTGTTACAGTTGTATTGGAATTGTCGGTAACATCCACAATAAAAGGTGAAGAACCCAATAGGATAATTGATGAAGTGACCGCATCACCGTCACAAGCTTCTTCAAAATTGGAAACAAAATGAGCATCGGGCTCGGGAAGCACCGTTACATGAATGGTGTCGGAAAAGCTGTTTCCGTATTGATCCGAAACAATGCAATAATAATATCCCGAACTATCCACCACAATGGAAGTGTCGGTATCAATAACATTCTGTGAACCAAGCATTTTCCACTCATGATTATAAACATCCGACAATCCGGTTGACAACACTAGTGAATCATCACCGCAAATAGTAGTATCGTTACCCAGATTAAAATTGATTGTGTTTATTATACCGAAATTATCTATTTCCACATTATTGCCGTTAACAAAACCTCCCTGCATCTCGATTTTTATATAAAGCGATGAATTTTGATAAGACCCGATAGGAATAAATTTTCTTCCGCTTAGAGGAAAATTAGTACCCGAATACGTTGCCACATTTGACCATGAAGTTCCACAATCATTTGAAACCTTCACGAGCATGGTATCATTTCCCAAGGAATTTTGCAAATAATAATCAAAGGCCAACAATGACTTATCGCTTACGGGATAGAAAGGACCGATAGCCAACCAATAATCATTAAACTGATACAGACCGGCCTTCATAACATATCCGCTTCCGGTGCTGCTTAATGCCTTATAAAATCCGGAATAATCCCAATTATCTTCTCCCTCAAAATTTTCAAGATAGGGTATTTCAAAATAATCATTGCTGTGAATTCCCGTTAAACTGTCGTTTTGAACGATATTGTCGCCGCTTAAACTCGTGGCGAGTCTTACTTTGTAATCGCCATAATATGTGGTATTTAGAACCCCGAGATATAGCAATGTATCTTGAAGAGGAGCAAGACTGCCGTTGAATGTCACATTATAAGAATGCGAACCGTCGGGGGCGTCGATTACCCCTGTCACGGGTATGTTGCTCACCGAGTTGTATCCGTAATTGAAAATATAAGCAAATATGGAGTCATTTGTATCGCCGCAGTCGCTTTGACCGGAAGTCTCCAAACCCACAAGCCCCACATCCGTTGCCTGTCTGTCCCATATCATCAGATTGTCGATTCGGATAAAATCTTGGTCATAGCCGGGCTGATAAACGTAAGTAACGGCTTCCAACGAAACTTTAAAGGTGCCCGTAAATTGCGACAAGTCGAAAAGAAGTTTTCTGTATGAGCGTTCATTTTCATTAGGACCAAGCTTAAACACCGAATCACCTTCAAAAGTTTTGGCATAAACGGTGTCGTTTATCATCACTCTGAACCAACAGTTATTGGCATCCCAACTACGATGCTGTTTGAAATCGAACATCATTGCCATGTGGGATTTCCCTGTAGCGTCAACGCTGCAATTAAAGACCTTTGTAACATAAAATTCATTCTGAAAAGCCTGTGATACATTTTGAGGATAATTCCACGAATAGTTGTAAGTGGGACTCCCGTGAATTTCAAAACCTTTGGTGTCGTCCTCACCGATTTTATCCATCACATCAGCAAAAAGGTCGGTGGTTCCGTTCAATTCCCACGTGAAACCGTCGAAAGAACCGTCTTCAAAGTCTTCGAAATAAGGGAAAGTGTTTATGGGGGCAACATATTTGTATTTAATCCTTAAAGTGTCGTTTGCTCTGTTGCCATCGCCTTGGTATGTTGTAAAAATTTTCAGTTTATGATATCCCGGAACGGCGGCATTTACCGTTGAGGTAAAGGTGTAAACCACGGTGTCCATAGCGGGAATAGAAGATATATTGCCGGTAACTGCCGTTCCGTTGTCGAAAATATAAGCAATGGGAACATTTACCACCGTATCGTTGCTGCTGTTATAAACTTTCACGGAAATCGGGGTGGTTGACGTCAAGTTGCAAAGGCTGTTGACACCCACAAAATCGGTAACTTCCAAATCCTGTTGGTATTCGGCACCTCCCATATCAACGAAGTCGGGCACACCCGTTCCTGTATTTGTAACTCCCGGAATATCAACATGTTTTCTTTTGTTAAAATCATATGAAGGAGCTACCGAGCCGTTGCCGGCATCGATACACGGCGATGTAGCTTGCAAACTAAGATCCGGATTGCCAAGACTACCGTTGGGATCTACAAATTTGGGGTCGGCAGAAATATTGCCGTTGCTGCCGGCATATCCCGATTGCTGTATGTCGCTGTAGGTTACCGTGCTTCCGCCGCCGTTTGAGCCGTCGATATCGCCTCCGGCATTTCCCCAAAAAATACAGTTGGTTACCGTAGAGGTAACGCCGCGGCTGTGAATAGCACCGTTGTCGGTGGCATCATAGGCCCTGTTACCATAAAAAACACAGTTGATATATTCTCCCGTGGAACCGGCACCCCAATTAAAAATGGTCCCGAATCTATTTGCGGCATTATCTATAAAATAACAATTTGTTACCCTTAACTTGCTATTCCATGCACCAAGGGCCGCTCCGCCATAAGCAGTTGAATCCGCAACAAAAATTGTCCTTTTTATTACGATGGTGTTATTAAAACTATAATAAACAGCAATACCTCCGTTTTGAGTGCCGTAATTCTCTCCAATAAAGCAATTCGAGATTTTCACCCCTTTCTTTTTATAAACCAAAATTGCGGCACCCATGGTTTCTCTATTGTAAGTGGAATTATCGGCGAAACCCTTTTCAACTTTAAATCCGTTAAAAACAACGGAATCACCGAGCATTACTACATTGTAAACATTATCGGTGGCAGAGGATGTGCCTCTCTCTCCCGATAAAACGGAAGGATGATCGAAGACATTTCGATAATTCCACATGTTTTGATAGAAATCGGCATCGTAATTAATCAACGACAAATCGAAACTGCCGAAGATTTTAACGCCTGCAGGAATAGCAAAGGTGGCAAAACGCGCATTCGAAGGATTGTTCCCCAAGCTGTCTTTAGAGGGATAATAGTAGCCCTCGGCAACAACAATTGTATCGCCCGATTGTGCAATGTTCAATGCCGACTGCAAATCGGTAAAGGCATCTTGCCACGAAGAGCCGTTATTGCCTCCGTAGGCATTGCTGTTGACGTAGATATAAGCGGGAAAATTCCCGGCACTTGAACTTGTGCCGCCGCCTTGTGGCGATCCGCAATAGGAATTATTGCTTAATACAAGCGACAAAAACATCAAGATAAGACCGTTTAATCTAACTAAATTTTTCATATCGTACATATTTTTTCAAACTCTTAGACTTTTGATTTACATTGCGAAATTAACACCTATTTTCTAATCTTGTTCATTATTTAACAATAAATTTAAAAAACAGGTAAATCACCTGTTTCAAAGATAGTATTTATTTGGAAAGTTGCCTGCGAAAAACACCGAAACAAGCTAACATAAACACAGTAGTCAAAAATTGATTTTTATAATTTTCTTTCGGAGAAGATATGTTTATTCGGCCTCAATATCGATATTAAACCTTCTGAAAGTCATACCCGCGGCTTTATTATTCCAAAGATAAATCTTTAAAAGCCCCTCTCCCGAAGGAAGATACCTTTTTATGTCTATTATCTGCCTAATATTCACCAAGTTGGT
>CAZPGC010000034.1:0-1964 GCA_964585875.1 uncultured Prolixibacteraceae bacterium | reverse complement strand
TCGGGCAAAATTTCATAAGGGAAAAGCCTGTCGTTGTAACACATATAAAAGTTGAATTTCATATACCTTTCCATCTTTTCTTTCATCAAATGCAACAAGCTATCGTTGGTAAGCCTTTCGACTTTCATATCGGGCTGTATTCTGTAAATCAGGCTCTTATACAAATAATAATTCTTATAAACATACTCTTCAACTACGCGTGAATTGCGCATCATGGGAAACGAATAAATGTTTCTGAAAGTGTGACAAGTATCCAATTCGCCCGTCATCCAGCTAACCGAATCGGGTATGGCAAGGCTATAGCTGTTTTTTAAATAAGCGGCAAAAGACGAAGGTAAAGCGGAGTGTGTGGACACCGACTTAAATTCGACATTACGCTTTAATAACGGCGAATATATTATTAAAGGTATGTGGTATTTCTCCAGTGGATTTTTCACCGCCGTGCCCATGCGATGGTCGCCGGTAATAACAAAGATAGTGTTTTTAAAATCGGGGCGGCGGCTGTATGCCTTCACGAATTTTCTTAAAGTGTTGTCGAGATAAAGAAAAGCCGAAAGACGAAATTTTTGTTTCAAAGCTCTTTTCCTTTGCTCGGCATTTAGTTTTTCAAGTCTCTTATCGAAAAGTCTTTCCCAATATTTTCTCCGCGGAATATTAAAAGGAGCATGGGTCGTCAAGGTCAAAAAAACATCGAAGCGCGGCCGTCCTTGAGTATTTTGTTCGTTTATTATTTTCATGGCTTCGGCAAAAAGCCTATCGTCGTACATTCCCCAACTAACTTCTTTGTTAACGGCATCATCGGCTATGGCTTTATTGGCGGAGGCTCCGAAGATGTAATCCGGTTTTTGATATTTTATAAAATCGTAGAGCTTGTCGAAACCGAGAGGCCCACCGTGAAAATAAGAAACAAAATATCCGTTTTTCTTTAGTAACGACATCAAAGTCAAATGCTTAGGGTAATTTCCGGCAAGATAGCTGAAGCCCTTTTTCCCCAAAGGTAGCGAACCGAGAATGGCAGGCAAAACGCCGAAGGTACGCTCAGTTGTCGAAAGACAGTTGTGCCAATAGAGGCTGTGTTCGGCCAGCGAATCGAGAAAGGGAGTAAAACTGCCGAAATAGGAATTGGCGCCGGTAAAGGCCGCCGACAGGCTCTCGCAAGCGATGAAAACCAGATTAGGTTTTGTTACGGAATGCCTGAAAAAAGGCGACAGCACATCTTTATCGCCGGCAAGATGCAATGCGGGATAATCTATTGTGCAATATTTGTCAAAACCGAGGTCTTCCCTAAACTTTGCCAAATCTCTACCGGTGATTTTGAAATTTTCAAAACCCCTCTCCGACCGAAAATAATTCACGGATGAATTAATCAGAAATCTTATTTTGTTTTGAGTAATTTGAAATTCAATATCGCTCGAAAAGTCCTTTCTATCGGGACTTAAAAAGGGAAAAAGAAGAGACAAACCCGCTACAAAACAATAGGTTACGAATATTTGCTTTCTTTCTGTTGTGATTTTTTTTGTCAACAAAAAAGAAAGATAAAACAAAAGCGCAAGAAATAGAATTAAAATGGCCGCATACAGCAAGGGATGATTTACACTATTCAAAAATGTCTCTTTTGCTTCGGAAAAACCATGGATGAAAAGCGACTGGTCGAGAGGATTGGAGGTATATACAAAATACAGTATATCAACGAAGTAAATAGATAAAACCGTGAGAGCAATAAAAATATGAAGTTTGGAAAAAACCGTTCCTGCTTTATTGCCCGAAAAGGCAGTCAAAAAAATAAAAGGCAGTGTCCAAAGAGAAACATAGCTCCAATCAAGAAAAAGACCGCGCAACACATTGGAAAAAATAGCAGTATCGGCTTTTTGTATAAAAATCAAACCGGCAAATTCAATTATTTTGGCAATGACAACAAGAAACAGCAGCCTGTAAAAATTTCGCAAAACAGCCTCCCGTTTTTC
>CAZPGC010000033.1:0-22932 GCA_964585875.1 uncultured Prolixibacteraceae bacterium | reverse complement strand
AAAGGCGGTCATAAAAACAAAAAGAGGCGACTTAAAAAAGGCGGAGCCTGATGAGGCCTTTCTGTTTAAATCTGAAAAAATAATTTTGTAGTGTAAAAAATAATTTTACTTTTGCACTCCCGTTTAAGGGAAATGTTCTTTGGGAGTTTAGCTCAGTTGGTTCAGAGCATCTGCCTTACAAGCAGAGGGTCACTGGTTCGAATCCAGTAACTCCCACAAAAGAAGGAGCTTTAAGGGCTCCTTTTTTTATGTCCGAACTTTTGCAAAAAACACCCCCAAAAACAAGAAGTTTAGCTCGGTTGGTTCAGAGCATCCCGACACCGCAGGTCGTCGGGAGGGTAAGCGGTTTGATTCCGGTAACTCCCACAATAAAAAGGAGCTTTAAGGGCTCCTTTTTTTTTTGATAGTGGCTTAAAAAAGATGGTTTTCCAAATGAAACTACATATCTAAGCTAACTACCTGTAACAAACCCTGCCAAAAACCGTCATAACCACACTTAACAATCATTTTTTATTGAAATTAATTTTTTGAGTTATGAAAAGCAATATTTTCTTTTTGGTGGTTTTGGCGATAATATTCTCTGCAACAAGCTTATACGCACAGCAAAGTGTTGTGTTTAGCGGAGAAAAATTCACCGGAGTCAAGTCGAGTTCGGGTGTTGACATATACCTTATTCCCTCCGACGAATACAAAATAGCTGTTGATACCGGGGTAATAAATCCCGAGAAAGTAAGGGTAAATGTTTCCAAGGGCGTTGCGGTAATCAGCGTTGAAGGGCATAAAAAAAACGGAAAAATTTATGTCTATTCGCCCGAAATCAAATCCATTCATGTCAGCGGAGCCGTTGATGTTTATTCCGACGGCACTCTGCGCGGCTCCTCGCTGAAGATAGTAAATTCCGGAGCTTCGGATGTTAAGATATCCGTTGATTATAAGAACGTTAAAGTGAAATCCGAAGGCGCCAGCGATGTTGTTCTTAATGGTAACGCCGACAGTTTGTATATCAATGTGTCGGGAGCTTCCGACTTGTCGGCTTTTGATTTGACAAATATCTATGCCAAGGTAAAAGCCCGCGGCGCCAGCGATGTGAAATTGAACACCGATTCGACAATCACGGCCGATATTGCCGGCGCAAGCTCCATAAAATATAAAAAAGAGCCTGCTCATAAAAACATCGTCGCCTCGGGAGCCTCTTCCTCGGGCTCTCCTAAAACAACATGGGTGGAAGCCCAGGGCAACAACGGCAATTTTTCGGTAGAAGAAAACGAAGACACAGTTCGTATCAAATTCAACAACAACGAATTAATCGTTATCGACGACGGACAAAATACGCGGGTGTTGAAAAGAAAAATAGAGCATCCTGTTCGCAGGCACTTGCGTTTCAGAGGAAATTGGGCGGGATTGGAGTTTGGCGTAAACGGATATCTCTCCCCGGGCTTCAGCCTCGACATACCAACGGAATACTCCTTCCTCGAATTAAATTACGCCAAGTCCGTCAGTTTTAGCCTCAACTTTTTTCAACAGTCTATCAACTTGATTCACAATCATTTCGGAATAGTTACCGGAATGGGTGTTCAGTGGTATAATTATAAATTTTACAACAAAAACACGGTTTTGGTACCCGATTCGGGAAAGATTTACGGATACTACGACCAAACGGCAGGGCGCTCATATGTAAAAAGCAAACTCACCTCTTCGTATTTGGTAGTGCCTCTTATCCTCGAATACCAAACCAACAGAAAACACGGCGGCAACAGCTTCCATATCTCTGCGGGAGTGGTTGGCGGAGTCCGCTTGGCATCTCACTCAAAACAGGTGTTCAACTTCAACGGCGACGATAAAAACAAGCCCAAAATACACGATGAATTCTATCTGCAACCCTTTAAAGCCGACCTCACTTTCCGCATCGGTTGGGGGCCCATCAACCTCTTTGCCAACTACGCACTTACCGAAATGTTCAGAAAGAATCGCGGTCCCGAGCTTTATCCCTTCAATGTGGGTTTTGTGCTGCCGTTCGGTTAAGAAATTTCTTGGAAACTATCGATTACACACACCTGAAACCACAACGGCGATTTTCGCAAAGATTTTAAGCGGATTTCGTCGTTTTTTTTTGTAAAAAATTCCAACGCCAATGCAACAAAGCATAAAAAACGAGCACCTGCAAGGCTAAAATCAGGTAGTCGCGCAAAACAAAAGTGAAAGCGGCATTTTGCCGGCTTATTTTTATCATCGAATCCATAAACGGAGTGGTAGGCAACACGTATGAGAGGTATTTAATAAGGGCGGGCAGAGCATATTGCGGAAAAGCATAACCCGTAATCAGAAAAATGGGGTAGGAGGTAAAGGCCACTATTTCCATAAAAACAATCTGTTTTTTGAAAAAAGAAGAAAGAAGGTTTGTGAACAAAATCATGGAGCTGACAAACAAGACTATCAGCAGGGCCAGCGACCAAAAATCGCCTTTCACGGGAATTGAGAAAAAAGGAAATAAAGTGCTGAATGCCAATAAAGAATAGGCAAGATAAAGGACGAAATAGAAGGCGTTTTTTCCTGCAATTGCCACAAAAACCGGACGGTCTTTTTTAAGCAAAGAGGGCAGCAGATTTTCTTCACGCTCCAAACTTACGCTTTCGCCCAAGCCTATCAACAGCGTTTGTTGAATTATCAGAAAAATAAGACCTGGCAACAGAAAATAACCGTAATTGCTGAAAATGTTGTTGAGAAAACTTACCTCGGGCTTTACGGGCATCACAAGATTCATGGCTTGCCGCGGAGTGTTTCCCGTTTCCACAAAATATTTCAAACGCACACCCGCACCCACCATAAGCGATACTTTTTGCACCGCTTTGTTAATCTCGTTTGACATCAAAAAACGCGAGTTGTTCAAAATCAGATTCACTCCGCTGCCCTTCAGCGTCATCAAATCTTTCTCAAAACCTTTCGGAATAATTAGGACACCGAACACGTCCATTTTATAAAAAAGGTCTTTAGCCTCGTCGAAAGTTTCGGGCATATATTTCACCCGCACCTTTTGTGTTGAATTTATAAAACGAATGTAGGTCCTCGACAAGCCGCTGTGGTCTCTATCAACAATGGCGAGGTTAACTTTCTGAATATCTTTGTGATAGTAAATTGTTCCGAGAAGAAAAATATAGAGCATAGGGGCAATGAAAATGGTGAGAATAATGCTGCCGTCGCCTGAGATAATACCAAGCTCGCGCTTCACCAAAGTCCATATTTCTCTAAAAAACGCTCTCATAACTTTTCACAAGATTTTAGTTTGTACACGTGAAAATAAAGGCCGCCCAAAGTAAACACAAAGCCTATGACTATAAAAACTAATAAAGATTTTATCTCGGGAAAAACATAGTGAAACGGTGTTTTCATCTGATACAACTTGATGAAACCCGTGAGAAAATATGTGTAAGGAATCAGATGAGCATAAAAGGCGTTAAAAGCCGGCATGCCGAATACGGGAAAGGTAAAACCGCTGAAGACAAAAGCGGGGGAGTTGTAAAAAAAGGATAAGTCCATGGCAATTACCTGATTGGTAACGACGGCTGAAATGGCCATACCCAAAAAAATGTTGGCGAAAACAGTAACGGAAAACAAGAGGGTAATATGCCAAAAGTTGCCGAATACGGGTATTCCGAAAAAAGGGAAGATGATACCCATAATCAAGAGATAAACCGTCATGCTCATTATGTAAATACCTGTGGCTTTGCCAATTACAAGTGTTAAAATGTTGTTTCCCGCTTTGTTTAACAGAGTCTGAAAATCTCCTTCTTTGCATTCGTAATTAAGGCTGCGCGCAGCCACAAAAAAAACAATCATAAAAAAAAGCACGGTGGTAAGGCCCGGCAGCAAATAATAAAGATAATTGTACCAAGGGTTATAAAGCGGCCTCCAATGAACGTCAATGGGCAAAACCATAGCCATAGATTGGTCAAAACTCTTCCCTTGCTCTTTAAAACGCTGAAGGAGAGCTCCCGACGAAATGGTAACGGCCACACTCGACAGGGTGGCATAGAGCATATTTCCGTGCAGTATGCTTGAGGCGTTTATGAAAGCAGGTAAAGGAGTTGAACGGCCTGTGAGTATCTTTTTTTGAAAATCTTTGGGAATCACTACCACCCCGTAGGCTTTTTCCTTATTTAAAATTTCTTCGGGAGTTGTGCGCGAATCAGGCTGAGCCACCACTTTCATCATGGAGGTTGCGTCGAGATAACGCGTAACAAGACGCGACATTTGCGTGTTGTCGCGGTCGATAACGGCTATGGGAATATCGCGCAAAACACCGTTGATATAAATAAAACCAAGGAAGAAAAAAGTTATCAGCGGAATGAATATCAGCAAATTACGACTCGACGGGAAGGTTACAAGCCTCTTTATTTCATATTTGATAACGGAAAATAGCGAGAACTTCATTTTCAATCCTCATCCTTGTTGATTTTCAACTGAAAGCTCATGCCGGCATGCCAATCTCTTTGCGGTTTTTCGGGTTTAAGATGCACTTCGAAGCTTTTGAGGTTGTAATCGCCTTTCATTTGTGCAGGCTCCCAAGTGGCAAAATCGGCCATAGGGGCAATGTAATGCACCTCCACTTCAAACTCCTTATCTCCCAAGGCAGGCAGGGTTATGGTGTGTTTGGAGCCTATCTTAAAATACTTCATCATATCCTCGCGCACCTGCAGCAAGGCGTAATTTTTCTGAGGTTGAATCACAATAAAAACGGGATAGGCAAGGCCGATGACCTCACCTTCTTGAGCCATTTTCTCTGATATAACACCTGTAACGGGGGCCGTGATAAGAGTTTCGTCGTGCAAGGCTTTGGCTTCGTTTGCCACACCTTCCGCCGTTTGCTTCTGTCCTTCGGCGGCGTTTATTTCTTCGGGACGCGCTCCTTTTAGTGCTATTTCGTATATGTTTTTCGAAATCTGCATTTGATTTTTGGCGGCTTCATATTGAGTTTGAACAACATCGAGCTCCTGCTCCGAAATAATGCTGTCGTTATACAAAGCTTTATATCGATTATAAGCTTTGCGAGCCATCTCGAAATTTACCTTGGCGATATTGTATTGGTTTTCAGCATTTTTCTTTTGTTCTTCGCGGGCACCTTTGCGTACCAATTGGGCCATGGAACCGGCGGATTTCACCATTCCTTCGGCCTGATACATTTTGGCGTCGAGAATTCGCGTGTCGAGCGAGGCGAGTATTTGTCCCTTTTTCACCGTATCGCCTTCTTCCACATAAAGCGAATCAACTCTGCCGGGTAACAAAGAGGAGGCGTTTACCTGAACCGTTTCTATCAAGCCCGTCATAACGTACGGCTCGGGGTTGGTCTTGCGAAAAATCAGAACCGCAATTGCCACTATGACAATAACGAGGGGAATTGAACCGAAAATAATTTTCTTATTCATATTTTTTAATTTTTACTATTTCAACACTTCGGCTATTTTATCACTTTGGCCTGAGGCATAATATAAATTGTTGATAGCCACATAATAAGCATATAAAGACAAAAGTCGCTCAAGCCGTGCGCTTTCGAGAAGAGTGTAGGCGTCGAGAACATCTACCGAGCGGCCGAGGCCTTGCTCAAAACGTTTTTTGGAAATGCGGTAGTTTTCTTCGGAAAGGTCAAGCGTAGATTGGAGTTTCAGGTAGCGGCTTTCCGATGCTTTAACCTGCTTATAAGCCTTGTCTATCAGAAAGTTAACTTTCTTTTCAGTGTTCTTTTCGCTTATAAGGGCTTCGTTAATCATATATTTTCCGGCTTGCATTTTTTTATAGTCGCTGCCACCGTTAAAAATGTTGTATCTCAATTGAATGCCGGCAGTAAAAGGAGCGGGAACCACGGGCAGATAGTTGTTGAAAAAACTGTAGTTGGCATAAGCGAAAAGCTCGGGCATCATTTTGGCTCTTTGTGCATTGTAATTTTGCTCGGCAATGCGTTTTTTCTGCTCCTCGAGTTTATAAACCGGCAGTTTGCTTTTTGCTTCGTTTTGCAGCTCTTGAATGTTGATATTCAAAACTTTGAAATGCAAGCTGTCGCTTAAAAGCGTCATGGTGTCCTCAGGGTATCCGATACTCAGGTTTAAGGAAGAGCGGGCGATATCGAGGCGAGAGAGCTCATCTTCGAGTTCGCGTTGTGCCGCGGCCAGGGCTACTTGAGCCCGCAACATATCTACTTTCGGCAGAGCTCCTTTTTCCACCATTTTGGCGGTATGCTGCACGTGCTTGCCGATGTCTTTAACGGCAAGTCGTTTTGTTTTTACAACTTCTTCGAGCAATACAACGAGAAAATATTTGTCAACAATATTTTTACTAAGCGTGTTTTTTACTGTAATCATCTGAAGATGAGCAATATTTGAACCGACATCGGCTGTATTTTTCGCCGAAACTATACGGCCGCCCGTAAAAAGAGGCTGAATCAGATTTACCGAAGCATTGGGAAATTGATTGAAATCGAACACAATGTTATCGTCGGGTAATTTGCCCAAGCCGTTAATAATTTGGTTGTAGATTTCCTCCTGTGTGCCCGATGCCAACCCCAAATCATTGGCTATGGACGCACCGTATGAGCCTGCCACTTCGTCGAGAGCCGGCTTAATCATCTTCATGTTTATTTCCATGTTGTCGTTAAACCAAGTATAGCCGGCGTTGATGCTTATTTTAGGCATAAACCAACCAACCATTGATTTGTTGTAAGCATCGCTTTGCAAAACCCTCTGCTCTTGTTTTTTCAGCTCCAAATTATAGGTCATGGCCTCGTCGAGAGCCACCGAAAGTGTTAGTCCCTGAGAGAAAAGTGAAAAAGGAAATAAAGCACAAAATATAAACAGTAAAATTTTATACATAATTTAATTAGCTGATATTTAAGTTGTTACCGGTATGTTTGAAAAAACCGCGGGAAGCTTATTTTCCGCTGCAAAGGTAGAAATTTTTTTCAAGGATTTTTCTCATAAGCGGTGTCGTTATGTTTTTGGAAACAAAACTCCCTACCGAAATCCTTTGTTTTATAAAAATTTGATAGTTATAAAAGATAACTATTTTACTTTTAATATTTGATAATCAGTATTATATGAACAAAAAACTCCGAGTCCTCCGTCAATATTGGAATATATGGGACTCGGCTCTGAAAAGGGATTGTCGCCTTCAAAGTTATAGACCGAGGAATTATACAAATAGTAGGCTTCGTCGGTGTGGAAAACCTTGATTTTCACCGAGTCAACCTCATCGTAACTAACAAAACTTAATATTGCGCTGTTACCCTTTGCTATTTTGTAGTAGTTGGTTTCGGAAAAAGAATACATATTCACACTGTCGATAATATTTCCGGGTTGGCGGGTGAAATACCCCTTGCAAATAAAAAAATAATAATTTATATCATTGTTATTCAATGATTTAAACACAAAAGAATAAGTATTTTCATTATATTCGTTAACCGTTTTGTTTTCATAGCTCAAGCTGTAAACAGGTTTGTCGGGCACAGTGGTTTGCGAAGTGATTTTTGTTTTTTTGTCCCGAGTTTCTATTTCGAGTGAAAAGGAGTCGCCGGTTTTTACTCCAACGCTCGACGATTGAATTTTATAGTAACCGTTGGTGCCGCCCATTGGAGAAGGATTCGTGTAAGTCAATTTATGTTTTTGACCGTTTTTGATAATGTAAACGTCGGCGTCTTTTTCGTCTTTAAAAGAATAATCGTAAGCGGAATAAAGCGGCACCGACCAAGTTAAAGCCAATTTTATTTCTTTTTCAACGTCATCGGTAGTTAAAAAAGTTTGGGTAACAAGTTTAGGGTCGTTATCGGGCACTTCCACATAAACGGTTTTTTCGCAAGAAAAAACTAATGTTAACAAACTTATTATCAGTATTTTATTTAATGCTTTCATAATCTTAAAATTTTAAATAATAGGACACACTAGGGATAATGGGAAAGAGGGAAACCTGTTTGAGCACCGATTTCGACACCCCGTTGGTGTATTGTGTGCCTATGTAGTAAAAATAAGGATTTGCCCTGCTGTAAAGGTTGTAAAAAGAAACTTCGATGGTTCGTTTGCCGCCCCATTTCAAATCTTTATGAAACTGAACGCCCACATCCATCCTATGGTAGGGCGCCATTCTGAAGCTGTTTCTCTCGCCGTAATCATAAACGCCGTAACCGAGAGGAAAAAGGTTGTCGTTTTCGGGGTTATGTGTGACGCCCATAAACTCGGCTTTTTGCAAAGTTATGGCATCACCGGAGCCGTAAACCCAAGTGGCAGAGAAAGTTATCTTCTTGGAAGGCTTGTAGATGGCCACAATGGAAATGTCGTGGCGGCGGTCGTGACGAGCCCAGAAAGGCTTTCCGAAATTGAGCTCGTCGAATTGATATTTTGTCCAACTCAAAGTGTATCCCACCCAGCCGGTGAGCTTTCCGTATTTACGCTGAACCAAAAACTCCACACCGTAAGATTTTCCACTACCTGAAGTTATAACCTCCTCGTAATCAAACTCTTTATTCTCGTCAAAAGAGCCTGTGGAGAGGAAACTCGCCCCTTCTTTATAGGAAATTATGTTTCGCATATCTTTATAATAGCCTTCAATGGAAGCCGAAAAAGAAGGGTTAGTAAAATCGTGTGCCAAACCGAGTGCCACCTGCTGCGAATGTTGCGGCTTGACAATGTCGGTGGAAGGCACCCACAAGTCGATGGGCAGGCTGATGCCCGTTGTTGAAAGCAGATGAATGTATTGCTGCATATAAGCGTAGGAAGCTTTCAGCGAAAAATCCTCGGTGAGCATATACGAAAACATAAGGCGCGGTTCGAGGCTGTTATACAGTTTTTTGTTAACGTAAAAATTGCTGTAACGCAAGCCCGCATTGAGCTTTGCCCTGTTCAGTTTTATTTCGTCTTCAAAATACACAGCCGATTCCAGGCTGTTAATTTCTTTGGCTTTGGAGTGCAGGTCTTCGGGCAGCAAGGAGCCTTTGACGGCAAAGGCGCTCGGAGTGAACAAATGGTTTATCAAACTCGCTCCCATACGGATGAAGTGCCTGTTGTTTGGAACGAAATTCATATCATATTTGGCGCTCACATCTCTTATTCCCGAATAATAATCGAGATTGTAATTATCGCCGCTTTTTTCTTTGTAAGATTCTCCGACATCAAATTTATATTTGCTGTAAATCACTGATGTGTTGGCAAATAACTTGCTGTTAAACATATGATTCCAACGGAAAGTGGCCGTAACATTTTGCCAATAAAGGTTGAAATTTTCTTTAAAATCGGGTTCTTCGTATCCGGCATAAAATTTATCGCGGCCAAAATAAGAACTCAGATATATGCGGTCTTTGTTGCTTATTTCATAATTCACTTTGGCATTCAAATCGTAGAAATAATATCCGGCAAACTCGCCGTCAAGGGCAAATTTCTGAAAGGGGATGGTAAGAATATCGGCATATGTGCGCCTTCCGGAAATGATGAAGGAAGCCTTCTTTTTAATGATGGGCCCTTCGAGCATCAGGCGTGAGGAGATAAGGCCTATGCTGCCCTCGCCACCGAATTTTTCGTTGTTGCCGTCCTTCATCCTTATATCCATCACCGACGACAACCTGCCGCCGTAACGCGCCGGAAATCCACCTTTTATCAGCTCTACAGACTTTATGGCATCGCCGTTGAAAACAGAGAAAAAGCCGAAAAGGTGATAAGCGTTATACACGGGAGCGTCGTCGAGGATAATAAGATTTTGGTCGGGCGACCCCCCGCGGACATAAATGCCCGCATTGCCCTCGCTGCCCGAGCGAACACCGGGCATCAACTGCAGCACTTTAAAAACATCGCGCTCGCCAAGCAAAACAGGAATTTCTTTGACTTGTTTTACGGGAACTTTCACAATGCTCATTTGCAAATCGTCGCTGATACGTTCCGACTTGTCGGCAACAATTTCCACACCTTTAAGTTCGTTGACGGTATTAAGATAAACCGTTATGAGGGTGTCTTTCTTTAAACGAAATTTTTTCACAACAGGCTGAAAACCAATGTAGGAATAGGTTAGTTCAACATCGCCGTCAGGTAAGGTGATGGAATAAAATCCGTAGCTGTTGCTCACGGTGCCCGTTTGTGTTCCTTTGATGTAGATGTTAACGCCTATCAAAAGTTCACCCGTGCCTTTTTCCTTAACATATCCCGAAACGGTATGGCGGCCTTGGGCAAAAAACAAAAGCGGCAAAGTCATAAATGCAAAAGTGATAGCGGCAATTTTCATATATATTCGGTTGTCAATTAGGTTAATAACAGATTGGTAAACGGCATAACATTAAAAATATTTTACCAAATTAAAAATATATAATGTCTTCACGACAAAAAGGTTGCGCGAAGCCTTAGAATTTTCCTTTTTCTTCCTTCCTCCACCGGCTGTTGAACGATTCCTGAAACTTGGGCAGTTGACGTCGAGGCCCCCAAGCCTTTTTAAACACCATTTTCACTCCTATATTTTTAACTGCCGGAGGCAAAGTTTCAATCATCCAACGATTGTTCATCACTTTTTTGTAGGCCTTCATCACCATTGAAAAAGATTTTTCGGTGTAGCCTGCTTCCACGGCATCGCGCCTGTTGAATAAAAGGAGTTTGTGCAGCGGAATTTTCACCGGACATTCCCACGTGCATTTGCCGCAAAGGGTGCAGGCGAAACTGAGGTGACTAAACTTATCGAAACCGTTAAGAAAGGGGCTTATTACCGAGCCTATGGGGCCGGAATACACCGTTTCGTAGGTGTGTCCGCCGATATTTTTATAAATGGGACAAACGTTAAGACAGGCGCCGCAGCGAATACAGCTTGCGGCTTCTTTTTGCGGGTCGGCGGCCAAAAGGTTGGAGCGCCCGTTGTCGAGCAAAATCAGATACATCTCTTCGGGACCGTCGCTTTCGCCCTCTTTGCGAGGTCCTGTTATCAAAGAGTTGTAAACGGTTATTTTTTGGCCTGTGCCGTGGGTTGAAAGCAGGGACCAAAACAAGTCCAAGTCCTTTGCCGAGGGAATAATTTTCTCGTAACCCGTGATGGCGATATGCACTTTGGGCAAAGACATTGACAACACCCCGTTGCCTTCGTTTTCGGTTAGAGCGATGCCGCCGGCGTCGGCCACAAGAAAGTTGGCTCCCGTGATGCCCGCATCGGCATTCACAAATTTTTCTCGCAACAGTTTACGCACAAAAAGCGTCAACTCTTCGGGTGTGGCGTTGGGGTCGGTGCCGAATTTTTCATGGAAAAGCTCTGCAATATCTTCCTTGCTCTTGTGCATTGCCGGCGTGACGATGTGATAGGGGCGGTCGTTGTCAATCTGCACAATGTATTCTCCAAGGTCGGTTTCAAGAGACTCTATACCGTTGGCAATCAGGTGTTTGTTGAGTTCTATCTCCTCGGTTACCATGGATTTGCTTTTGACAATCTTTTTGGCATCGTACTTTTTCAGAATGGCGAGAATTTCTTTTACGGCCTCCTCTGCCGTATCGGCCCAGATAATTTTGCCGCCGTTGCGAATGAAATTCGCTTCAAATTCTACGAGATAATCTTCGAGATTGTTGACAACATTGCGCTTAATGCGCGCGGCACGCTCTTTGGCAAGCTCGAGGTCGGCATACTGTTTTTTTCCTTTCGCAACAGCAGCGTCATAGCGCCCTATATTGAACTTCAAGCGTTTGCGATGCTCAAGGTCGAAGGCCTTTTTCTCGGCATCCTGCAAAAATTTCCGTTTAAATTCCGTCATAAAATTTTCTTGTCTCAGTGAGCAAAGTTATGATTTATTTTTTTGGGTTTTCGGGGAAAAGAAAATTCTTTTTATCCCGCAAGCCGCAAGAAGAATTACGAAAGGCAAAACAGTGGTAACGTAGCGGCAATGATAATTGACATAGGTAAAAACAAAGAGCGCCGAATAACCCGCAACCAACAAAAAGAGGTAAATAAACATCCGTTTGTTTTCTTTGTAAAGACTTATGAATCCGATAATTGCAAAAAAATATAGAGGCAGGAAAGAAAGTTGAACAAGATTATGTTTAATGGAAAAATAAGGTCGCCACATGGAAAAAAGGTAGAAAAATTTGATAACCAAAGCCTTAATAAAAACAATGAGATTTGCGGCAAAGCTTTGCTGCCTCGGCAGGGCATTATAACCTCCTATCAGGCTGTATTGGTTTTTTGTGGCGAAGAAAAATTCATCAAAATTGGTGGTATTAGAGAGCATCACATAAATATGTATGAAGAAAAACGCCAACAGAAATAAAGCGAGCAATAATTTTTTCTTTTTTCCTTTTCCGCTAAGTATCAGGAAGATAGCAGCAGGCAGTATTGCTGCAACACCCGGAGGCCTTTGGTATGAAATGACTACGGCCAAAAGCAAAATCACAACAAATTCCGAAACTTTTCCCCTAAAATTCAGGATTAAAAACAGGAAAATGACGAGGCTGTTTATGAAAATAGATTCGGTGAACAGGTGGAAATTCCACATTTGAATATTGGGGGTAACAATAAAAATCAGAGTAGATAAAAAAGCCGTTATGTTATTGTTTGTCAACTTTTTAACGAGTTTAAAAAAAATATAAACGGTAAAAAAAGAATATAAGAGTTGGAAAAGTAAAACACCTTTAAGTCCTATGCCTGTTTTTATGAAAAAAGCTATCAAAAGAGAATATGACGAGAAGAAAAGGCGCACGGGATTCAGGTGCCCTGTTTCCAGAAACAAGCGGGCATCATCTTGATATTTACCGCCTTCCCAGCCTGTTTTGAATCCGAAAATTGAATACATAATAAGCTGAACGCCTATCCAAATCAAAGCCAAAATCAGCAAATAATGTTTTTCTTTTATACGGGAAAGTTTTTCTAACATTTTGATTTAAAATAATTTATAAGAATAAGGATAAATGCCGAAACAAAAGACAAAGCCGAAAGCCAAAAAGCAATGATAACAGCTTCGGGGCGAAATATAAACGTAATGGTGTTTTTACCCGCCGGCACAAAGACTTTCATAAAAGAGCCGGCATAAAGCGAAGGTTTTTCCGTTTGTCCGTTTACTACGGCTTTCCACCCGGGATACCAATTTTGCAGAAAAACCAGAGTATCAGGCTTGGGATTTTGAGTGCTGATTGTCAGCGAATTATAGTCAAAACCGGAAAGCTTTACCGGATATTGTTCTTCGTTTTTGAAATAAAAAAGAGGGTGATTGATAATTTCGTAATATTTATTCGGATTCTTTTTCTTTAATTTTTGGAAGTTGCTCAATTTGAAGGTGTTACCTTTGTCGCCAACTTTTTTTTGATAGATAAAGAGAAAATGACTGAAGAGATATAAACTGTCGGGGTGAGTTGAATTTTCAAGAATATTTTTGTTGTTTTCCAAAGAAAACTCATTAATGTTTTGATAAAGAATTTTATCGGATTGTGCCACATTCGATTTGTAACTCGTTATGGTATATGGCATATAAACATTGAATGAAACTATTAAATCAATGAGAAAAAGGAAGATAACACCTTTTGTTTTTTGCCTAAAAAACAGCAAAATAACAACAAGTAGCGACAAAATGAATATTTGAAAAGCGGATTGGAAAAAAGCTTTATCCCAAAAATCGAATGAAATTACAAAATCGTAAAAAGGCATGCTTTTATAGGAATGGAAAACATTAGTCTTAATAAGCGATAAAACAAAGAAAACCAAAACGGTAACAAAAACCGCCGCGAGTGATAGTTTAAGCGTTTTCAGAGAGAATTGCGGTGAGGCTTTTTCCCAAATATAGGCAGCTACCGCAAGGAAGCCCAAAACGGAAAAATACCTAAACATGGTCGGGAAACGAAAATAATCGAAACCCGGGAGAAAACGAAAGGCTATGGGATAGAAAAAATAAGACTTTCCGAATGCCAGCAGCAAAAAGAAAACCGAGGCTATGAGAGTGATTTTCAATTCTTTGGATAAGTATTTAAAAGAAAAAACCGCCGACAAAAGCAAAAGGGTAACGAGCAAGCCCATGTAAATATTAGTGCCGTCGAAGAGCACAGTTTGATCGTATTCCAATTGAACATTTGGATATGGCAAAATCAACGACAAAAGATGCTTGGGCAAAAAGGGCGGAATGGCGGCCTCTGCAAGGCTGAGAGGCTCACCCCTCGGCATTTGAGAAACCACTTGAGCCACAGAAACCAATACCACGGAAGAAAGTATGGCGGAAAGAAAAACGGAAAGAATTATAAATTTTATTCTTCTGAATACCAATGTTTTATCTTTCCTGAATTCCTTTATCGAAACATAAATAACAATAAATGAAAGAATATAAGCCAAAACAATGGTAAAAGCGGGATAACCGCCGCTGACAAGCATAAAAATGAGTAAAGCCAAGCCAATGGAATTTTTGACATCGGGTCGCCTGAGCAGCACAAAAGTTTTTCCGATAATGAAGGGAATCCAAGCAGCCGATATTACCCAGGTAAGAAACATGGAATTGGAAGCTAAAAAACCGGAAAATACGTAGGCAACAGAAAAAATATATGCTGTTAAATCGTTATATTTTAATGTTTTAAGCAAATATTGCATTCCCAAGGCAGCGATGATTATGTGCAGGATAAATTCAAAATTGTAGAAATATAAATCGTAAACACCAAACAATGAAAGCAGCCACACAAAAGGATACCAAGCACCGCTTTGCGGGTCGGCATGAATGGGAGTGCCGAAATGATGATAATAATTCCACAGCGGCAAATGGCCGTGACGCAAATTATCGACAATCAAAAAACGCCACGGAAGATGATTGTAAATGGCGTCGAATTTAAAAGTGGTTTGAAAAAAAGCAATTTGCCAATAGCCGGCCAATACCGTTAAAACAAGCAATATTTGGTAACGATTTGCTTTTATAAATTCTTGTATTTTATTGATTATCAACTTCCTTTGCTTTTAAAAATCAATAAGCCAAAGTAAACAAAAATAGCAACAACAAAGCTAATAGCCGAAAGCCAAAAAGCAAAGCGAACACCGCGCGGCTTATAAACAAAGTCGATTTTGTGTATTCCCGGCTCCACAAATATTGACATAAAGCTTCCGTTGGATATTATGATTTTTTGTTTTTTTCCGTCGATATAAGCATTCCAACCCGGGTACCAATTTTGCAAAACAGTGAAAAATCCGCCGCCTTCTGTTTGAAATTCCATTTGGTTTTTTTGGAAATCGGAGCTGATAATCCTTCCCTTTTTTTGCAAAGCACGGCAACTGTTTTTATATTTTTCGTAGCTTATTCTGTCAAGATAAATCACTGAATTATAGTTTTTTAGTGAGTCATCAGGGAAAAGTGCCGGTAAATTGGAAAAGCTCGCCAAAGGTTTTGATAAAATCCGTTTTGCCAAATAAGGGTGCTTGAGCATTAAATTTCTATACCTACGGGTTTGAAAAGAGCCGTTGCCATGTGTGGAAACGCGTCCTTCATATTCATTTAATCCGAAATCGAAGAGATAATATTTTTTCGTTTTTGAATTTTGCCAAAGATTCATATTGTTTTCCAAATCAAGAGGATGACGGTTGTTTTCTACTAAATTATTTGCTTGTTTAACCGTGGTTTTTATGGCGTAACCCGTGTAGAGAAAATTCAGATTGAAACTAAAAATCATATCTGCCAACAAAAAAACTAAAAGTACTTTATTTTTATTTAAAGAGCTGTATTTCAATATTATAAATAAAAATGCTAAAAGTAAAAACTGCCATAAACTTTGAATTGCCATTCGTTGAAACAGGGAAATATTTTTCAATAAATCTTCGAAATCGTGAAAGCGAAAATGTGATAAGGCACCGGGTAAAAGAAAAAAGAAAAGAGTAAGAAACAAAAGGGCAAAAATAAAACTTGTTTTTTTGAAAATACCGAAATCGTTTTTTTCAAACAATTTGTCCAAGGTCATGCCGGCCACAAGCAAGAATGCAATTATGAAAAATACCCTTACAAAATTGATATACCTGAATAAGGCGAATCCGGGTAAATAATCATGAAAGATTTTAAAAATAAAACCTTGATTTCCAAGTGAATAAATCAAAAAAACGAACCCTGTTAATAAGAAAACCAAATAGCTTTTGTTCTTTTTCAAAACAAAGGGGGAGACAACAAGTAAAATTAAAGTAATGATGCCGAAATAGGAATTTGCCATGGTAAACCAAGTATCGAGTTCCGGAATTATATTGTGCCCCGTGGTAACCGTAGCAAAAGGTAAAACCATAGAAATAAATGATTTAATGTCGAGGTAACCCGTGTTGGCATAAGACAAATCAAGGGCTTGTGTCCTTACCATATATTCTAATGAAACGAAAACGGAAAACAAGAGCACAGACGTAATCAATAAGGAAAATATGGCAGCATAAATATTTGATAACAAGAATTTTACAGCCATTCTCTTTTGCACTTTCAGCTTTATAAAAAATTGAATAAAAACATAAATTGCTATCAAATAAGCCAAAACAATGGTAAAGGCGGGATATCCTCCGAGGATAAGCATTGAAAGAGAAAGCGATAAGCCTAAAATATTTTTCAAACCCGGTTTTTCGGAAAGCAAAACTACAAAGGCTGCAACCAAAGGAATCCATGCCATGGAAATTGTCCAGGAAGTGAGCACATTATCGGAAAAAATACCCGAAAAGACATAGGCAACAGCTACAAACAACGATGAGAACTTGCTTAATTTCAATGTATTACCAAAAAAATACATTCCGAATGCAGCTATATAAATGTGTATCAAGTATTCCAACTGAAAATGATAAAGGCTGTAGCGGCCTAAGAGTGCGAAAAACCAAACCAATGGATACCAAGCTCCACTTTGCGGGTCGGCATAAAGAGGAACACCTGAATGATGAAAATAATACCATAGGGGCAAGGCTCCCGAGCGTATCATTTCCACAATCTCATAGCGCCACGGGTAGTGAAAATAAATTGCACCGAATTTCACCGGAAAAATGAAAGACGAAACGGGAAAATATCCAAAGAAAACTATGATGAAAAGTAAAATCTCATAACGCTTTGAAAACAAGAATTTTATCAATGCTTCTTTTGGACTTTGTTTCATAAATCAAAATTATATGAAAAAGATTTCGGAAGGCACGTTAGCTTAAATATTTTCTATTTCATCCCTCGTTAAACCCGTTTCATTAATTATCTCCTCGTTGCTTTTACCAAGGTCTTTCATCATTTTGGCTAATTTATATAAGGCTTTTTCCTTAGCTTTTCGCTCTTTTAAAGCCGATTTTTGAGCCTCCTCCTTGGCTTTTCTTTCTTTCACAGTAGCTTTCAACGCTTCCTCCTTGGCTTTCCTTTCTTTTTCAACACTCTCTTCCAACTTTTCAAATTCCTTTTCTATGTCTTTTTCCAATTCCAACTCGAGAAGGGTTTGCTCGTCTTGAATTACCTCGTTTAAATAACCGGCCAAAGGCTGAAAACCGTTCAGCTCTTTCAAATCTTTGTCGCTTAATTCCAAAAGATAATCTTCGGTGCTTTTTTTCGCCTGATCGAACAAACTCAACAGTTTTTCGATTTTTGTCTTTCTCCGTTCGGGCAAACGCTCAACTTGCAAAATATAGCTTGGATGTGTTAACAATTCCACAAACTCGTTTTTATAAGGTATCTCTTTTTTACTTCGGGCATCCGTCACAGTGTTATTTACCAAAATGGCAGGAGTGTCATATTCCGGCAGGTTGTAACCGAGAAAATATATGGTGATGATCGGTAAAGCTTTTTCTTTTCCGTCAACTTTTTGCGACTTCATATAGTTGCTTGCCAAATATTTACGAAAACGCATTATAGGGTCGGGATATTTCGACTTTTGCACTTCTATCAAAACCACTTTGTGTTTTTCCGATTCCGTTTTTATCACAGCCTTAAAATCGTAGCGTAAAATAGGAAAGTTACGCTTTTTATCCTGAATGACAACCTCTTGCGGCTGCATATCGAGACTTATCACTTCGGTTTCTATGATGGTGGAGATGATAAGTTTGGCTATCTTTTCGTTCTCCATCAACATTTTAAAAGCTCTATCGTATAAAGGATTGGCTATTAACATAATCATCTGATTTTGTGCAAAGTTAATACATTTTACACTTTTTGCCATTGTTTTTTACGAGCCTCTGTGATGTGTCTCTAAAAAAATATCAAATTTTCACAACCACTTCCCAAGATATTCAGCATCACCGTATTTTAACAACAACTCTTTTTTATAATTCCTCAAATTTTGTTTTTCGCCTCGTAAAAGCTCGTCAATCAATCTGTTGCTCAAAATAAAATTTACGGCATTTTCTCCGTAATCCCGCTTTATCGCTTCACGCACCGGTTTGAAAATCTCTTCTTTGATTTTTTCGTTTTCATGCCTTTTTGCACGCTTTTCGGCAGCTGCTTCTTTCGAAGGATATTTCATCGCCATTTCCGTCATCGACAAGCCGGAATTTTTTGCTTCCTTCAAAGCCGATTTATATAATTTTTTCAATGTAGAAGCATAAAAATCGTTTTTCAAAAGGTAAATAATTCCTTTATTATTTTTCCAATTATTTAATAATGAAGGATTTATAGCCAATTCTTTAAGTAAATTATTATCAATTACTCTATGTGGCGGCTTATCGGCTTTCTCGGCTATTTGTTCACGAAATTCCCATAATTTTTGATAAAAATACCATTGAAATTCCGTCATATTCCGCTTGTCTTTTTCTTTTATCGCATTGCGTAAATTTGCCGAATAATCGATATTTTCCATGGCTTTGTTCTCTTCTTCAAGCCATTTTTCAATACCATTTTCCCTTATTTTTTTGTCAATTATTTTTTTCAACTCCGGCAAATAAAATACGTCGTTGGCAGCATACAAAAGCTGTTTTTCGCTAATGGGACGCCGGCACCAATCACTTGTTTGCGAGCCTTTTTCGAGTTCCATTCCAAGGTTTTCCCTTATCACGTCGGCAAGCGAAATTTTTTCATAATCAAGAAGTTTTACGGCAGTGGAAATGTCGTAAATATTCCTTGTTTTGCATCCCATCGAGGCCAACAAGCGTAAGTCTTCGCCAAATGAAAAAACAATTTTTTCGACATTTTCATTTTCAAAAAGCGGAAATACTTTTGAAATATCAACAAATTGCGGGTCAATAAGATATGCTTTTTCCCCACAAAAAATTTGCATCAAACACAAGCTGAAACCATAGTGATGATGATTGCTGTCGAATTCCAAATCAACGGCAATTTGTCTTGCTTTTGCAGCTTTATCCAAAAAAACTTCAAATTGCTTTTCGCTATCAATATATTCAATATTTTTTAGCATAAATTTTCAACTGAAATCCGAAATTTTCTTGACGCGTCTTTCGTGACGACCGCCTTCGAAATCGGCATTCAGAAAGGCAAGTGCTATTTCCAGAGCATATTCCTTGGCGATAAATCTGGCCGAGAGTGCCAACACATTTGCGTCGTTATGTTGACGTCCCAGTGCAGCCAGTTCGGTATTCCAAGCCATCGCCGAGCGCACAAATTTATGCTTGTTGGCGGTGATGGAAGCTCCGTTGCCGCTCCCGCAGGCAATTATTCCCAATTCGTATTCGCCGTCGTTTACAGCTTTGGCCAGGGGATGTATAAAATCGGGATAATCCACGCTTTCCGGTCCCGCTGTTCCGAAGTCTTTGAAGTTATATCCCAAGGCGCTCAATTCCTTTTTCAAAAATTCTTTAAGCTCGTAAGCCGCATGGTCACAGGCAATTGCGATAGTTTTATTTTTGTCGAACATCTTATTCACTTTGCTTTGTTAATAAGTGCAAATTAACTAAAAACTATTGAACTTACTTAACTTTCTTTACCTGAAATATTTAATTTTTTATAGCTCTTTTCACTAAAATCTTAAGCCTTTGAAATTAATGCCTTTCCGATTTATTAACATACCGGCTGTTAATTTGCGATAAAATTTGTTTATAAAATAGAATAAGATTTTCAGTGTAATTTTTTTCAAAAAATCAAGTTTTAAAAGCTCATATTTTTCACAGTTTTTCAAAAGGAAATTAACACTATTTTCTATCCTCCGGCAGCAAAAATTATCAAAAACGGCAGTTATTAACAGCTGTTGATATTTACATTAAATGACTTGATTTTATATTTTTATCTTGTTAGTTGTTTGTTGATTTTTTAGTAAAAACTCAAGGTTTCGAAAAACAGGAAAAAGTTATCAACTTATCAACAGCCTTTATACATTTAATAAATAATTTTTAAAAAAATTTATTTTAATTAATATCTAAATTAACTCCTTAAAAATCGAATTTTTATTGATTATCTTTGCCGCTCAAATATACGACGATGGATAAAAATCAAATTATAAAAAATATAAATGAATTGCGCCGGCGGAAAAATGCGGTGCTGTTGGCTCATTTCTATCAAACATCTGATATTCAAGATATTGCCGATTTTGTGGGCGACAGTTTGGCTTTGGCTCAGCAAGCTGCAAAAACCGATGCCGATATTATCGTTTTCGCAGGGGTTCATTTTATGGCCGAAACGGCAAAAATCATAAATCCCGGTTCCAAAGTATTGTTGCCCGACCTCGAAGCGGGTTGTTCGCTGGCCGATTCGTGTCCTCCGGCCGATTTCCGAAAATTCAAAGAACGTTATCCCGGTCACACAGTCATTTCTTACATCAATTGCACTGCCGAGCTGAAGACTATGACCGACATAGTTTGCACCTCGAGCAATGCCGTGAAAATCGTCGAATCTCTGCCCAAAGATGAAAAGATAATTTTTGCTCCCGATAAAAATCTCGGAGGATATATCAACAAAATCACAGGCAGGGAAATGGTGCTCTGGGACGGCAGCTGCGACGTTCACAACCAACTGGAAACCGAGAAGATAGTGCAATTGAAAAGCGAAAATCCTGATGCCAAGCTCATAGCCCATCCCGAATGTCAGGAGCCCGTTTTGGAGCTTGCCGATTTTGTGGGCTCTACCTCGGCACTGCTCAAATATACGGCATCGAGCAAAGCAGACAGATTTATCGTGGCAACCGAATCGGGAATTTTACATCAGATGTATAAGCAAAATCCCGAAAAGGAATATATCATTGTTCCTTCCGACGAAACATGCGCTTGCAACGATTGCCCCTTTATGAAGATGATTACCTTGGAAAAAATCTTGAAAGTTCTTGAAGAAGAATCCAACGAAATAATCTTGCCGCAGGAAATAATGCAGCAAGCTTTGAAACCCATTGAAAGAATGTTAGAACTGTCGTGATGGTTGAAACGAAGAAAATATATTTTATTATTGTGCTGTTATTCAGCTCCTTATTTGTTTTTTCGCAAAACAAAAAAGACAGTGTTGTGCAAAACGGCTATCAGGTTTTTTATTATCCCGACGGACAAATCAGCAGCGAAGGCACCATGCGCGACGGCAAACCCGACGGCTATTGGAAGACATATTACCAAAACGGAATTTTAAAAACCGAAGGAAATCGCAAAAATTTTCAACTTGATTCTCTGTGGAAATTTTATGATCCGAAAGGGAAACTCACTCTTTCCATTTCATACAAAAACGGAGTAAAAAACGGACCGCGAACCACTTATTTGAAAAATAAAACCGTGGTTGAGAATTTTGTGAATAATGTGAAGGAAGGACTTACAAAAGAGTATTATCCCGACGGAAAACTTTGGCGCACAATACCTTATAAAAACGGTTTGGAAGACGGTGTTGCCGTAACCTATGCCGAAGACGGCCGCATCATCGGACTCACGAGATACAAAAAAGGCTATTTGACAAAAAAAGAATTTATAAACCGTTACGATGAAAGCGGCAAAAAAATAGGATTGTGGAAAGAATTTTGGCCGGGCAAAGATTACATAGCCAAGTCGGAAATAGACTATCGTAACGGTGTAATTGACGGATATGCAAAGTATTACGACAAGGAAGGCAATCTTCAAAAAATAGAAAAATATGTCAACGGCGTTCTTATTGTCGATCCGCCGGAGCTTGCCGAATACGACATAAAAACTGACTACTATCCCGACGGCAGCATAAAAACCATGGGAAGTTACAAAGACGGCGTGGCGGAAGGAATGCGGCGCGAATATTCCAAAGACGGAAAAATCGTTGCGGGATACATCATGCACAAAGGCAGAATAATAGGCAAGGGCATCATCGATGAAAACGGTTTGAAACAAGGTCCTTGGAAAGAATTTTATATGTCGGGACGGCTGCAGGCCGAAGGCACTTACAAAAACAGCGTAAAAGTAGGACTTTGGAAATATTATTTCGAAAACGGAAATTTGGAACAAATAGGCAGCTACGATTCAAAAGGCAGAGCCAAAGGCAATTGGACTTGGTATTATCCGAACAAAACCGTGCGACGCAAAGAGTCTTTTTTCGAAGGAATTTCACAGGGCATGATGACCGAATATGCTCCCGATTCTACTGTTATGGTTCAAGGCGAATATGTTGACGGCAGCAAGGAAGGCCTTTGGACAGAGAATGTAAACGGCTATCGCGACGAAGGCGAATATCTCGAAGATATGCGCGAGGGCGTATGGAAATCGTATTATCCCAACGGCAATTTGTATTTCGAAGGAAAATTTATCGACGATGTGCCCGACGGCAAACACGTTTGGTATTACGAAAACGGCAAAATAAAGAAAAGCGGATATTATTCAATGGGATTGCGCGACGGCGAATGGAAATATTTCGACGAGAACGGCAAACTCTTTCTCACGGTTGAATACAACAAAGGGATAGAAGTAAAATACGATTCGAAAAAAGTGGAACCCGAATTGAAACCGGAGGAAATGACGGAGTGAGATGTAATTTATGTCTTTGTTTTCATAATTTTGTATTTTAACATAAGCAAAAACACAAAATTTGTTTGAAATATAGGACAGAAAATAAAATTATATCCGGTTTTTGCAGAGTTTTACAAGAGACGGCAATCAATAAATTTCGCCTCCGAAAAT
>CAZPGC010000032.1:9677-22992 GCA_964585875.1 uncultured Prolixibacteraceae bacterium | reverse complement strand
GCCGCTTTTTTTATTTGTTTCTCCTTTCCGTTATTGAATAACTATCCTTTCTATTCTCAGCATCTTTCCACTGCTAAGTCTCATCAAATAAACTCCTTTGGGCAAAGTTGAAAGGTCTATGGTAACCGTTGTTTGCGGTGCGGAGAACTCTATCTTTTGCCTTTTGACAAAGGCGCCTTGCAAGTTGATTACATCGAGCATTATTTTGTCGTTAACTTTGTTTTCCAACTTGATATTAAAGCGACCTTTGGAAGGATTAGGATAAATCTTGACGGAGTAGCCGCCGTCGATTTCCCTGATTGACTGACAGTTGTCAACGGTAATCTTAATCTCGTCGCTATTGCTGCATCCGTAAGCCGAAGTTACGCTGACGCTTATGCTGTGTGTTCCCACGCCGAGAGTAGAGCCGTTGAGGATGATAATCTGTGTTGTGTCACCCGTGCTCCATTGGTAATGAGAATATCCGAAACCCGCATCCAATACCTTATTAGACAACTTGCAAATGGTGTCGTCGGGTCCGAGATTCACATAGGGCAGGTTGTCTTTGGTTATGACGATGCTGTCGGAGCCGTAACAGATGCCGTTTGAAACCATCACCGAATAGAGATGAGGTCCGCTTGTGAGCGAGGCCGTGTTAACGCTGATGCTTTGTGACGAGCTGCCCGTTGACCATAGGTAGGAGCTAAAGCCCGCACCCGCATCCAAAGTCAGGCTTGCATTGTTACAAACCGTAGTGTCATTGCCCAGATTTACAGCGGGTTGTGGGCTTACGTTCACGGTAATATTTCCGCTCGTTTGTCCCGTGCCGTCACTTACCGTAACATAGAAAGTTGTAGTGGCAGTTGGGTAGAAAACAGGGTTATAAAGCGATGAAGCAAATCCAGCCGGCGACGACGTCCATGAATAAGTATAGTTGCCGCTGCCACCCGAGGCCAGCACTGTCAGTTGTACGCTGTCGCCCACACAAATAGCTTGGGCCGAAGCGTTGACCGTGGAAGTAAGCGCCCCGCCCGAAACAGTAATCAAAACTTTATCGCTGTCGCTGCAAGATGTCTGTGTATCAAACACATTCAGCTGAAATTCCGTGGTGGTGCTTAGTGCCACCGTTGAAGTATTTTGCATACCTGCATTTACCACCATTGAGGCAGGACTCCACGAGTAGGAATAGCTGCCGCTGCCACCCGATGCCGAGCCGCTCAGAGAGGCTGTGGCTCCACTGTTGACGGTTTGGTCGCTGCCTGCATTGGCAACGGGAGCCGAATTAACCGTGATGTTTGAAGTGGCACTGTCGGTACAGGAGTTGGCGTCGGTATATACATATTTAATGCTGTGCGTTCCCAAACCGGCTGCTGCCGCATTGAAGCTGTTGTTGCTAACGCCGGAGCCGTAATAGCTGCCTCCCGCAGGGCTGCCGCCGCTCAAGGTAAATACCGGAGTGGTGCTGCACACCGGTGATAAAGTTGCAAAGGTAACATTTGGTTTCGGATGAACGGTAAGCACTTGAACGGCGCTGTTAGCACATCCGTTACTATTTGTGAACGTATAGGTTATCTGGTGATTGCCCACTCCCGCAACAGGAGGGAAGAACAGCCCGTTTATCACTCCTACGCCTGAGTATGTGCCTCCGGCAGGCTGTCCTCCGTAAAGAACAACGAGGCTGTCACCTTCACAGGCTCCTGGCAGACCGCTGAAAGTAACCGTGGGAAGCGGGTTAACGGTGATGAATACCGAATCCGCCAAGTTGTTGTTGGCGTCGCTGACAGTTACTTTGTAATAACCTGTATTTGTTGGTGTTATAACGGGATTTCCCGTGGTAGAAAATACCGTGCCGTTAAAGGTCCACGAGTAGCTGTAGGTTCCGGAGCCGCCTCCCGCAAGAGCTGTCAGCTGAACCGAATCGCCGGCACAAATTGTTGATGCCGAACTTGAAACGTTTAGCGTCAAAGGCCCGCCGGTAACGGTAATTGTGACCATATCGCTGTCGGAGCAGCCGGAGTTTGTCTCGGAGGCTGTCAGTGTGAAAATTTGCGAGGAGGTCAGAGCCACAGTTTGTGTTGTCAACGACGTTGGCGAGCTTACCATGGATGCAGGTGACCAGTTATGCGAGTAGCTGCCTTGTCCGCTTATCGTACCGCTGAGTGTGGCCGTGGCGCCGTAGCTTACCGAGGCATCGGAGCCGGCATTCACCACAGGTAGAGCGTGAACGGTAACGCTGTGGCTTGTGCTGTTTGAACAGTTGTTATTATCTGTATATGAGTATGTTATACTATGTGTTCCTGCTCCCGCGGTAGAGGGGCTGAAAGTGCTGCCTGTCATTCCGCTGCCGCTGAAAGAGCCTCCTATGGGCGAGCCTGTCAAAGTTACGGAAGGAGCGTTGGCACACATATTCGTAGGCAGACCGCTGAAGTTAACTGTCGGCAAGGGATTTACCGTTTGAATTGAAACAGCCGTGTCGCTACAGTTGTTGGAGTTTGTATAGGTATAGGTAATCGGGTAAGAGCCTGCTCCAACCATGGGTGTAAAAGACCCGTTGAGCACTCCCTGTCCCGAATAGCTTCCTCCTGCCGGACTGCCGCCACTGAGCGTAAAGGACGGTGCATTGGCACATACCGGTGACAGTGCCGAGAATGTTACAATCGGCGCCGCATTAACCGTAATTGTGGATGTGGCGGTATCGGAGCATGCGTTGCTGTTGGTATAGACATAAGTTATTGTATGTGAGCCTGTTCCTGCTGTGGAAGGGTTAAACTGACCGTTGGAAACTCCCGTGCCGGAGTAGCTGCCGCCGGCGGGGCTGCCACCGCTTAGTGTCAAGGGTTGGGAGTTGGAACACAGCGGGCTGTAACTCGATAATGTTACGGTAGGTGCCGCGTTAACGGTGATTGTATTCTGAGCCGTGTTGCTGCATCCGTTGGCATCGGTATAAGAATAGGTGATGGTTTTGGTACCGAGACCCGCTGTTGCTGGGTTGAAAAATCCGTTGCTTACTCCGGTGCCCGAATAGGTGCCGCCCGAAGGACTGCCTCCGGTGAGTTGCATGCTGCCGCCGTTTATACATGCAGGGTTGAATGTGGCCAAAGTAACCGTAGGCAAAGCGTGGACGGTAACATTTGTATTTGCCGTATCGCTGCATCCGTTGCTGTTTGTCACACTATAATATAAGGTATGTGTGCCTGCTCCAGCAGTGGCCGGATTAAATACGCCGTTGCTCACTCCCGTGCCCGAGTATGTGCCGCCCGAGGGACTGCCCTGTGTGAGTGTAAGCGGTTGAGCATCGATACACATGTCGGCAATGGAAGCAAACGTTGCGTTGGGCTTGGCATTTACCGTTATGGTTTTTGTGTCGGTATCCGAACATCCGAAATCATCGCTAACCGTCAGAGTGTAAGTGCCGTTATTTGCCAAAGGAATATTGGAAATAAGGGGATTTATTCCAGTAGCCGTGTAGTTGTTAGGTCCTGACCATGAGTAGTTTACGGTGTCGATATCCACTATCTCAATCATGTAATCCTCAGTTTCGCCGTAACCGTATCCGTTTAGGCATCCTGAAGAAATAGCCGTTCCATACCTCATTATTACCCTCATTTTTGTTTTACCCAAAACCATGTTTGAGGGTGCCGAAACGAGACCTGTGAATACGTGGTCGCCGTTAAACTGCGCCGAACCCATGGAAATTGCCGGTTCGTCGAAAAGACCGTTTCTGTTCCAGTCGATAAAAGCATCGCAATATTCCACCCAGTTGCCTCCGGTGTGTCCCGTAACGTGGAGGTAGTAAACGGAGTCTTTCATCACTATCGTGAATAGATTCGAGGTGAAATCCTGATATCCCGGTCCTTGGTTGGCTGAAATGTTAACGGAGCCGTTTAGCTCAACTTTCGTGATATATTCCTGACTGTCGTTGTTTGAATGTGAGGCACAGGTTGTAGGCATATTGCAGTTTGTTGTGCATTGGTTTATTCCAAGGCTCACGTTGGCGTTAAGGGAAACACTACCGCCTTCGCATACGGTTATGTCGCTTCCCGCATTTGCCGTAGGAGGCTCCGAAACAAAGACTACGGACTGAGTGCTGTCGGAATTGCTGCCGTTTGAAACAACAAGTTTTACAACGTGTGAGCCAATAGTGGTAAAAGTGTGTGTCAAGTTTGTGGATGTTGAAACGGCACTGCCGTCAATGTACCACTGATTTGAGGTGTTGTTTGTGGAAGTGTTTGTAAAAGTAGCAGAGCTGTTTTTACAGAAATATGTTGTACTTTGCGTGAAACTTGCCATCACCGGTGATGACTGTTGCAGGGTGGCATAAGCATTCGACAAGCCTGTTGACGAAACCGTGATGGTTGCCGTGCGCGGAGAGCCTGCATTTCCTGAGTAAGTGGCTGTAATTGTGCCGTTTCCGATGCCGCTTGCGGGACTTATGGTTACCCAGCTTGCGTTGTCGGTGGCCGTCCAGCTCTGATTGCTCGATACCTGATAGGTGGTATTTCCTCCTACATAACTTACATTTTGCGTTAGCGGAGAAATTGTCAGATAGGGAGGCTCGAACATGCAGATTTTAAACTGCCCCGTGCCGTTGCCGCTGTATTTCCAAAATCTTACGAAGATGGTGTCGCCGCCGGTGAGACCCGACAATGCAAGATGCGGCATGGTGCCGTTGCCTTGGTAGTCGTCGTTGCAGGCGAGATATGTCAGGTTTCCGCAACTGCCTTTGTAGGCCGCCATGGCGCCGTCGTTGAAACTTCCCGGTACAGGGTCGCAATCGATGGTGAGATAACCGGAGGCGGGAGCCACGGCTTTAAACCATACATCTTTTCCGGCATAGCCGCCGCAGGGTGGGTTGGGAACTCCGGAGGTGTTGGTTGCATTTATGTTTGATGAGGTAGTGTAACTGCAAGTGGTGCTTACCGTCAGCAGGGTTGCGCCGCACGGGTCGTCGTTGGCGGGTGGTGTAACTTGCTGAACTACAACATCATCAACAGCCACGTCGGCTTGATAATAGTTGCTTGTAACGCTGTGTATCACCCTGAATCTGATTTTAACAACGCTGCCCGTGTATTGTTGCAAATTCACCGTGGCCTGTTGCCATGGCGCCGAATTTGAAGTCTGCTGCTGACCGTTGATAACATGAACATTATTTATCCAAGAGCCGTTATACTCCACGTCCACTCGCAAAGCCGAAATTGCGGCACCGTACATATGATACCAGAATTGCAACTCGGCATTCGACACGCTTATAAGATTTATTGCCGGAGAAATCAATTCCGCCGTTTGGTTGTTTACGCTGACACTGGCTTCGGTATATAAATATTTTCCGGCTGCCGTTCCCAAAGTATGGTCAACGATGGGACCCGTATAATTTGACGGTGTGCCTCCGGAATTAACCGTCCAGTTGAAACCACCTGAACTTGTTGATGTCCAGCCGTTGGCCAGAGAGCCCGGTGTGCCCACCGTGAATGTCTCGAAATTCTCGGAGAAGGGTAATGACGCGCCCGCCGTAACGGTGATATAGTTTGTTTTTGTAAGTGTGTCGCTGCCTGAACTGTTTGAAGCTATGAGTGTTACGCTGTATTGTCCCGGGGAGTTGAAAATCACGTGGGGATTTTGTGAAGAAGCCGAGGTGTTGGCAACGAAACTTACCGTGGACGGGGAAAAACTCCATGCCCATGAGTTGGGTGAGTTGGTGGAAAGGTCGGCAAAAGTGATTGTTTGACCTACAATTGCCGATTGAGCGGAGGCCGTGAAGTCGGCCACGGGTGCCGCTCCACCCGAACCTATGGCCACATCGTCGATGGCTACGTCGCCGTTGTATGATGTTCCGCGTATAACTCTGAACCTTATTTTTATGGTACTGCCGGCGTACGAAGACATTGAAACAGACGCCTGCAGCCAAGCTGAGGAATTGGAGGTCTGCTGTTGTCCGTTTATGGTGTAAACATCATTGGTCCAAGTGCCGTTATGAAGTATGTCAACATGCAAACCGGTTATGTTATTGCCGTACATGTGATACCAGAATGTGAGATTGTAGCTTGTGCCTGAAGGTATTGCCACACAAGGACTTATCAGATTAGCAACTTCTCCTTGAACTGCCGGTGACGATGCTTCGGTGTAAAGATATTTTCCTGTCGATGAGCCTGTTGTATGGTCGAAATTAGGGCCCGAAGCCACGGTGGGAGTGTTGCCTGAATTCACCCTCCAGTTGAAGGCGCCGGTATTGGAGAAGGTCCATCCGTGTATAAAGGTGCCTGGATTCCCCGTGGTAAATTGCTCGAAATTTTCCGTAACGGGGGCGGTGTAAGGCGTGCCCACGGTAATGTAATTCGTTTTAACCACGGTATCGCTTCCGTATTGGTTCGAAGCAATGAGTTGCACGGTGTATGAACCGGCTGCATTAAACTGAACCACAGGGTTTTGTGAGCTTGCCGAAGTGTTTGATACAAAAGTGACGGTGTTGGGGCTGAACGACCACGACCAAGAGGTAGGGGTGTTGGTAGAAAGGTCGTTGAATGTGGTTGCCGAGCCTTGACAGGGCGTTGTGGATGTTGCCGAGAAATCGGCTGACGGCGGGGCATTCGGCGGTGAATATAAGTCGGAAGACCACTGTCCGCGACCGAAAGTGGCGGCGCGCAGCTTCGACTGAGCGGCATTGCTGCCGTAATAAATCTCAAGGTCGGTAACCTCGGCGGCGGCAGGCAATCCCGTTGAAAAGGCTACCCATTGCGGCATTGAGGCATTTTTATAGAAAACACCTATGTCGGTGCCCACGTATATGCCTTCGTTTGAGGTGGTATCATAAACCAAAGTGTTCATGTTTGTGTTTGGCAGATTTCCTTTTATGGATGTCCAAGAGGCGCCTTTATTCGTTGATTTATAGATGTTTGTGCCTGCCGTAACGTAAACGATATTGGGATTTGTAGGGTGAGTTTCTATATCGGAAACATAGCCCGGTGCCGACAGCGTTGTCCAAGTGGGAGAGGAAGAGGCGGCATTGTCAGACCTGAATAAATCGGAGCCGCGACTTACATAAAGAATGTTTGCGTCGGCTTTGCAACTTTCAATTTGTTTTAAACTGGTGCTGTTTCCGAAGGTCGATATCTTTGTCCATGAAACATTGGAGGCTCCCGAAGCTTTCACATTGGTGCTTCTCCATACGTTTTTATAGCCGATGAACATGGTGTTGGGGTTATTGTATTTAAGGGTGTACGGCGTTACCCAGGCGCCACTTTCGTTAATGCCGTTTGTGCCGTCGTCGGCTATTTTGGAAAACCAGCTGCCGCTGTTGGTGGAGCGGCGAATGTTACCGTAATATAAGGCTCCGTACATATAATTTGTGTCAACGGGGTCTATTATGCAATTCATTCCGTCGCCGCCGATTTCCGTTGACCAGTTGCCGCTGCGGTATATGGCCGTGCCGTTATCCTGATAGCCGTTTATCAAAAGATTTTTTGAGCTTGCACTTTGCCCCATATCGTAAATTTGCGAAATGGCCAAGCCGCTGCTTATGTTTTGCCACGAGCTGCCTCCGTTGCTTGTGTAATAGATTCCGCCGTCGTTGCCAACATACAATTTACCCGAAAGGGGAGAAAATCCCAACCAGTGTTGGTCGGCATGAATGGCAGGGGCCCCGGTGCCTACCCAATGAGCGTTGATGCTCCAGCTTGTGCCTCCGTTTGTTGATTTCCAGATATTTATCCCCCCCACATAAAGCGTATTGGCATTGCTTGGGTCAACGGCAACGCAGAGGTCGTACCAATACTGGCTTTTGTTGTCGTTGCCTGTGGAGCTGTATCCCAATATGTTGGGAGAGCTGCTTTTTTGGGTAAAAGAAGAGCCGCTGTTTGTTGACAGATAGGTGCCCACATAACCGTTTGAAGCGCCTGCAACCAAGTAAACATAGTTGGCGTTTGCCGGCGTTACTCCTATCACAAACCTCGCCGACGTTGGCAGTCCGGAAGTTACCTGTATCCAGTTGTCGCCCGTGTTGGTCGAGCGGTAAAAAGCGTTACTTCTCACAGCGTAAACAACCGTCGGGTCACCGGGTTTGAATTTTATATCTTTAAAATGAGAGGAGGAAGTCGATACTTGAGACCATGAGCTGCCGCCGTTTGTGGTTTTATAAATTCCGTGACTTGTGGCTGCAAGGATAATGTTGTGGTTTGTCGGGTGCATCACCATCATGCCTACGGTGCGGTTGCCCATTCCGCTGTTAGCAGCCGACCACGAAGTGCCGCCGTTGGTGCTTTTGTAAACGCCAAGTCCGGGGGCGTCGCCTGCGTCGCGGTCGCCGGTGCCGATGTAAATAATATTCGGATTGAGGCTGTCTATCAAAATGGATGAAATGCCCAAGGAGGGCAGCCCGTCGGTCAAAGGCGTCCAAGTGCTGCCGCCGTTGGTGGATTTCCACAGACCTCCCGAAGGTGCTCCTACGTATATAATATTCTGATTTGTAGGATGAAAGGCTATGCAATTTACTCTTCCCAAGCCGTTGGGTTGTCCTGTGCCGTTGTTGGGCAATTGTATGGGGCCCAAATTCGTCCAGCTGCCACCCGACGACATTACCGGGCCGCTTGTGGCACCGAAAAACTGGTGGTAAGCATCGATGTTTTGTGTGGGCGCGGGAAATTCCCCGGCGAGGTTTACTCGCGTTTCCCAAAAGGCTTCCCAGCGTTTAAACTGCTTCCAACCGGAGCCTTTTCCCTTATCGTGATGGGCAAAATACAGGTTGAATGCCCTTTGTGTTTGATGAAAATTGATATTTTGATTCTGCATCATTTCTATCCAATATGGATAGTTTGCAGTATCCGAAGGGTCGCCGCTGCTCGTGTTCGACTGAGCAAAAACGGTGAGTCCGAAGAAAATAAGCGAGAGGGTAATGTAGAGTTGTTTCATATTGCGTATGTGTTTGATGATTTCGTGTCAATACTTTCAGACCGTAAAGATATAAAAAGTTGCCGATGTTTCTACGTAAATAAAGCCTCGAAGGTTTACTGATGAACAAACTTTTATTCGTTTAATGCACACAAATTTCAAAGCCTTCGGTAAAAGGGTTTTAAAATTCAGAGTATCAGATAAATGTGCTTGTTCATAAGAGCCACTAAATAGTGGTGAGTTGTTGAGCAATTATAATTGCTTTAACGGCAAAAACAGAGATTTGCCAAAGTTGAGTTAATTCTTTATCACGGTGATAGTGCCTTGATATTTGCGGTGTTCTCCTTTCGACAATTCCAGAATGTAAAAATATACTCCGTCGCTTACATCTCCGCCCCAGTCTCCGTTTTGGTAATTGTTTGATTCAAAGACCTTTTTGCCCCAGCGGTTATAAATTATCACTTTCGTGTTTTCAAAATTTTCCAGACCTTTGATTTTGAAATTATCGTTGAAACCGTCGCCGTTGGGCGTTATGATATTTGGGATTTCGATTTTACAATTGTTGACGGTAAGGACCACATTGTCGCTGCAACCGCCTGCAATTTTCAAAATCAGATTATGCTTTCCAACCGACAAATCGCTTAATATCAACTGATTGTTATTGCCTCCAACGGGACTTCCGTCCAGAATCCAGTTGTAGGTGTAAACGACGTCCTGCGAAGTTTCGTTAATTTCGAAGATATAACTTTCAAAATCACAGATTTCGGCATCCTCACCGAGGTAGTTAAGCGGCATAAGAATCACCCTGACCGAGTCGCTTACCAAGCAGGGCGAGTTTAAATCGGCTCCCACAGTCACGCCGTAAATGCCGGATTGAGTGACATTTAGCGTTTGGTTTGTGCTGTTGTCGCTCCACAAATATTGGAAAGGCGGGGTAGAGCCGGCGTTGCCTGCGTCTAGGGTCATGGATGTCCCCGAAACACAAGTGTCGGGACCCAAGTCAAGGTTGGCCATCGGATATTGCGTTACCTGAACCGAGTCGGAGGCGCTGCACTGTATGTTGCCGTTGTTGGATGTTACGGTAACGCTATACAGACCCGTTGAATTTACCAACTGATGCTGAGTGTTGTTTCCGCTGCTCCACAGATAGGTGCTTCCCGGGGCGTTATTTCCCGCATCGAGGCTGAGTATGACAGAGCCGCAGATGGTGGTGTCGGAGCCCAAATCCACTTCCGGCACTTTGAGCACGTTTATCACCACTGAGGTGTCGTAGCTGCATCCGAAGCTGTCAACAACGGTGAAATTATATGTCAAGGCTCCCGTGTCGGCAGGCTGAATGAGCACATCGTTGCCGCTGCCGCCTATCACCCAGCTGTTTGGATTCCACGAAGAAGTGGCAAAGGCGGGGGTATAGCTCCATGAAACGGGCAAAACGTTTTGCGCAAATTCTATTCCCCAACTGAAAATATAGCCGTTATCGATGGCAAGATTGTCGGTTACGGTAATTGTCCAGGCTCCGTTCAAAGGACAGCCTATCAGGTTGTTAAACGATGTTTGAGGCAAATAATTCACTATGGGATATGGTCCTTGCGCCGTGGCGTTGGCAGGGTAGGAGGTGGATGGCGGCAAGTAGCTGTGGTTATTGTACACAGTGCCGAGAGCATCTGTAAAAGTGTGCGAATAAGAGCCTGCCGCATTCAGCATTGTGGTTGTTCCGTTGGGACGCCAACAATATTCGTAACCTACGCCGGGAATGGGCTGTGCGTTGTTATCTATGGGCTCGCCGAGAAAGGTGGAAGTTCCTCCGGGATATGATTTCAGCGTTGTGGATTGTCCGTTGGGACAGGTTATTGTTATGTTCAAATCGCCGAGATATGAGTGCTCCATGGTGGCGCATATTCCGAGGATATTAGCCGCTGAGGTGATGCTTTGTCCTTGAGCGAACTGGTTGAATACCAGAGTGGAAGTGTAGGAAGCGCCGCTGCCGTCGGGCAGGTAGGTAGTGCCTGCATGGTTTAGCGCAGCCGATGCCTTCCACTTCTTGGCTTTCATCTGCCCGTGTAGTGTGGCCGTGTCGTATTGGCAGATGTCGGTGCTCAGCGGTCTTGTTCCGTCGAAACTCGGCTTTGTGGATACTCTGATTCTGATTTTGGGCATAATGGAACTCATGCAACCGTTTGTATCCCACATTGTTAGGTAAACATTATAGCCTTTCACGGTATCGGCAACAAACATCACCGTTTGGTTTGTGTCTGTGGTGCCGTTGCTGAATTTCCATTGATAGGTGCAGGTGGTATCCGATTGATGATAGGTGGAATCGTTGTAAGGATAGTTTCCTTTGGCGGTGAGCCAAATGGTGTCGTGCAAACAAACGTCAATGTAATAAATGCCGCTGTCAACGTGGAAAGCCGGAATTGACGATGCCAAGTCGGCCTCAAAAGTTTGGCAAGGTAAGCCGCAGCTCAAAGATGCAGCCCAACCCGGTGCCGAAGATATTGAAGTCCAGCTGATTGTGATGGCTCCGGAGCTGTTGAGTATGGAGGCTCCGATGACCATGCCCACGGGCGACAACGAGGAGTTGAATGTCCCGAAACTCGGTGAAGAAGTTGAAGGACCGTCGAAAATCTGCATTTGGTCGCCTACGCCCAAATTCCATTGCGTGAAATTTATTTGGACAAAGCCGCCGGCGGTCCCCGGACTGAAGGTTACCGTGTAGCTTTCGTTAGCCACATAAGCGCCTGCCGAGCCGCCGCTGTCGTAGAAGTTTCCCGAACAGGTGGATATGGTTTGACCGTTTACTTGTGAAATTATATAGGTTTGGCCAAAGGACGCCGAAACCGAAAATATCAATAAAAGAAAAGCTGCTATCTTATACATAATCAATTTTTTAGAAGTCCTAATTTACGCCTGTAGTCATTGTATTTTTCATTAAATTTTTCTTCGGAAAGAAAAACCAACAGCCGAGATGTATTTTTAATTTTGTAATAAGAAGGCTTGTCGTAATACCTTTTTATCTTCAATTTCAGAACATTAACTTTGGATTTATCGACCTTACCACTTGATGTTAGAGGTAAAACCACCTGTCCCTCAATGTTTTGTGCTTTTTCTTTATCCTGTGGCAAAGGGCTTAAATACCACACATTGTCGAGATAAAAATTGTAGTAATAAATAAGTTGAGGGTTGTTTTTGATAATAAATTCCACTTTTTCTTTACCAAAGGCTTCGATTAATTTGCTGTTAGGCACCGGATTGCTTGTTGTGGAAAAAGCGAGGAGCGCGAGAATTGACAGGTATATAAATCTTTTCATATTTGTAAAATTTGTAAAATTTTTACAGACAACAAAAATAATGACAATTTTTTAACAAAAAGGTTCAATAGGAAAAAAATTATAGTGAGATTATTTCGTATCGATAAAATACGTATGAGAGATAAACTAAAGTAAATCAATCATATAGCCTACCGTTATCATAAAGGCTCTGTTGTAAACTTCGGGGGAATCGGGCTCTGTTTGATAAACGGTTTTTGTGCCGATTTCATATCTGAAATCAAAAATGAATCCGCTTGCCATCATTCCGAAACCGAAGGCGTAACCGAAGTCGCTTTTCAAAGGGTTGAATTCCAAATCCATGGGGTATTCCTCTATGTCGCCGTTTTGTTGTTCAACGGTAATTGTGCCGTTAAACTTGCTGCCAATCAGAGTGTTGGAAACAACGCCCGCATCAAGATGAAAATAATTGTGACGGTCGCCGAACTTAAATTGCAGCATCAGGGGAATGGCAAAATAATGTAGCTTTTGTTCCATTTTTATTTGGCCGCGCCATGTTTGATATTCACCGTAATATTGTATGGCCGAACCTTTTCCGGAATAGTTGAACTCCAATTCCAACGCAAACCTTTTACCTAAAGCCAAATTGGCGAGCAGTCCTCCGTTGAGATACATTTTCGGGGTGGGTTGAAAGCTTTTCAGACCTATTCCCGTAAGGCTGGAAGAGGTGCCACCTATTTTTCCTCCAAGGTAGAATTGAGCTTTTGCACTTTCATTAAAAGAAGCGGCCATTGCCAAGGTTAAAACGATGTAAAGAAGATATTTTTTCATGGTTGACATTTGTTTGAATTTTAACTTCTGTTAATCAGAGCGTAAAAATATAAAAAAAACAGCCGGACTTAATTCTCTTTCGTCATTTGTGAAATAACTTCCACAACAAGCTGAGTATTAACGGTTTTCACCACTCGAATCCTCGAGTCTTTTTCTATGAAGGCCTCTCTTGCCACGGCGTCATATATGTCGTCATCAATCTCGACCTTGCCCGCCGGACGCAAAATTGTTACGGCTTTGCCTTCTTTGCCAACCAATGAATCCATATCGAAACCGGTGGCGATGAAACCCTCTTCGCTCGACTCTGATGTTTGCAGCGCCAGTTTGAAACGGGGCGAGCCGAACAGAGTTTTTGCCAA
>CAZPGC010000032.1:0-9577 GCA_964585875.1 uncultured Prolixibacteraceae bacterium | reverse complement strand
AAACCCACTCCCGGGGATTGCAACTCGAAATAAATGCCTCCCACTATTATCATTATCAGAAATCCGTGAATCATGGGATTCAGCAAGAAATCGAGAAAAGAATCCACCGAACTCGTTTCCATGCTTTCTATTTTGTAATCGTTTATTCCATAGGCTTTTATGGCCTCGTCCAAGCTTTCTACAATGGAATCGCAAAAGCCGTTGCGGTAGGCTTCCGAGGCGGTGAAGGTGAGCACTTTACCCGAGTCGCTTATACCTTTTATATATATGTCTTGATCGACCATGGCCTCGGCAATTCGCGGGTTACGCCCCGTGGCCTCGGCGGTGGAGCGCATGGTGGCACGCATATACGACTGATATTTGTCGGGCATGGCTTGTGCCGTTTGATTTACAACCGTGGCGGCACCTATGGTGGCACTCTTGCGCATATAAATCTTTTTGCATGCAATGGAAATAAGGGCACCGGCGGAAGCGGCGTTATTGTCGATAAACACTGCCACAGGGATGGGGGAATTCAGAATCCGCGTTCTGATGGTGTCGGCATCTACCACCATCCCGCCATAGGTGTTCATATGCAGCATGATGAGCGAAGCTTGTTTTTCTCTTGCCTCTTCAAAAGCCTTGGCCATTCGTCGGGTCAAAGGAGGAGCTATTTCTTCGTCTATGTCGAAAACATATACAAGAGCAGTGTCTTTTTCTGTTTTGTAAATGCTTGAAAAACAATAAGATGTTTTTGCAAAAAACAAAAATACCGTTACTAAAATTAAGATTTTCTTCATAATCTGATTTTAACAACGGTAAAAATAGTGAACTTTCTTTACGGTTTTATGGGCGATTTAGGGTAAAAAAAGCTCGACATCGCCGTCGGCAATGTCGAGCTTTTTTTTGCTTTAGGCTTAGTCCACAATAAGCTTGCGTGTTTCGATGCCTTTGTCGGTAAGGAGTTTTAAAAGCAACACTCCTTTTGGTAAGCCGTTGATTTCTATTGTGTTGTCCTTGTTTTTAATTTCTTTGGAAACTAACAATCTGCCGTCGATTCCGTAAATTTCTACCAAAAGAAGGGAAACGGAATTATTTGCTTTGATTTTTATGCTTCCCTTTGACGGATTGGGATAAACGGAAGCGGAAGGTTTTTTTGCAGCATCTTTAATTCCTACGGTGTTTACCACATTAAACTGCCCCATCATCCCGTCGTCTTCGTGTTTTAGCATATGACAATGATACATATAAGGCACCGTGTCGTTTGCAAAATCTTCGAAAACCGTAATGAATCGCACCGTTTCTTGCGGTTTAACCAAAACCACGTCTTTTCTTCCCTGCTCTTGTGCGGGAGGGGCTATACCGTTACGGTCGAGGATGTAAAATTGCACATCGTGGATGTGGAAGGGATGAGCTATGGCCGAGTTGTTTTTCAGCGACCAAATTTCCACGTTGTTCAAAGGAATTGAGTAGTTGATAACGTTCATGTTGAATGAGGTACCGTTTATCAAAAATTTGCCGTTCAGTTGGTTAGGACCCATAACCGCCGGACTGAAAGTCAGGTTTCTGGTGATATTGGCACTCGAAGGAGCAATGGGTGTGGCAGCCACCAAAGAAGACGGCAGCGAAGTAACGGGATTTGATGTTTGGGCGCCTACGTTAAGCTGCAGAATATTGAAGTCGGCGCCGTTTAGAGGGTTGGGATTATAGCCGTTTAAAACCATTCCCGACATAAGGCCCGGGTTTGTGGCGCCGTAAATGCCGTTGGGCAACTCCGAAGCATAGCTTTTCAGATAAAGCGATTGATTTTGCATGCCTGTCAGGTCAATTACTATTTCGGCACGTTCGCCGGGAGCAAGTTGCAGGCGTGTCAGCGTCAACGGTGCCGGCAAAAGGCCGCCGTCGGAGGCTATCATATAAAAACTCTTGTTGCCGCTGAGTCCCAAGTTGAAAACACGTTGCGAAGAACCGTTTAACAGTCTGAAACGAACCATTTGCGCAGGCACATTCACATAGGCGTTTATCGTTGCGTTGGCCATAATCACCGAGTCGGCATTGGACGGCACCACTATTTGTTTGGAGGCGGTAAAGGTCTTGGTTTGTATCACCACGGGTATGTCGTCAAGGCCGTAGGTGCGTGGTAGGGTCAAGGCTGCCTCGTCGCTGTCGCGAACTATCACAAGGCCTGCTATTCCCTTGCTAACGTGTTCGTTAGTCTTGCGGTGCAGATGCGGATGATACCAATAGGTGGCTGCCCTGTCTCTTACTTTAAAAGCAGGATGCCATGAGCCTCCGGGCAAAATTATCGTATGCGGGCCGCCGTCGTTGGCTGCCGACACATGCATGCCGTGCCAATGTATGGTGGTGGTGTCGCTTAGGTTGTTGTTAACCGTGATATTTACCTGCTGCCCCTTATTGAGCAGTAGGGTAGGGCCGAGAATGTTTCCGTTGACACCCATGGTGGATGTGTTTGTCCCGCTGTAAAACTGGTATGTTCCGTATTGCAGATTTAACGTGAGATTTGTCCCCGAAAGCGTGTCGGGAATAAGTAATGCATTCTGTGTTTTTGCCTGTGGTATTGATAAAAATATCAGAATCGATACTATTGTTGCTTGTAAAATTTTTCTTTTCATAATTTGTTGATTTAAAGATTGTTAATTTGAATTTATTCTTCCGATGGCACAACTGACGTATGATTTTGCCTTGGCAATTCCACTGTTGTTGCCGGCTTCGGGATAGCCCATACGTGCCAATTTTTCTTTGATTTTCAGTAAAATGTCTTCGTCGCCGTTAATGGTAAGCTCGACGGTTGAGGCTTCTACGTTTACTTTCACCTCTTCTACTTCTTCAAATTTGCCTATTCCGGTGCTGATGGTATTTGCACAGCCGTGGCATTTGATATTTTCCACTATTAATGTTACTTCTTTGTTCATAATTTATTGAATTTAAATTAATTAAAAAAACAGAGGGCTGTTCCGAAGGCATAAAATCCTCCGGAACACTCTTATATCTATTTGCCGTTGCCGCATTTACCCGCAGCGCATTTCATTTCGCTTTCGGGCTCTTGGGCTTTTTCGGCTTTTGTGTTTTCTTGCTTTTCCATGTCGGGCATTTTTTCACTGCCCTCGTCATTATCCTTGTCGTTCATGGCTTTCATTTCCTCGTCGGTCATGGTTTTCCCACCGTGATTATGACCGGTGGAGATTTTGCCTCCCGAAGGATTCATCATCGAAGGTTTTCCTGCCAACTGGGCGGCTGCGTCAATTTTGAAGACGCCGTTCATGGCTATTTCCTCTCCTTCTTTCAAGCCTTCGGCCACAACATAGAATTTGCCGCTTTTGGGTCCCAAAACCACCTCACGGTACACAAAAGAAGGTACCTCGACTCCCGGTGTTTTTACATAAACCACAGAGCGTTTTCCGGTCCAAAGAACAGCGGTTTCGGGAATTAAAACGGCATCGGTATTTTCGGCAACGCGCGATTCCAATATTCCGTTGGCAAACATCTCGGGTTTGAGTTTGTTGCCGGGATTTGATATCTCGACTCTCACCTTGGCAACGCGTGTGTCGGGATTTATAAAGGGGTCGATAAATTTCACTTTTCCCGAAAATTGTTCCCCGGGGAGCGACTGAACGGTGAAATTTATTTTGTCGCCTTCTTTTATCCAAGGTAAATCGCTTTCGTAAGCGTCAAACATCACCCATACCTTGCTCAGGTCAACAACCTCAAAAAGAGCTTGCCCCTCCTTGATATAATCTCCCACGGCCACATCGCGACGCATAACCGTGCCTTTTATGGGCGAAAGTATGTCGAAATATTCCGTGGGTTGCCCTTTTTTCTCAATGGCATCAATTTGGGCGTCCGTTAAGTCCCACAATTTCAGTTTGCTGCGTGTAGCGTAGTAAAAAGAAGGGTTACTCTCTTTGTATTTTACCGCCTCTATCAACTCGCGCTCTGCCGTTAGCATTTCCGGCGAATAAACGGACGCCAGCTTTTCTCCTTTTTCCACATTTTGACCGGTGAAATTAACGTACAACTTTTCGATGCGACCACCGAAACGTGCCGTCAATTCGGCAATGTTTCTTTCGTCGAGAGCTACTTTCCCCAAGAGATAAAGCGATTTATCGGGAGCGCCTTTCTTTACGATATAAGTCTGTACTTCGGCAAGTTTCATTGCCGATTCTGTCATCTGCACGGCGTTGGGGTCCACCTGAGCCTCCGACGATGCTGTTTCCAAGGGTATCAAAGTCATACCGCAGATGGGGCATTTGCCGGGCTTGTCCATTCTTATTTGCGGGTGCATGGAGCAGGTCCATATTGTTCCTTTTTTATCGCCTGACACCTGATGTTCGTGTGTCTCGGCACTTGCTTTTTCGTTGCCGCCTGTGAGTTTGGCGACGGTGAATCCTATTATCAGCGCTGCTGCAATAAGTATTATCTGTTTTGTTTTTATCTTTTTCATCGTTAATAATTTTTTACAATCCCATTAAATAATTCATAAATGCTACGGCAGCTTGCTTGTCGGCAAGAGCCTTCTGATACTCAAGCGAATATGAGAGCCATTTGCGTTCCATACGCAGCACCTCTTCAAAGTTGCTGCTTTGCGTCGAATATTCCGTTTCCAAAATGGAAAGGGCTTTTTTGGCCAAAACGGCTTGAGATTTATACAACTTTTCTCTGCGTTGGGCATCGCGGTATTCAGCCCACACCTTTTCAAATAAAGTTTGCAAGGCATTTACCTTATCGACTTTTTTATTCTCCACAGCTTGCTGCATTATAGCTGCTTCGTCTATCAATGCCGAATATTTTTTACGGTAAACAGGAAGACTTATTCCCACTTTAACCATAAGGGCATCACGTCCGCTTTCGGGGGTTAAGCCTGTGTAAGCTATTGAGGTATAGTCTATTCCGGCTATGATATTTGGCGAGCCTTGTTTGCGAGCCAAGCTTTCGGCTTCGGCAAAAGTTTGTTTTAGTCGCTCAAGGCTTTTGATGTTATGATTTGCAACTTTGATGCTGTCGAAGATGGCTTCGGAAGTCATGCCGGGCTCGTTGCTCCACAGTGTGTCGGGCAATTTCACCGCCATATCGGGAACGGTGTCGAGCAAATTGTTAAACTTTACGCTGCCCGCATGCAGTTTGTCTTGCAAAAACTCCAAGCGGTTCTGAAGGTCCGCAAGCTCCATTTCTATTCTGAGTTCGTCGGCACCTGAAGCTTTTCCCGCCTCTACCTTTATCAAAGCTATGCTTTTTAAAGTGCTGAGCAACTTTATGTTGTCTTGTGTAATGCCAATGTTTTTATCGATAAAATAAAGGCTGTAATATGCCGCTTTCACATCGAAAAACAATTTGGAACGGGCTTCTTCAAAGGCTTCATATTTCACTTTTGCGGCCTGTGCGGCAACATTTTTTCTGCTGCCGAGAGTTCCGAACCAAGGGAATACCTGCGTCAGCGATATTTTAAACTGCTGCGGGCCGTTGCGGGTTTCCACGGGCATGATAAAATATCCGAATACGAGTTGGGGGTCGGGAAGTGTGCCCACTTGCGGCACTTTCTTTAGAGCGGCCATATATTCGTTGAATTTGGCCTTTATTCCGGGGTTGTTTCGCGCAGCGGTTTGTAAATATCCGTTTAGCGCTTCCTGTGCTTTCAGGATGCCGGATATGCTTATCAATATGCTGAATATTAAAACCTTATACTTCATAGTTGTCCTCCTTCAGTCTTTTAATTTTTCTTTTTACCAAGCCTTCTTGCCACATGGAATAAAGTACCGGCACCACGAAAATCGTGAGAATGGCGATGGTCATTCCGCCGAAAATAGGCAGCGCCATAGGCACCATTATGTCGGAGCCTTTACCCGTTGAGGTAAGCACCGGCAGCAGTGCTATTAGTGTGGTTGCCATGGTCATCATTGCGGGGCGCACACGCTTTTTGCCTGCTTCCATTACCGATGCGCGCACCTGAGCCGCCGATTCCGGCGGTCGTTCTTCCAAGAGTTGTTTTATGTAGGTGGAAATAAGAACGCCGTCGTCGGTGGCAATGCCAAACAGGGCGATGAAGCCCACCCAAACGGCCACAGACAGATTGACCGTGCCTATTTGAAACAAGTCTCGCATGTGAATGTCGCCGAGGGAGAAATTCATAAACCACGGTTGGCCGTAAAGCCACAGCATTATGAAGCCTCCCGAGAAGGCAACAAGGATGGACGAGAAAATAAGAGTGGCACCCACTGCCGAGCGAAACTGGAAATATAGAACCAGAAAAATAACCAACAAGGCTATGGGTATGACAACCAAAAGACGTTTTGTAGCTCTGATTTGGTTTTCGTAATTTCCCGTGAATTTGTAATTTACGCCTGCCGGCAATTTAAAACTACCGTCGGATATTTTCTTGTCGAGATAGCTCATGGCATTATCTACCACATCCACCTCGGCGTAGCCGGGCTCTTTGTCGAAGATTACATACCCCACAAGGAAAGCATCTTCGCTTTTGATAAGCTGAGGCCCTCTCGTGTATTTTACCTTAACAAGTTCGCCAAGAGGCACCTGCACGCCGGTTGGCGTTGGAATGAGCAATTTTTTCAGGTCTTCGGGATTGTCGCGAAACTCGCGTGCATAGCGCACCCTGACCGGATAACGCTCGCGTCCTTCTACCGTGGCAGTGAGTTGCACGCCGCCGATTGCCGAGGATAGATATGTCTGCATATCCTTGATAGTCAGTCCGTAGCGGGCAATGGCATCGCGATTGATTTCCAACTCGAGATAGGGCTTTCCGACAACCCTGTCGGCAAAGACCGACATTTTGTTTACCCCTTCAACGTTCTTCAGCAGGTTTTCCAATTGCATTCCCGTTTTCTCAATGGTTTCGAGGTCGGGGCCGAATACTTTGATGCCCATGGGTGCGCGCATTCCCGTTTGCAGCATCACCAGCCGTGTTTGGATGGGTTGTAGTTTGGGTGCAGAAGTAAGCCCGGGAATAGTGGATTTGCTCACAATCTCACGCCAGATATCATCGGGCTTCTTGATGTTTTTTCTCCATTGACGGAAATATTCGCCATCTTCATCGGGGATTAGCATGCTTTTTTCAATTACTCTGAAACCCTCATCGGGATTGTAAACAGAGCCGTCTTTCAGCACATATGCTCCGTCGCCGTTCACTTTAAACCTCATACGATATCCCTTTTCATCGAGGATGTATTCGGGCTTGTAGTTTATCACGTTTTCATACATCGAAATGGGCGCAGGGTCCAGTGCCGAGTTTACACGTCCCCATTTTCCCACAACACTTTCCACTTCGGGGATACTGTTGACGCTTTTGTCGAGCAGACTTATAACCTTCAGGTTTTCTTCCACACCCGAATGGGGCATGGTGGTGGGCATCAGCAGGAAAGAGCCCTCGTCTAGAGCAGGCATAAACTCCTTGCCGATTCCGGGGAAAGTTTTTTCCGCCGATTTCCAAATCTCCGTTTTTTGCACTGCCTCGGGCATAAACGAAAACATCTTGCCGAAGCCTTGCCATACCATAATGCCGAAAAGCACTACCAGCAAGGGGAAACTGAGGAATTTCAGCTTGTTGTTAAGAGCCCAATTGAGGATTTTCGGGTATAAAATCACGATGGAAATTAAGATTGCCAAAATGATAGCAATAACCAAAGCGACGAAGGTAATATTCAGAAAATCACTGTGTTGTGCGCCGAGAGGCATCCATTGTAAAGCGAGATACCGCACCACAACCAGCAACACCAAGGCTATGTTTATGTAGTTGACGAACTTTCTTTTGTCCTCGGGCCATTTGTCGGCAAAGAAATTGTTGGCTGCCAAGGCGATAACAATAATTCCGATAAAAATATTGCCGAAAATCATCAGTGCTATGCCTGCCAAAGCCAACACCACATTCGAGTATCTTCTTATGCGCTTGCTGTCCACTTTTATGGAGAAAATGATATGTGCCAATGCGGGGATAATTACCAAACCCACAACCAACGCGGCGAGCATCACAAAGGTTTTGGTAAAGGCGAGCGGGCGGAATAATTTGCCTTCGGCGGCTTGCATAAAGAAAACGGGCATAAAGCTGATGACGGTGGTGGCAATGGCTGTAAGCACTGCCGGCGCCACTTCCACGGTGGCCTCATAGATTACATTCATAAGCTCTTTTCCTTTGACACCCAAGTTCTTAGGCATGGAAGTGTGCCTTATGATGTTTTCTGTGAAGACAATGCCCACATCCACCATAACGCCTATGGCTATGGCGATACCCGACAGGGCCACAATGTTGGCATCAACGCCGAATTTGCGCATCACGATAAAGGTCATCAGCACGCCAATGGGCAATAGCGACGAAATCAGGAAAGAGGCCCTGAGGTTGAAAACCAAAATCAAAACCACGATAATGCTGATGAGTATCTCCAGCGAGAGTGCCTCTTCGAGGGTTCCGAGGGTCTCGTGAATGAGTCCCGAGCGGTCGTAGAAAGGCACAATGCTTACTTTGGACACAGTGCCGTCGCTCAAGGTTTTTGAAGGGAGTCCTTTGGAAATCTCCGCTATTTTTTCTTTTACGTTGTTAATGACCTTCAAGGGGTTAGCACCGTAACGTGCCACTACCACGCCACCCACGGCTTCTGCGCCGCCTTTGTCGAGTCCGCCGCGCCGCGAGGCGGGACCGTAATTTATTTTAGCCACATCGCGTAGTCTGACGGGCACGTTATTGTGCACTGCCACAACGGATTTCTCAAGGTCATCAAGATTTTTGATATAACCCAAAGCCCTGATGAGGTATTCGGCACGGTTGTATTCAATGGTGCGTGCACCGATGTCGAGGTTGCTTTTTTTCACCGCGTTGATAATCTGTGCCACGTTCACACCGTTGGCCTTCATGGCGTTGGGGTCTATATCTATCTGATATTCTTTCACAAAGCCGCCCACTGAGGCCACTTCCGATACGCCTTTGGCAAGGGAAAGGGCATAACGCACATAGAAATCTTGGATGGACCGCAACTCTTGCGGGTCCCAACCACCGGCGGGATTGCCGTCTTTGTCGCGCCCTTCGAGCGTGTACCAATAAACTTGCCCCAAGGCTGTGGCGTCGGGACCCAAGGCGGGCTTTACGCCGTCGGGCAGGGTGCCTGCGGGCAGCGAACTTAATTTCTCAAGGATTCGGCTGCGGCTCCAATAAAATTCCACATCTTCGTCGAAGATGATGTAAATGGACGAGGCGCCGAAAATGGAGTTGGAGCGTATGGTTTTAACACCCGGAATTCCAAGAAGTGCCGTGGTCAAAGGATATGAAATTTGGTCTTCGATATCTTGCGGCGACCTGCCGGGCCATTGGGTGTAAACAATCTGCTGATTTTCGCCTATGTCGGGGATGGCATCCACCGGCACAGGGTCGGAAGGCAGAAAGCCCGTATCCCAACCGAAAGGCGAGGTTACCACTCCCCAAGCAATAAATACCGTGAGTAACAATATGGTAACCAGCTTGTTTTCAAGGAAAAACTTTATTATTTTGTTTAACATAACATCTCTTTATAATGATTCGATAACTCTTGTCAATTTGTTGAAAATTTCTCCGGCAAGCTGCTTCATGCCTTCGCTTTCCACT
>CAZPGC010000031.1:20436-23181 GCA_964585875.1 uncultured Prolixibacteraceae bacterium | reverse complement strand
ATGACAGCTACGGTTTTCCTAAAGTAAATATTGAAAAATCCGGAAATGCTAATAACAAAAAATCAAAAGAAGCTGTGATTAAATATTCATTTGAGGATAGAATAAGGCAGTTTGAATATAAATTGAGAAACTATATATTATCAGATCCGACAGGAATAGGTTCAATAAATACAGGAGAGGGCAGCGTGCCTCATAGGTGTGCACAAGCTGTTGCCAATATTAATCCTTTAGTGTCAGTTCCTAATGCCCTAAAAACTTTAACGAAAGGGAGAAATATATATAATGAAAAAACAGATAACGCCGACGTTGTTTTCTCAGTTATTGATATGGCAACGCTTGGAGCTGACGGCATTGTGATTCAGGCAACTAAATTAGAAGGTTCTTTAATTCCATTGAGTAAAACAGGAATAGAATTATTAAACACGAACAAAAATATTATTAAAGTAGGGAATGCGCTCTTAGAAACAACAAAAACACTTAAAGGTAAATAGAAATGTTGAAACTTTATACATACACAACTGAAAGACCATTTATGGTTAAATTAATAGCCTATTTGTTATTAATTAGTGTATTTGGATTTTTTATCTCAATATTTTTTTACGGCATTGGTTACAACTCGTTGTTATTAATAATTCCGATAATTGTTATTTTTATTTTTCCCTTTATAAAGTTTAAAGATAATTTATCCGGAGAAATTAGTTTTAATAAAGACAGCGTTCAAATAGATAACTATAAAGGAAAACATGAAATATTGTCATTTTATACTTTACGTAAAATTATTATAGAATATGGCGGATACAAAGGAAGAAATGATAGTAATATTTTTAACCCTTTTTTAATAAATGGGGGGATGAATAATGAGATTATAATTTATAAAAAAAACGGCGAAAAACTAAATATTGGTTTTTATATAAAAGATCCATTATTATTTGAAAATCTAATTAAACTATTAAAAAAAGTTGATAATGTTGAAATAGAAATAATTGAATCGAATTCAAGAAAAAGAATTTACAAAAATTATTAAAATATTTAAAAAATGGGGTATTTAAAATATTAATATACAATTCTATCTTCGAAGCAAATAACAACCAATGAACCAACAAAAACAACCTCCGGCAACACCACAAACCCTCACCCCAATCGAGGGCGACATCCCTACGCTCGCCGATGACCTGTGCCACAACCTCGACCAAACCACCTGCACCCAAAACATAGAAACCGAAATAACACCTTCTTTCGACAATGTTTTCGACCTAATGCAACAAGACAACAAAGAGCAAGACCAATACTTCTACCACGCCGACCACCTCGGCAGCTCCTCTTGGATAACCACCGCCACAGGCAACGCAAACCAACACCTTGCCTATCTCCCTTACGGCGAGCAGTTTATAGACGAAAGGAAAGCCGATGACAGCCGTTATATCCGCTTTAAGTTTACCGTTAAAGAGCGCGATGCCGAAACATCAATGTTTTTTTAATAATGCCCGATGTGCGATTTGTATATCCTGTTGAAATTCATCCCGGAAGCCCGTGAAATTTATCCCAAAATTAAAAAGCATTTTCTTTAACTTTGGGACTTTAAATAAAGCGATAAATTTTCTATGGATAATTTTGTGGTGTCGGCCAGAAAATACAGGCCGTCAACGTTTAACGAGGTGGTGGGGCAAGCTTCCATCACCAACACTCTGAAAAATGCAATAAGGAATAATCATGTGGCACAGGCCTTTCTCTTTACAGGCCCGCGTGGCGTGGGTAAGACCACTTGTGCGCGTATTTTTGCCAAAACCATAAACTGCACAAATCTGAGCGAAGACCTCGAACCTTGCAACGAATGTGACAGCTGCGTTTCTTTTAACTCGTCATCCTCTTTCAATGTGCACGAGCTCGATGCAGCTTCGAACAACTCCGTCGAAGACATACGGCGTTTGGTGGAGCAGGTGCGAATTCCTCCGCAGGTCGGAAAATATAAGGTTTATATTATCGACGAGGTTCATATGCTTTCGCAGGCGGCCTTTAACGCCTTTCTGAAAACCCTTGAAGAGCCCCCGGATTATGCCAAATTCATTCTGGCCACAACGGAAAAACACAAGATAATTCCTACAATTTTATCGCGCTGCCAAATCTATGATTTCAATAGGATTACCGTTGCCGATATTGCGCAACATCTTCGTTATGTGGCTGATAAAGAAGGAATTGAATCCGATGAGGACGCCTTGCATATCATTGCCAAAAAAGCCGACGGCGCCCTGCGCGATGCCCTTTCCATTTTCGACCGTATGGTGAGTTTCGGCGGTAAAAAAATCACTTACGAGGCGGCCCTTGAAAACCTTAACGTTCTTGATACCGAATATTTCTTCCAACTGACGGATTATCTGCTCAGAGGTGATATCACAAACAGCCTTTTGCTTTACGACGAGGTCGTTTCCAAGGGTTTTGAAGGGCATCATTTCATAGCCGGTTTGGCGGAGCATTTTCGTAACCTGCTCGTTGTCAAAGACAAACAGACGGTTAAATTACTCGAAGTGGCTAAAGTTACTCAAGCGCGTCTTTTGGAGCAATCCTCTTTTTGCTCTCTTAACTTTTTAATAAAAGCCCTCGATATCGCCTCAACAGCTGATTTGAATTACAAAAACGTGTCGAACAAAAGGCTCTATATGGAGCTGAATCTGATGAAACTTTGCGGGCTCAACGGAAATATTTCCGATTCCGCGGTCAAAGCAGTAGAGCCTGCCGCAAAAGACAAGA
>CAZPGC010000031.1:2960-20336 GCA_964585875.1 uncultured Prolixibacteraceae bacterium | reverse complement strand
GGTTTTTCCATAAAGGCCGACCTCGATAACAGCTCCGACGCCGAAAAAGAGGAAACCGATTATAAAGCCGAGCTGAATAAAGAAGTGGGAGAGGTAACAAATGTTGTGGATAAAGAAGCGCTGAAAAATGCGGTTTTGGAATATGCAAAGCGCATCAAAGGGGAGCAAATAGCTTTCTCGGCGGCCCTTGTGGAGGATAAAATATCTATTGAAGACAAAAATATCGTAAAGTTAAAATTGACAAGTAAAGCCCTCGACGACAGTGAGTTGAAATTCGGGCTTCAGGAATATCTCAGAAAAAATTTAGGAGAAAAAACCATAAAGGTGGAAGCCGAAATCGTCGAAGAGGAAGTGGTCTCCAAGGATGAGCCCATGGAAAAATACATTAAGATGAAGGAAAAAAATCCTGCCGTCGAGAAAATACGCACACAATTGAATCTTGATTTTTAAACTGAAGCTATGTTGGTAAAAACCTATGGGGCAACACTTTACGGCATTGATGCCATTAAAATCACCATTGAGGTGAATATCAGTACAGGCATTCTCTACAATCTTGTGGGTCTGCCCGACAGTGCCGTGAAAGAAAGTCGCCAACGTATAGAGGCAGCCTTAGACAACATAGGTTTTAAATGGCCGGGTAAAAAGATAACAATCAATATGGCTCCTGCCGACATTCGTAAGGAAGGCTCGGCTTACGATTTGCCTTTGGCCATGGGTATTTTGGTGGCTTCGGAGCAAATACGGGCGCCAGAAATCGGTGATTTTATGATAATGGGCGAGCTTTCTCTCGACGGAAGTCTTATGCCCATAAAGGGCACCTTGCCCATCGCCATTGAAGCCAGAGCGCAAGGTTTTCGGGGACTGATAGTGCCTGAAGAGAATGCCAACGAAGCAGCCATTGTTAACAATCTTGAGGTTTACGGAGCCAAAAGTCTCTCGGAGGTCATCGACTTTTTTGAAAAAGGGGAGGGGCTTAAATCTTATAAGATTAACACGCGAGAGGAGTTTTTCTCGCGCCTTGAGGACTATGAGTTTGATTTTGAAGACGTCAAAGGGCAGGAGAATATCAAAAGAGCTTTGGAAATAGCCGCTGCCGGCGGTCATAATGTCATAATGATAGGCCCTCCAGGGGCGGGAAAAACTATGCTGGCAAAGCGCCTGCCTTCCATATTGCCCCCGCTGAATCTTTATGAAGCGCTGGAGACCACCAAGATACATTCCGTTAGCGGCTTGATGAGTGCCAACGACTCACTGATTTCTGTTAGGCCTTTCCGTGCGCCGCACCACACCATCAGCGATGTTGCCCTCGTTGGTGGCGGCACTTATCCGCAGCCCGGCGAGATTTCTTTGGCACACAACGGCGTCCTTTTCCTCGACGAGTTGCCCGAGTTCAAACGGACGGTTTTGGAGGTAATGAGACAGCCCATTGAAAACAGAAAAATCACCATTTCACGGGCTAAGTTCACCGTTGAATACCCCGCTAGTTTTATGCTCATAGCAGCCATGAATCCTTGTCCTTGCGGCTATTACAATCATCCCGAAAAGGCCTGTGTTTGCGCTCCCGGCGTGGTGCGCAAATATCTGAATAAAATTTCGGGTCCCTTGCTCGATAGAATCGACATCCACATTGAAGTGACGCCCGTCCCCTTCAGAGAGCTTGCCGAAACAAGGAAGTCGGAAAGCAGCAGCGAGGTGCGCAAAAGGGTTATGGCGGCCCGTAAGATTCAGGAAGAGCGTTTTGCCGACGAGAAAAACATATACAATAATGCTCAGATGAGCACCAAACTGCTTAATAAACACTGTGTTATAGATGACGAAGGCAGAAACCTTCTGAAAAATGCAATGGAACGTTTGGGCTTATCCGCAAGAGCTTATGACAGGATTCTTAAAGTATCGCGCACCATTGCCGACCTTGCAGGAAGCGAGAAGATTGAGATTGAGCACCTTTCGGAAGCTATCAACTACCGCAGCTTAGACAGAGACAGCTGGGGTGAATGAAAAAATTATTACGCAGTAATTCGGTATTCTACGGTTCCGACGAAAATCGCTCTATTGCCAAAAGGTGGTCGTAGAGCTCTCCTTGGTCGCGGTAGTAAACAAAAATGTAATAGACGTTTTCCGTTTCGCGATGGTCGCCTTCCACAAATCCCATATCACCTTTGGTTTTGCCGTTTTGCAGAAAAATATAATTGTAATCGTAATAACCTTGTTTTAAAATCAGAGTGGTGGCATAAGCTCTTTCGTCGGCGTTGTATTGCAGGCGCGAAAATCTGTCCATTCTCCAATTGGTAAAAGCCCCGATTAAGAATATTTCACCCGAATCAATGGGTTCGGAAACCGGCAAGGTAAAGTGCACAAAAGCGTAGTCCGATTCTATTTTGGCACTCAAATGAGGGTCGTCCCAGTTGATAATGGCAAATTCGCCGTCGATGTCTTGGTATTGTAAGTATTTTTTGTATGTGCGAAAATGGTCGGGTAATAAATAAATTTGATATCCCGACGAGTCGTAACGTATTTTGGATACATGTGCCGAGGGAGTCTTGAAACTTCTGATATCCAGCTTTCTAAACTCGTTGCCGCCTTCAAAAACAATGTCGCCAATGGTGTTAAACCAAATGTAATTCGCCGTAACTATCTTTGGGTTTCCAAGAGTTTTCATATTATCCTTTCTGCCGTTTTGTTGTATTTTCACCGTCAAGTCGCTGTAAATGTCGGGCATCGGATACTGATTGGTGTTAATCTTTACCGAAAGCTCCTGTTTGTAGTCGCGGTCGGGAGCTTCTTTTGCCGCCGTCACTTTGGCTTCCACAATTACCTTGGGGTCGTAAACATATACTCGACGTGTGATTATGGGGTGCTCGGGGTCGTCTTGATGATATATTTTTAATAGATAATTACCTGCTTTAGTGAGTTTTATGGATTCCGAAGGCAAAATAGTTTCGTAATGAGTGTAGCGTATTGTGGTATTAAACGAGCCGTATGTCGAGTTGAAGTAGTCTTCCGTCAATCCTTCGATATATTCCATCGGCATCAAATCGGCGGGCGTCCAGTCTTTGTTGCAAAGAATAAATGTATAATAATAGGTCTCGTTGCCCAAGTCCAAATCGTCAAACGAGAGCCGCAACTTCTCGTCGGAGCCCAGTCTCATCATGGGCAACGAGAATTTCACGTTTTTCAGGTGCAACTCAACACTTTTAATATTTTCCGAATAAACATAATCATCATATTTTATTGCTGATTCGTTGTAATAATCGTCTTGTGCAAACAAACCCGAAGCAGTGTTGAGTATTAAAAAAATCAAGAGGTATCTCATAATAAATAAATTTTGTTATTTTCTGTCGAAAAAGGGATTTTTTGATTTTGCGGCAAGCGGAATGCCGAATGCTATTTTAATATCCTGTTTGAAAAGACCGAGCTCCACAGCTGCTTTTCCCAGCGAAAACATAATTCTGTTGTCGATAAAATCGGCTGCAGCCACGGCAACCGCAGAGCCCACGGCCAGATTCAAATCGCCGGTATTGAAAACACAGGGAGTGTCGGGGTGTTTTTCTTTTTCGGTGCAGTTTTTAAAGCCGCAAAGTTGACACATCTCGTTGAGTCCCAACGGTTTTATCCTTGTTCCTATTAACACCGCCGCTTTTGAGTTCGATAGATTGGAAGCGTCTCTGCTGAAAAACGAGGCTCCGAATCTTTTGTCCAACTCTGTCATTTTTTTTGCCAATAATTCTAAGGTTTCGCCTTGGGCAATAAACATTTCCAGAGTGTTTTGGCCTTTACCTTTGGGAGCGGTGCGTGCTGCGGCAAGCATTTTCATTGCCGTATTCATCACCGCTTGGCCGAGTATGTCTTCTTCTCTGTAAACCGGCATATATGATTATAATAAGGTGTTAAAAATAACGAAATCCTCCCTTTGGCGGAAAAGGATTATCAATAAAGTCAAGCAATGAATACTTGGAAGCAGTAACGGTATAAGTCCGTTAATATTCTATATGTCAATGTATTTATCCAGACTTTCGACAAATTTCAGTTTGGCAACTTTAAATTCGGTTATGTCGCCGTATTTTGCCACCGTCACTTCCGCAATGCCTTTTTCCTTGTCGTCGATATCGTTAATGTGATAAAAGTCGGGTCTGTTGAGAAACATCAGCACATCCGAAATCTCATTAACATAATCCGGAGTGTATTTGAATCTGTTGTTATAAACGATAGGTTTCGAAAGTTGTGAAAAAAGCACTACCGGAATACCTATTTCTTTCGTCATCTCACTGATTTTGTGAACAATAGGGCAGAAGGGGTCTTTGTTGCATACCTTGTCTTTCGTTTTAAAACCGGAGGTCAACAATTCCAAGTAATCGATAAAAATAATTTCCACGCCGCCCTCGGCCATTTGTTTGGCTTTTTCTATAATGCTTTCTGCGGTCGGATTTGTTGCATCGTCGATGTAGATATTTGCGCCGGAAACATTTTTCACAACCGGCATAATTATGTTTTTCTGCACATCTGTCAATCTGCGGCCGTTTATTTTGTTTAATGAAAGTCCCGTGGAGCTTTCTATCAAACGTGAAAAAAGCTTTCTCGCCGAGCGTTCGGCTGAAAAAACACCCACCGTACGACCATGTGTTACGGCAATGTTGTTGATTAACGAAAGCAGAAAAGCCGTCTTGCCAATCCCCGGTCTCACCGCTATGGTAGTCAATTCCCCGTCTTTAAACCCTTTGATGAGTTCATCAATCTCCATAAAACCGGTGGGCACTATTCCGGCTTTCGGGTTGTTAAGAAAGCTTGTGTATCTTTTGTCGAGTGTCTGTTTCAGCAACTTAGCCGTGGAAACAAACACTCCCAGTTGCTCATTTGTTTCTTTATTGTTTTCAGTCATTGTCATTAAAAAATATTTAATCGTACAATCGTCAAAAATAATAATTTTCTCCTTGTTTAGTATAAAAAATGTCATAAATTTTGAAATTTTTTTTGGTTCGCTTGTGTCTTAAAATAAGCCCGGGATAAACGATTTTTAAATACGATTGCAAATTTATGCTTGCACCTTAAAAATAATTGAAATACAATTGATTAATATAACCTTTTTGGTTTTTCAAGAGACACTATTTATATTTATTCTAAATCAAAATTTTAAGGCTGAGGCATTTTGTTGTTGACTCATATGTATTTTTTTTGCATATTTATGCCCTGACATAAACCCACAAATTCCAATACCATGCCACAAGATTCAGAACTCACTTATTATGAAGCGGTTAGGAGGGCAGGAATTTCCCGAAGGGATTTTCTGAAATTTGCCACCGCCACCGCCGCGTTCATTGGTCTGCCGGGCACCATGCTTTCGCAAGTTGTGAATGCTTTGGAGACCAAAAAACGTATTCCCGTAATTTGGGAACATTTTCAGGAATGCACAGGCTGCTCCGAGTCCTTCATTCGCTCTTCGCACCCTCTTGCAGCAAATTTGATTTTAGATCAAATTTCTTTGGATTACACCGATACGCTTATGGCAGCCTCGGGACATAATGCCGAGGAAGCCAAGCAGAAGTCGATGAAAGAAAACCACGGCAAGTACATACTCGTGGTCGAAGGTGCCGTTCCCACCAAAGACGGCGGCGTTTACTGTGCCATTGCCGGACGTACCGCCATTGATATTCTTAAAGAGTCGGCCGAAGGGGCTTTGGCCATAATTACCTATGGCAGTTGTTCGTCCTACGGCGGGGTGCAAGCTGCGGCTCCCAATCCCACAGGCTCCGTGCCGGTGGATGAAATCATCACCGACAAACCCATTATCAAAGTTCCGGGCTGCCCGCCCATTGCCGAAGTGATGACGGGCGTTATTGTTCACTACCTTACTTTCGGACGTCTGCCCGAGCTCGATGCACAAGGGCGTCCCAAAGTCTTTTACGGAAAGCGTATCCACGACAGCTGTTATCGCCGGCCCTTCTTCGATGCCGGTCTTTATGCCCCCGCTTTCGACAGCGAGGAGGCAAAACAAGGCCATTGCCTCTACAAATTGGGCTGCCGCGGCCCCGTTACCTACAATTCGTGCAGCACTATGGAATGGAACAACGGCACTTCTTTCCCCATTAAATCTGGAAATCCCTGCATAGGTTGCAGCGAAAACGGTTTTTGGGACAACGGACCCTTTGTCGAAAGACTCACAAACATCCCCGAGTTCGGAGTGGAATCCACTGCCGATAAGATTGGAAAAATAGTCCTCGGTGCCGCTGTTGGCGCAGCAGCCGTTCACGCCGTTGCTTCCCAATTCGGAAAGAAAAAAGAATTGCGTGAAAACTATTGCCAAGGACTTGAAAATGAAGAACATATCGAAGAATAAAATTAGAAAGCCATGACAAATACAATAGTTATAGACCCCATCACCAGAATTGAGGGGCATCTTCGTGTTGAAGCGGAGATTAAAGACGGAAAAGTAGTAAATGCCTACACTTCATCGACAATGGTGCGCGGTATGGAGAAAATTGTGGAAGGTCGCGACCCGCGTGATGTTTGGGCTTTTGTTCAGCGCACCTGCGGCGTTTGTACCACGGTGCATGCCATAGCTTCCATTCGCTCGGTAGAGAATGCGCTCGGTATCGTTATTCCTCCAAATGCAGATTTAATTAGAAATATCATCACCACTTCGCATGCCATGCAAGACCACGTGGTGCATTTCTACCACCTGCATGCCCTTGATTGGGTGGATGTTACCAAAGTGCTTGAGGCCGACCCCGCTGCCACTTCCACTTTGGCACAGAGCATATCCAACTGGCCAAAAAGCTCACCCGGTTATTTCTCGGATGTGAAAAAAAGAATAAAAAGATTTGTTGAAAGCGGTCAGCTCGGTATTTTTGCCAACGGCTACTGGGGGCATCCGGCCATGAAACTGCCGCCGGAAGTGAATCTTTTGGCTGTGGCTCACTATCTTGAAGCTCTTGAATGGCAAAAAGAAATAGTGAAGATTCACACCATCCTCGGCGGTAAAAACCCGCATCCTCACTTTTTGGTAGGCGGCGCCGCAAGTCCCGTCAGCATCGATGAAAACGGCGGGTTGAATGCCGAATCGCTGGCACACGTGGGGCAGCTGCTGCAAAATGCACACACCTTTATCAATGAAGTTTACATCCCCGATCTTTTGGCCATCGCCTCTTTTTACAAAGACTGGGGCGCCATTGGCGACGCAAGCTTTAATAACTACCTGTCTTACGGAGATTTACCCACCGGAGGCTACGGTAATGTTGACAGCTACAAATGGCCTCAGGGCATAATCCTCAACGGCGACATAAGCACTATTCACGAAGTGGACCTGACAAACACCAACGAGATTCAGGAGTTTGTCAATAAATCGTGGTACAATTATAAAGGAGGTAAAAACAAAGGTTTGCACCCCTGGGACGGAGAAACCGATATTAATTACACGGGTCCCAAGCCTCCCTACGAGCATCTGAATTTCGATAAGGAATACAGCTTCCTGAAAACTCCGCGTTGGCAGGGAAAACCCATGGAGGTCGGCCCTCTGTCGCGAATGTTAATAGGCTATGCCAAAGGCATTCCCGAGTATAAGGAGATTGTCGATTTCGCTCTCGGCAAACTGGATGTGCCCCTTACCGCTCTCTTCTCCACCCTTGGACGCACGGCGGCACGCGGATTGGAGTCGGCTTTGATTTCCAATTGGGCACTGGAGTTTCATCAATCGCTTCTTACCAACATCAAAAACGGCGATACCCGTATGGCAAATATGGAAAAATGGGATCCCAAAACATGGCCCAAAGAAGCCAAAGGTGTCGGTTATATGGAAGCTCCTCGAGGCGGTTTGGCACACTGGATTAAGATTAAGGATGCCAAGACAGCTAATTATCAGATGGTTGTGCCTACCACTTGGAATGCTTCACCCCGTGACCCCGAAGGTCAGATGTCGGCTTATGAGGCTGCCCTCATCGGTACTCCCGTTGCCGACCCCGAAAATCCCGTTGAGATTCTCAGAACCATTCACTCTTTCGACCCGTGCCTTGCCTGTGCCGTTCATCTCTACGACGAACACGGACGTAATATCTCACAGGTTCAGGTCGGTGGTGCCTGTATGATTTAATTTAATTCTAAAACATTGAAATTATGAGAATTACATATAATTTTAAACGAGCGTACGTTTGGGAATTGCCGGTGAGATTCTTCCATTGGACACTTGTGCTTTCCATGATTGTGCTTGTGTCAACGGGCTTTATCATCGCCAATCCGCCTGTATTTACAAGTACCCTCGAGCCTGTAAATGTTAAGACTTTTGCGCTGATACGTCAGATACATTTTGTCTTTGCTTATATTCTGATAGCCAATGTTTTATTCAGGCTATACTGGTCTCTGGTCGGAAACCAATTTGCAAGTTGGAGGAACTTTTTCCCTTATACGAAAAAAGGATTGAAAAACCTTGTTTATGTTCTTAAAGTGGACATTTTTCTTATGAAAGACCGCGAACACAAATTGTCGAACATAAGCATCGGTCATAACTATATGGCTGCTTTTTCTTACACCATAATGATGTTGTTCTTTTTCCTTCAGGTCATTACGGGTTTTGCTATGTATTCCGACACCTCCGGCTGGTGGTTTCCTCAGTTGTTCAGGTGGTTGGCAGGCGGAACGAGCAACATCGACCTTAGGTATATCCACCACATTTTTACTTGGGTTTTTCTGGCCTTTATTGTAGTTCACGTTTACCTTGTACTGTATCACGATTATCTTGAAGCTCGCGGTGAAGCTTCGGCCATGGTGAGCGGATACAAATTTGTGAGAGCCGAACGTATTAAAGATTCGGAGGAAGATGTGGCTGTGCAAGCCACCGAACAAATGTGGTCGGGAAAAATTGATGAAAATGTTGAGAAACAATGATTTAGTGAGTTGATTCATTAAACCGCTCTTTTTGTAGAAATACGTAGAGAGCGGTTTTTTTTAATTTTTAATGAATATGATTGATGATGATGTAATGGAGTTGCAGCGCTATTTTTATCAAACGCTGGAACATAGTGAAGATAAAAAGAACGAAAGAATATTGGTATTGGGAATTGGCAATTATCTCATGGGCGATGAAGGCGTAGGTGTACATGCCATTCATGCTTTGTCGAAGGTAAAACTCCCTGATAATGTTGACATTATGGACGGGGGAACGGGTTCGTTCGATTTAATGCCCATTCTTGCCCGATATCCCGTTGCCGTTTTCATCGATGCCACTATGGATGGAAAGGCAGCCGGTACTGTCAATATCTTGTATCCCAAATTTGCAGCCGATTTTCCAAAAGTGCTCAGCGCTCACGACGTAGGACTTAAGGATATGATTGATGCTCTGGAATTTAAAGGCGAATTGCCGAAAATAATTTTGATTACGGTTACCATAAAAGAAATGTTGCCCATGACTGTCACTCTTTCTCCGGAAGTGAAACAAAGTCTTGATAATGTGGTTGATACGGTGCTTAATTTGCTTTCTAAGATTAAGTTCTCGTAATCCGCTTTTTATGTTTTCGACATTCTTGATATTTATCATTGATAAAACGTAAAATCCAATGGTGTTTTTTTGTTAAATGATTAACATAAAACATAATTTTGTCTTGTGAAATCTGAAAAGCAAACATATCGAATTAAGGTTACGGGACTTGTGCAAGGTGTCGGATTTCGTCCTTTTGTTTACAGGTTGGCGCGAGAGTTTGGTATTAAAGGCACGGTTGACAACAGAAATGACGGTGTTTCTATAATGGCCTGCGGCAAAAAAGGTGAGATAGAGGATTTTATTGCCGCATTGAACGCAAAAGCTCCTAAAGCATCGCAAATCAGGAAGATAGACTACCACCAAGTTGCTTATGTTCCCTATGATGATTTTCGGATTATAAAAAGCTCGGATAACTTTTCGGGCAATGAAATCACGGAGGTGAGCCCCGATATAGCCGTGTGCGAGGAATGTTTGTCGGATATGAAAACACAGCCGCACCGCCTCGGCTACTCCTTTATTAATTGTACTAACTGCGGGCCGCGTTTCAGCATTATAAAAGCGTTGCCCTACGACAGGCCAAACACCACAATGTCGGAGTTTGAGCTTTGCGACAAGTGTGAGCAAGAATATAAAGATGTGAACGACAGGCGTTTTCATGCCCAACCTGTCGCGTGCAATGATTGCGGACCTCATTATGAGCTATACGCCGAGGGAGGGATTATTCGTGACATTGAGGGGATTATAAACAGGCTTTCCGCTTTGTTGGAAAACGGTGGCGTGGCTGCCGTGAAAGGGCTCGGCGGCTTTAATTTGATTTGTGATGCCTTAAACGAAGATGCAACCTTAAATCTGCGAAAGAGCAAACATCGCGATGGCAAGCCCCTGGCGGTAATGTTCAGGGACGAAAAAGCCTTGCGCAAATATATGCAGCCTTCGGCGCAAGAGCTGCAGATGCTAAAATCGTGGAGACGGCCAATCGTTATTGTCCAAACTTCTGATTTTCCCAACAAAGTTGTTACATCCGGTTTTAACTCCGTGGGTTGCATGCTGCCTTATATGCCTTTTCACTACCAACTTTTTGAAAGCACCACGCTCGATGCCCTTGTTTATACAAGTGCCAATCTCAGCGGAGAGCCCATCATAAAAGATGATGAAATTGCCTTGGCGGCTTTTGAAAGCAAGATGCCCGTATTGATTTATAATAGAAAGATACACAATAGGATAGACGACTCTGTGGGTTTTGTGGCACGAGGAAAAAGCAGGATGTTAAGACGTTCGCGCGGCTATGCTCCTTCGCCGGTGCCCATGCCTTTTAACGCTGACGGTATCCTCGCCGTGGGAGCCGAGTTAGTCAACTGTTTTTGTTTTGGTCGCGGCACTCAGGCGATTATGTCGCAGCACATCGGCGATTTGAAAAATGCCGAGACGCTGGAGTTTTTTGAAGAAAGCATCGAACGCTTTTCTCATCTCTATAAATTTGAGGCCAAGGCCGTGGTTTGCGATATGCACCCCGATTATCTATCGTCGCTGTATGCCCGAAAAGCGGACTTACCCTTGATAGAGGTGCAACATCACCATGCTCACATGGCTTCCGTTATGGCTGAAAACGCTTTGGACGAGGAAGTTATAGGCGTAGTAATGGACGGAACAGGCTATGGTACCGACGGGAAAATATGGGGAGGCGAGTTTTTTACCGGAGATTTGAGCTCCTTCGAGCGTTATGCTCATTTTGCTTACGTGCCTATTCCGGGTGGCGACGCGGCCGTGAAAGAGCCTTGGCGCACTGCTCTTTCTTATCTTTATGCTGTTTATGGAAAGGAACTTTTTAATCTAAAGATTCCTTTTGTGCAAACTTTGGATAAAAGCAAAGCGGAGTTAATTATTCAGCTGATTGACAAGAAATTAAACAGCCCCGAATCTTCATCGGCAGGCCGTTTGTTTGACGCTGTCTCGGCACTCTTGCAGTTGTGTGAGGTCTCTTCTTTTCATGCCGAGGCGCCCATGCGACTCGAGGATGTGTTGGATGGCACTGTGTCGGGGGATTACCCTTATGTCTATAAACAGCGAACCGTGGATTTCTCTCCGGCCATAAAGGCAATAGTTGATGATTTGACGAACGACCTTTCACCGGCCCTTATCTCCGCAAAGTTTCATAACACCGTGGCCAATGCCGTTTTGGAAGTTTGCAAAAAGATTAAGGAGGAAAGGTCCTTGGAAAAAGTGGTTTTGTCGGGCGGCACCTTCCAAAATAGATATTTGAGTCAAAAAGTTGAAAACGATTTGGAAGCCGAAGGTTTCAAAGTGTTTTTCCACCGTACCGTACCGGCTAACGACGGAGGTTTGGCCTTGGGGCAATTGGCTATAGCGGCAAAGAAAATGTTTAACAATTTGTAAAATATAGAGCATATGTGTTTAAGCGTTCCTGCAAAAGTGAAAAAGATAAAGGGTCAGACTGCAGTGGTTGATGTTGGCGGCACAAGCTATGAGGCTGACATTCAGCTTGTTCCCCAGGTTAAAGAAGGTGATTTTGTGCTGATACATACCGGATTGGCAATACAGATTATCGACAGGGAAGAGGCCTTGGCATCTCTAAAGGTTTTCGATGAATTTGAAAGGCTTAATAAGGCTATGGACGAGGAGGAAAAGGAAACAGGTATCCGTTTAACTTAAATCAAAAACCATGAATTACAATTCGGAATTTAGAAATAAAGAAAAGGTGAAAACCCTTGTAAAACGTATCAAAGCCGAAAGCACAAAGCCCATAACGCTGATGGAAGTGTGCGGTGGCCATACCATGAGCATACAGAAGTTCGGAATACCTTCGTTGTTGCCTGATACCGTGAATCTTATATCGGGTCCCGGATGTCCGGTTTGTGTTACCGACAGAAAATATATCGATCAAAGTATTGCTTACGGAAGAATGGACGATGCCATTATCGCCACTTACGGAGACCTTATCAGAGTGCCCGGCTCTTCATCGAGTCTTGAAAATGAGAGAGCGCAGGGCAGGGATATTCGCATAGTATATTCCGTTTTGGACGCCGTGAAGATAGCCGAGGAAAATCCTTCCAAAAAGGTGATTTTTCTCGGTATCGGTTTTGAGACAACCACCCCCGGCAGTGCCGTGGGAATAATAACGGCAAAGGCACGTGGATTGAAAAATTTTTTTGTTTACAGTGCCCACAAAGTTATGCCGCCTGCAATGGAAGCCCTTATAGATGAGGATGTTAAAATAGACGGCTATATAGGCCCGGGGCACGTTACAACCATCACCGGCACCGCTATTTACGATTTTATTCCTGAGAAATACGGCCTCGGAGTGGTCATATCGGGCTTTGAACCCGTTGACCTGCTGCACTCCATCTTATTGCTCGTCAGACAGTTTGAAAACAACAGGCCTGCCGTTGAAATTCAGTACAGGCGTGTGGTGCGCCCTGAAGGCAATACCGTGGCACAAGAGAAGGTGAACTTGGTTTTCGAGCCTCGCGACGATTGGTGGCGCGGTTTGGGAGTATTGAAAGACAGTGGATTGGGGATTCGAAAGGACTTTGCTTCTTTCGATGCCGAAAAGGTCTTCGAGGTGGAAGTTGAGCCCACCAAAAAGGACGGAGCATGCATCTGCGGCACAGTCCTAAAGGGAATGGCCAAGCCGACGGAATGTAAGCTCTTTGCGAAAGCTTGCACACCTATGGACCCTGTCGGCCCTTGCATGGTTTCTTCCGAAGGGGCCTGCGCGGCCTATTACAAATATCAATCATTAAAATAGGAAAGATATGAAACGCGATAAAATTCTTTTGGGACACGGCAGCGGTGGCAAATTGACACACTCGTTGATTGAAGAATTGTTTAAGAAACATTTTGATAACGAGTTGCTTGCGCAGGGTGGTGATTCTGCCGTTCTTGATATAGACAAAGGCTTGCTGAGTTTTACAACCGATTCGTTTGTGGTGAGCCCACTTTTTTCCCCGGAGGCAATATAGGCAAACTGGCCGTTGCCGGCACTGTCAACGACTTGGCTGTTTCGGGAGCCAATCCTCTGTATCTGAGTATCGCATTTATTCTGGAAGAAGGCCTTGAATTGGAGCTGCTGGAGGAGATTGTAAAAAGCATAGCCGCAGAAGCACGAAGGGCGGGGGTGAAGATAGTCACGGGCGATACAAAAGTTGTGGAAAAAGGAAAAGCCGACAAGCTCTATATCAATACCACCGGTATCGGTCTTTTGCCTGAGAATAGGCGACATATCACCACAGGCGAAAAGGTTAAGCCCGGCGATAAAATTTTGATAAACGGTGCTGTCGGTGACCACGGCATGGCCATAATGGCCCGGCGTAACGAATTGAATATCAGCTCGGAAATGCTTTCCGACTGCGCACCTCTCAACGGGCTTATCGAAAGGGTTTTTGAAGTAAGCGATGATATTCATTTTATGCGTGATGCCACTCGCGGCGGACTTTCTTCGGTTCTGACCGAGATGTTCGAAGGAAAGACTTTCGGAGTGGAAATAATGGAGGATTCCGTGCCTGTCCACGACAGCGTTTCGGGGATGTGCGAGTTGCTTGGCTTCGACCCCATGCAGGTTGCCAACGAGGGAAAGGTTGTGATTGTGGTAGCCAAGGAAGTTGCACGGGATATACTTTCGGCCATGCGAAAGCATCCTTTGGGAAAGGAAGCAGCCATCATAGGAGAGATAACTGCCGAACATCCCGGTAAGGGTCATATAATCACCGAAATAGGAGGGAAGCGAGTGATTGATATGCTCGCCGGAGAGCAGTTGCCACGGATTTGTTGAATTGGCAACTTATGATTGAAAAAAGTTGATTTGTGTTGCCTGACTGACAATTATTGATAAAATTATTTAATCACAATATGTCTTTATATTCATTAATTTTGCGCTTGTCGAAACGATGGAGTCGGCTAAGCAAAGAGAAAGTCTATGGATTTTAAAAATAAACATTAATTTGTGTAATCAAAATACTGTTAGTAACAAAACAAGAATATGCAGGAAATTCGCAAAATAATTGAAAGCGCGTGGGAGAGACGTGACTTGCTGAAAAACAGCGAAATACAAGAGGCTATAAGGAAAACGATAGAGCTTCTCGATAAGGGGAAACTTCGTGTGGCCGAACCTCTCGATAATGAGTGGAAGGTCAACGAATGGGTGAAAAAGGCGGTCATTTTATATTTTCCGATTCAAAAAATGAGAAAAATAGAAAACGGCCCTTTTGAGTACCACGACAAGATAGCTTTAAAGAAAGATTTTGACAAACTGGGTGTGCGTGTCGTCCCCGACGGCATTGCCCGCTACGGCTCATTTTTGGCCGAGGGCGTGATAATGATGCCTTCGTATGTGAACATCGGGGCCTATGTTGACAGCGGCACAATGGTTGACACATGGGCTACCGTAGGCTCTTGTGCGCAGATAGGTAAAAATGTGCATTTGAGCGGCGGCGTGGGCATCGGGGGCGTTTTGGAGCCTGTGCAGGCTGCTCCCGTCATCATAGAAGACAACTGCTTTATAGGCTCCCGCTCAATCATTGTGGAGGGTGTACGTGTGGCGCGTGAGGCCGTGTTGGGAGCCAATGTCGTCATTACCAAATCTACTAAGATAATTGATGTTTCCGGTGATAAACCCGTTGAGTATCAAGGTTATGTGCCGGAGCGCTCTGTGGTTATACCCGGAAGTTTTACCAAGAAATTTCCCGCCGGAGAATATCAAGTGCCTTGTGCTTTGATTATTGGCAAACGCAAGGCGTCGACAGATAAAAAAACGAGTTTGAACGATGCTTTGCGCGAATATGATGTGGCTATATAGATGAAATGGGAAGCGGCGATAACGGAATACAAGACCTATCTTAAGCTTGAACGCGGTTTATCGGGAAACAGCATTGAGGCCTATCTGCGTGATGTTAAGCATCTTAGAGAATACGCCGAGATGACAGCCGCGGGTAATCCCGATGATTTGGACACCGATAATCTTCGAGAATTTATCAAACATTTAAACGATTTGGGAATGATGCCTGCCTCTCAGGCGCGAATGCTCAGCGGCATAAAATCTTTTTACAAGTTTTTGGCTATTTCCGGTTTTGTGGAAATCAATCCCACAGAGCTGCTCGAGGCCCCGAAAATAGGACGTAAACTGCCTGATACACTGAACAATGAAGAGATAGAAAAGATAATTGCTGCCATAGACTTATCCAAACCCGAAGGGGAAAGGAATAAGGCTATAATCGAGGTGCTTTACGGCTGTGGTTTAAGGGTTTCGGAGCTTATAAACCTCAAGATTTCAAATCTTTACCTGAAGAATGAGTATATCAAAGTGAGAGGAAAGGGCGATAAGGAAAGACTTGTGCCCATAGGTACTCAGGCTGTCAAACAGCTTAAAATTTACCTCGAAAACGTTCGTGTTCATCAAAAGGTTGTGCCCGGTTTTGAAGATATTGTTTTTTTGAACAGAAGGGGAAAGGGGCTCAGTCGCGTGATGATTTTCAATATAGTGAAGGAATTGACCGCTTTGGCGGGCATTCGCAAAAATATAAGTCCTCACACCTTTCGTCACTCCTTTGCCACCGAGTTGATTGAACGCGGTGCCGACTTAAGAGCCGTGCAGGAAATGCTTGGCCATGAGTCGATTTTGACCACAGAAATTTACACACACTTAAACAGGGAATATCTGCGGGATACCATTATGATGTTTCATCCGCGGGCAAAACATTGATTATGAGAAAATTACTTTTGATATTTTTAATTGTAAACCCCGGCTTTCTGAGTTCTCAGGTGAGCCACCTGTACGACACAGGGGTGGCGCTTTACAAACAAAAAGATTATAAAGGCGCCAAGATAATTTTAACGCGTGTTATCAAAAAAAGTAACTATTACTTCGAGGCATATACCTACCGTGCAATGGCCTATGAAAAATTGGGTATGCTCGATTCGGCCAAAGCCGACTTCAACCAAGCCCTAAAACTGAAGCCCGGCTTCTTACCCGCTTTGTTTTATCGCGGCGTAATGTATTACAACACAGGCGAATATCAAAAGGCACTCGATGACCTTAGTGCTGTTTTGAAGGCTAAGCCGAAGTTTGTAAAAGCCTATATTTATCGCGGGCTAACTTACGAGGCTATTGGAAATAACAAAGAAGCCGTTTACGACTACACGGCGGCTATTGAGTTGAAATTAAAAAATTACGAGGTTTATTATCGGCGCGGCTTGCTCTATGAAAAACAGAATATGCCAAGGTCCGCCATTGAAGACTTTTCCAAGGCACTTGACATCAATAAAAACTTCGGCGAAGGTTATTTACATCGCGGAAAGATGTATGTGGTTACGGGAGCCGATTCGCTGGCACTTCTTGATTTTGAGAAAGTTAAAGAGCTTACGGATACTATTAAAGAGGTGTATATGCTTAGCGGCGATTTGAATTTTAAGGCCGGAAACTATAAAGCTGCCGCCGCCGATTATTCGGTGTTGGTTGAAAAATTTCGTGTCCGCGACGGCGATTTATATTTCAAACGTGCCGAGGCTTATTTTCTCGACAGCAACTATCAGGCTGCTTATAAAGAATATTCGCGGACGCTGAAGGTGATACCTCGTTTTGATAAAGCGGTAGTGGGACAAGCCAAGGTATATATGGCGCGCGGTAAGGAGAGCTCCGCCTTACCTTTGTTGCGTAAAGCATTGGCGTTCAACCCGCAAAATGGCGATGCTTTTTATTTGCGGGGCTTGATTTATTTCAATAAGAAAGATTATGACAAAGCCTTGCCCGATTTTAATGAGAGTATAAAATACGCCCCCCGTGCCGCCGCTTATTTTTATCGCGGCTCATGCAAATTCGAAAAAGGCGATAAGTATGGTGCCTGTCTCGACCTTCAAAAAGCCGTGAAAGCAGGTTATAAAGACAATGACATTAAAGAGGC
>CAZPGC010000031.1:0-2860 GCA_964585875.1 uncultured Prolixibacteraceae bacterium | reverse complement strand
TCTATAATAGAAAAAATCTTGAATTTGGAAAACCGGCTTTGTATTTTCGTTAGCGAACAATTAAAGCCAGAGTAAAATGAGAGTTGTAAATTTATACCGGAAGATTAGAAAGAACTATATTTTGAGTCTGTCCATCGCAGCCCTTGTAAAATTATTTCTTTCCATAATTTTTTTGTTGGTTATTTTAAAAAGTAGCGGTCAGGTTATAGTATCACCCGATACCGTTTATTATGGCCAACAGGCGAACTTTACTTTTAATGCACCTAATATTGCCTCGGCAAAATGGTATTTTGGAGACGGCGACAGCAGTGCTCTTTTCTCGACAACACACGCATATACGCCGGCATCTTGCGGTTATTCGCTTTACAACCTGAGCTTGATTTTGACGGATTCTTCTTCTGTTTCAACCTCATACAACAAGCAAATTGTTGTTAAAAATTTACCTCCTCAACCGGCAGTTACGGATGCCGACCTCGTGACTCCCTTCAGCAATTGCGATAACAGCCCTTCTCTTTCCAATCCCGATTTTTCCATCAGCTTGAACAATGCCACTGCAGACACGGCACAAGTCTCTTATTATCAGGTAGATTGGGGTGATAATACAGGGGTTTATATTTACACTAACGATTCTTTTCCGCTTTCTCACACCTATCATCAGCTCGGTTTGTTTACCTTTATAATTACGGCATATAATGCCGGCGGTTGCTCCGTTTCAAATCAGTACAACATTGCAAATCAGAGTAATCCGGCTGTGGGATTAAGTTCTTTGGGAAGCACGCAAGGTTGTGCCCCTCAGGAATTTACCTTTATTCTTTCGCAATATCAGAGCAATTCGCCGGGCACCTATTATGTTTGGGATTTCGGCGACGGAAGCCCGCAAATAGTCTGGAACTATAATCAACCTTTTATTAACGACTCAATTAAGCATACATTTTTAAGCACCTCATGCAATAATTCCGCTCATGCTTTTACCGTGAGTGTTACGGCTCACAACTATTGCGACCAAACCACTGCAACTGTCGGAAATATAAGGATTTACACAAAGCCTCTGGCCGGGTTTTCGAGTTCGGCCGACACCTCTTGCACGGGCACTGCCATTAATTTCAGCAACAATACGCTATCCGGTTTCGGATACAATTGCAACGGAAACGCAAACTATTTGTGGGATTTTGGTGACGGCACTTTGTCGAGCACATCAAACGCGGTGCATTCGTATTCAGCCGGCGGCACTTACAAGGTTAAACTAACGGCTACCAACGGTGTTTGCGGAAGCAGTATCGACAGCACCTTTGTTGTGATAAACGAGTTTCCGCATGCTCTCGCAACAATATCAAACACAGCGGGTTGCGATTCGGTAGTGGTTTCGCCGCAAAATCAAAGTACGGGCGGTAATCTTGTTCACACATGGAGTGTTTCCCCGCTTTCGGGTTGGCATTTTATACAAGGATACAATGAGCATAGCGCTCAACCCAAAATATTGTTCGACAGCATCGGCATTTACACTCTTACCTTGACGGAGACCAATAATTGCGGCTACGATGATACGAGTTTTTTCATAACCGTTAAAGGAAAACCCGAAGTCAGCCTTGCCGGCATACCCGACTTTTGTGGTACGGCAAGCATAGCCCCTTCTTCCTCGGTTGACACTAACTTTGCTTCGGTAATTTCCTATAACTGGAATTTTGCCGGTGCCACTCAGGCAAGTTCAACAGTTGTAAATCCTGCTAACGTAACTTACGTTAATAGCGGGGTTTACACTGTTTTACTTCAAGTAACAAATCAATGTGGTACCGCTTCCGATTCCACTTCTTTTACCGTTCATTCGCTACCGCAAATTTCAATTAGTGCCGCAAAATCTGCCATTTGTCAAGGCGATAGCCTGACACTTTATGCTTCGGGTGCCAATTCCTATCAATGGGCTTCGCAGGCGTCCTTGCTGTCGAGTCAAAACGCGACTGCCCTCGTTGTTCCTTCTGCGACAACAGTCTATTCCGTTACCGGCACCGATGTTAACGGTTGTTCATCTACCGACACTTTCACCGTGACAGTCAACAGTTTACCGAATGTTAATATTTCAGCCTCATCGACAGCCTTATGTCAGGGAGATACCTTATCGGCAACGGCTTCGGGCGCCTCATCCTATCAATGGTTTGGTCAGAGTGGTATTTTGGGCGGCGGCTCTATGTTGAATTTCGTTCCTGTTTCAGGTAGTTCATTGATATTGAAGGGTATAGACAGTCTGCAATGTGCCGACTACGACACTTTAATTTACCAGGTATATCAACGGCCCGCAATAAGTTTATCAACGGCAAATCCACAGTTTTGTGCAGGCGATACCTTTGTGTTAAATATATCGGGAGCTTCAAATTTCTCTGTAAGTCCTTCGCAAAATACCCAGTTACAAAGCGGTTTTCTGAAAGTTTTTCCTGCCTCTTCCTCCTCATTCGACTTAAAAGCTTGGGACCTTCAAGGTTGTTATAGCGATACGATTATTCATGCCATTGTAAACCCCTTGCCAAATGTATCGGCCTCAATGAGTAGTGCAACAGTGTGTTATGGTGATACCATTAGCCTGAGTGCCGGCGGCGCAGGGGCGTATTTCTGGAGTGACGGCAGCGGTTTCAATGTAACGGGAGCAAATATAAATTATCCCGTAACTCAAGCGGGAAACATAGTGCTTTCAGGCACGGATAACAACGGATGCACAAATACAGACACGGTACATGTTTCCGTAAATCCTCTTCCGCAGATAAGTCTCACGGCCTCCGCTCAGTTGATTTGTCGCGGCGATTCGGTTGTGATGAGTGCCACGGGAGCGCAAAGCTGGCAGTGGAAAACAGGCGGTCAAGTTTTAGGAACA
>CAZPGC010000030.1:0-23829 GCA_964585875.1 uncultured Prolixibacteraceae bacterium | reverse complement strand
CTGCGCAAACTTATGTGGGACCGTGGCTTAACGGCTCTTGCGGCGATTTGATTTTCAATACGGGTTTGGTTAGCACGCCAAAGGATTTTTATATCAAAGCCCGAAAAACCTCCTCGGGATGTTCCTTGGTCTTAGACACGGTTGTCTCTTTCAATCCCTCGACGGGCACTGCATATTTTCGCGAGGATAGTCTCAAGGCCTGCCTTAACGATTCGGTGTTGATTGGCGGCCATTATTACACTCCTCCGGCAGTTATTATCGATACTTTTTCCACCCTTGCAGGTTGCGACAGCGTTATAAAAACAGTGTTGTCGGCACTTCCCCTCCCTCAAATAAACCTCGGCCCCGACACCTCGCTTTGCCAAGGAGATACTATTCTTCTAATTGCCGGCGGCAATCACATTTCCGTTTATTGGAGTACGGGAGCCACGGGCGACACTTTGGTCGTCAGCGCAGGAGGCACATACGCCGTGCATGTTACCGATTCGCTATGCTCAAACAGCGATACCGTCTTGGTGACAGACCTTAGCACAACGCGTATAAGCATCTCCGACACAAGCATTTGCGATGGCGACACTTGGGAAATAAACCTGCCCGTTTCAAACAATTATCTTTGGTTTGACGGAAACACAAGCTCATCCAACACTCTTGGCGATTCGGGAACTTATTGGGTTCAAATAACGGATATTTGCAAAAGCTACACCGATACTTTCTCCCTTGAGGTGGTGGATTGCAATTGCAAAATCACCGTTCCTAACGTATTTACTCCCAACGGCGACGGCCTTAACGAAACTTTCTATCCCGTAGTGAGTTGCGAGCTTGACGATTTTCGCTTATACATTTTCAACCGCTGGGGTAAACTACTGTTTGAAACACAGGACCAACACCAAAGTTGGGATGCTACTTATGAGGGCAAACCCGTACCCGACGGCGTTTATTTCTATCTCATAGAATATGTTCATTTTCGCACTTCGGCAAAAATGCGCGATATCACGGGAAGTGTCACTGTTTTGAGATAATATTTTATATATTTGCATTGATTATGAAAAATGCACTGTTCAAATATTATTACTTTTTGTTTTTGACACTCGTTTCACTTTCATTATCAGCACAATATGGAAATGACATTTGGTATTTCGGGGAGCATGCAGGTATTGATTTCACGGGGGCAAGTCCCGCAGCCTTGACAAATGGAGCCTGTCAAGCTTATGATAATACGAGCACAATAACCGATACAAACGGGAATTTAATTTTTTATACAAACGGTGTTCAGGCTTGGGATAAAAACCATAATCAGATGCCAAACGGCAACAATCTCGGCTCTACTTTAAGTTCCGGACAAAGCGCACTCATTGTACCACAACCTAATTCATCAAAGTATTATATTTTCACAGTAGGATATGCTTCCGGTGATAAATTTCGCTATTCTGTTGTTGATATGTCACTCAATGGTGGTAACGGAAGTGTAATTTCAAAGGCCAATATACTTTTGAATAATGGAAGCACCGAAAAGATTGATGCGATTTACAATCCTGCCGATACCAGTTTTTGGGTTATGACACATGCGTGGAATTCAAATAGTTTTTATTGCTATAAAATAAATTCCAACGGCTTGCAGCCAAATCCTGTTGTGTCATCCATTGGAAGTACGTACAGCGGAGGTAATCCGACAGGTTATAACGCCATCGGGCAAATGTCATTTTCAAAGGATGGTACAAAATTGGCTTCTATGATTTACACGGACCAAAAAATAGAAATTTTTGATTTTAATATTACAACAGGTCAATTGTCTAATCCTGTTATACTTACGAATATTAATAATCCTTGGGGAATTGCTTTTAGCTTTAGCAATCAATATTTATATTATACCGAGTGGTATGGTGATAAAGTATATCAAATGGATATAAGCTCGGGAAATCCTTCTACGATTATCAGTACAAAAACCGTTGTAGGTACTGCCACTTTTAGCACACCAACTCCGTATAATTATAAAATCGGTTACCTCGAATACGGCCCGGACAGTGTTTTATATGTGGCAAAATTCGGCCAAAATTATATTAGTGGCATAATGCATCCCGATTTGCAGGGTACGAATTGCGGCTTTGTGGATAATGCGATTTCTTTGGGTACAAAAACATGCAATGCGGGGCTTTCAAGGGTGGCAGTTTATTATTATCCCCAATCGCAGCCTTGTTCATATGATTATTATGATAGTGTTTATGTTTGCTTTGGCGATTCCGCTTTGGTGAACGGTAATTATTACACGGCACCAAATCTGATAATTGATTCTTTGGTTGATGTCAACGGCTGCGACAGTGTATTGCATACGAAGCTTATCACAGTGCCCCTCCCTCAAATAAACCTCGGCCCCGACACCTCGCTTTGCCAAGGAGATACTATTCTTCTAATTGCCGGCGGCAATCACATTTCCGTTTATTGGAGTACGGGAGCCACGGGCGACACTTTGGTCGTCAGCGCAGGAGGCACATACGCCGTGCATGTTACCGATTCGCTATGCTCAAACAGCGATACCGTCTTGGTGACAGACCTTAGCACAACGCGTATAAGCATCTCCGACACAAGCATTTGCGATGGCGACACTTGGGAAATAAACCTGCCCGTTTCAAACAATTATCTTTGGTTTGACGGAAACACAAGCTCATCCAACACTCTTGGCGATTCGGGAACTTATTGGGTTCAAATAACGGATATTTGCAAAAGCTACACCGATACTTTCTCCCTTGAGGTGGTGGATTGCAATTGCAAAATCACCGTTCCTAACGTATTTACTCCCAACGGCGACGGCCTTAACGAAACTTTCTATCCCGTAGTGAGTTGCGAGCTTGACGATTTTCGCTTATACATTTTCAACCGCTGGGGTAAACTACTGTTTGAAACACAGGACCAACACCAAAGTTGGGATGCTACTTATGAGGGCAAACCCGTACCCGACGGCGTTTATTTCTATCTCATAGAATATGTTCATTTTCGCACTTCGGCAAAAATGCGCGATATCACGGGAAGTGTCACTGTTTTGAGATAATATTTTTTGCCGCTAAAGCATTGCGGGGTCAAAATAAGATTCTACTTTTTCATTTCAACTTTCCGTCACCCGACTGACGGAAAGTCGGATTTTTTACTCTTGGGCGCGGTTCTTTAAAAGTTCGTCAAGCTTGTCAAATTTTTTTACTTTTACCGTTCAAATGAGAGTTTTATGACTGATAAGCGAAAACATCGAAAGCGAATTTTGTATATATATCCCGGTGGGCGTTCAACTTTTATGGCAAAAGATATACGATTGCTAAGCAGCGAGTTCGACGTGGACGAATATAACTTTCCGACCGCCAACAAAAAAATGCTGCTTTGGTACTTGCTGAAACAAAAAATGTTTTTGCTTTTTCATTTGTCGCACTACGATTTATTCCTGATAAAATTTGCCGGATATTGGTCATTGCTACCTGTTATTTTTGCTCGCTTTTTCGGTAAAAAGTCAATGATTATCACCGGCGGAACCGACTGTACGGCATTCCCTTCCATTGGCTACGGCAATTTTCAAAACAAAATCTTGTCGCGCTTTACAGCTTATTCTTTTAAAAACACCGACAGAATCATTGCTTTACATAAATCGATGATTATCAGCGATTACAGCTATGTTGATTGCGTGAACAAAAAGCAGGGAATTAAAAATTTTATCCCAAAGATAAAGACCCCTTTTGATGAAATACCAAATGGTTACGATGCGAAATTGTGGGTAAAAACAAATGAAAAACAAACTGCGACATTTATCACGGTGGCATCGGGTCTGCACGAAAAACGCAGGCAATTGTTGAAAGGAATCGACCTTATCATTCAAGTTGCGGAATTTTTTCCCGATGCTTTTTTTTACATTGTCGGAGCGGAAGGCAGCGAGTTGCCCGAAAAGCCTGCCAATGTTATCACTCTTGGTAAAAAAACGCAAAAGGAACTTGTCGAATTATACTCCCAAGCCCGATTTTACCTCCAACTTTCGATGAGTGAGGGCTTTCCCAATTCGCTTTGCGAGGCCATGCTTTGCGAATGCGTGCCTGTGGTTTCAAATGTGGCTTCCATGCCTTTTATTGTCGGCGACAGCGGTTTTGTGCTTGAGAAAAAAGATGTTAAACTGCTAAAATCGTTGATTGACAGGGCGTTGAAAGCCGACACGGAAGCGCTCGGCAAAAAAGCAAGACAGCGTATTGCCGAAAATTTCACCATTGAACAACGTCAAAAAAAGCTTGTCGAAACGGTAAAAAATGTGCTTGGATTGTAATTTTGCCTGCCTTCAGGATTCAGGCAAGTTTACAGTATCATTTTTGATTTTTTAAGCTGCCGGCCAAAATTGTAGCAAGCGCTTTAAATTGAAGTTAAACTGTGGTGCGGAATTTCGTATATTTGTTTTTTAAAACCATAAAAACACAAAAGGGTATGCGTTTGATGCTTCATTCGGCGGCGGGTCATTTGGCTAATTTTTACAACAAAATAGAGCATTATTGGGAAGGGGATAAAAACCACAGGCACTTGGGTAACTTTATAGTTCTCACTTTTTTACTTTCCTTGCTTTTGATATTTTTAAATCGTCAGGGTTTGATACATTCGGCTTTTTCGGCCTATATTCCCGTGAAGTATTTCTCTGCCATTGTTTATGCTTTTGTGGTGCTGCTTGTTTTCGAGATTTTTTCCATGATTTTTGTGTTGCCCGGGTCGGTGTCGAGTTCCATGCTTAAGCAATTCGAGATTTATTCGCTTATTTTGCTTCGCGATGTTTTCAAGGGAATAGAAGCTTTTCCGGAGCCTGTTCAATGGCATCATGTTGTGGAATCCATTTACCCTATGGCCTTCGATGCCGGAGGTGCCTTGCTGATTTTTATCGGCATTTATTACATACGCAAGTTGCAGTTGCACAAAAAGATAACTTCCGATAAAAGAAAACAGAACCAATTTGTGGAAATAAAAAAGATATTGTCCTTGTTGTTGATTGTGATTTTCATAGGGCTGATAGTTTACGATGTTTTTTTGTTTTTAAATCATGCTCCTACCTTTAAAATGTTTACTCTGTTTTATACCGTTCTGATTTTCTTCGACATATTTTTGGTTTTGGTGTCTTTGCGTTATAACTTGTCTTACAGGGTTTTGTTTCGCAATTCGGCGTTTGCCATTGCAACTATTATGCTGCGGCTTTCGCTCACCGCGCCCGCATACTACAAGGCACTTATTGGCGTTTCGTCCATTGCCTTTGTGCTTATTCTCACGTTTTTCTATTCAAAATATATGCGTGATTTTCATAAATAGTGCCTCTTAAAAAACTATAAAATCTCCGTTTAACGAGAGATTTAGGATGAGATTTTTATTTTTAGGAAACGAGGTGATGCCTTAGTATCAGTGAGTTAAGGAAAATGAAAAAAACACGAAAAAGATTGTTTTTTGTTTTTAATAACTTTATGGACAGCTACAAAATAAGATTAAAGCAGGGAAAGACGGGGAAAACGCTTCCTAATAAAAAATAGGCTGGCCGAAGGCCACAAGCTTGTCGCGGAAATAGGTGTTAAGCTCTCTGCGCCATGCCAATGCCGGATTTTTCAGCATTTTGTCCAAAACGGGATTGTCGTCGGTAATCACGGTGTAGCTCTCGCGTGAGAAGTGAGAGGCAGGAATCAGATAATCGTGTAATTCGCTGATATTCTTGTCGGTATATTTTGTTCCCGAATAGTCGAGGTTTTCCAAAGGAAAAGAATCGAGGCCGCAGGCGAAGATGAAGTTGCGCTCCGAATCATCAGTAAAAGAGGTGGCAATCACTTTGGGCTTAAGACCGGCTTTTTGCAAGGTGGCAAACACAGACCTGCCCGCTTCGCCGTTTTCTCCTTTCAGATAGCCGTAAAACTCAATGATGAATTTCCCGCCCGGATTCAGAAGGCCCTTCACTTCTTCGAAACTTTCGAGTGTAAGCAACTGCCACGGTGGGTTTTCGCCGAGAAAGGCGTCGAAAATTATCAGGTCGTATTTTTTATCGGCTGTGCGAATGAAATGTCTGCCGTCGTCGGTGATAACCTTTGTTCGTGGGTTTAGGCCGAAATATTTTTTCGCCAGAAAAGGCAGGCGTTCGTCAAGCTCAACAGCCTCTACATCAATTACTTTCCTTTGAATTTCGGAACAGAGGGTGCCTCCGCCCAAGCCCACGAGAAGCGCCTTTGAGTCATCGGGAAAATAGGATAACAGCGGTCTGATAAAGTAAATATAGTCCAGCAAGGCCGTGCCGTCGTTAAGATTTATCACAGTTTGCCAGGTGTTGTTTACCAGAAGGCCGCGCACGGGCATGACCCCGAATGAGTCGGTGCGCACGCCGTAATCGGCTACTTTCACCTGCCCAAGCAATCCTTCGGAATGATATCTGATGTTAAACATCGACCTGTGTTGTCTTTCCGCTGTGGCTTGCACCTTAATGCCGCCTACGGCAACGATGAAAACCACGGCTGCTTTAAGTGCTTTTCTGCCTCTAACCACAAAGAGAAAGGCGATTGCAAGCAATAAAACGCCGTAAGATATTGAAGGCCACCTTATTCCGAATTCAGGGATAAGATAAAAACCCAACAGTAAGGTGTTCAATACGCCCCCGACGGTTGAAACGGCATAGACCCTGCCGGCGGTTTTTCCCGAGTCGCCTGCATTTTCGACCAATGCCGCAATTATCACCGGACTTACCATGCCGAACAAAAAAACGGGAGGCAACAGAAATACCGACAGCGAAATCATTAGCCCTTGTAAAAGGCTCAAATTGATAACGAGTTTCATGACGACGCTGCCCGTCAAAGGCATGAATATCATAAAGATACCTGTCGCAAGCAAAATAAACTGCAATAAGGTGTCGGGTTTTTTCCTTGTGGTCATCCACCCTCCGAAATAGTAGCCGCCGGCCAAGCCGCCGAGGGTTACGGCCAAAACGCCGGCCCACGAATAAATAGTGGTGCCGAAAAAGGGTGCCGTCATCTTGGCGCCCAGCAACTCGCAGGCCATCACGGTGGCTCCTTCCACAAAGGCTATACTCAAGTATGCTATGTTTCTTTTGTCGAGGGTGTTTTTCATAACGATTTATATTTCAGGCTTGTAGCGGCTCAGTTTCAATATTTTAGGGGCGTTTTCTTCAGGTAGCAGTTTGCGCAAGGGTTCGCCGGTTTCGTCCATGTAATTTTTCACAATCCTGAATCCGAGATATTCCGCAAGACGCGGCGGCGATTTTTTTGAGAAATAGTCGGTAAAAGGCCCGTCGCCGGTAAACTTGTTCAGCATATTTTTTTTGTTGTCGTAAAGCAGCCGGTTTTCAACGATAAACGCCCACACTTTTGCTTCGTATTCTTTTATCCATTGCATTTGCGTGCTTGTGTATTTAAACAGCAGCGTGTCGGGAATATCGGGAATCATGGCCTTGGTAAAATAGAGTTTTTTGCCGCGTTCCACCATCTGTTTGAGCAAGTTGTCGTCGGAGCGGCTTTCGGGCATATAACCGCTGCATATCTCTTTCATCACATCGGGCACTATGGAGCGGCGATTCATCCACCGCCTTCCGTATTGCGGAAAGCCGCTGACTTTGTATGCTTTAGTGTCTTTGCCGAGGTAGAGGTCGAGGCCGATAATGACGGCATCACCGGCAAATTTTACCGGAAATTGATAGTCCAAGCCCGAGACATAGGTGTAAAATTGTGGCACGGGCTCCTTCGGAAAATAATATTTAAAATGCCTGAAGGCTTTTTGCAAGCCGGCTTTAAGTTCCTTCAAATCGGGGAATTCCTTTTGCACCTGATTGTTTAACTCCACCATATATCTATCGGTAAAAAAGGCTTTCAATTGCAAAAGGGCATTGGTGTCGTTGATGTCGCCGCCGAGAAACAGTGGAAAAGTGTCGCGATATGTCCTTACCGCAGCGATAAAACTGTCGGGCGGCACGGCAAACATAGTTCTTGCATAACGCTTGATTTTTATTTGCGGCGTGGGAACATCCGACAAATCAACTTTGAAATTGTCGTCTGAGTTACAAGATGTTATAAAAGCAAATGCCGAAAATAAAAACAAAAAAACCATTATTTTTTTCATACCTTTTATTGCTTTTTTATTCACCGTTATTTTGTTTTTTTTCATCAAAAACGAAAGTTTAATAAGTTTTAAAACAACTTTATCAACTCGGCCGTAAGTTGGCGCCGGCTGTATTTTTCCCTGCCTCGGCTATGAAAATCTTTATCTTTTTCGGAATAAAATTTCCAAAGAGCCTCGGTAAAACCTTGAAGGTCATCGAAATCGACTATCACTCCCGCTTGGCTTTCTTTCATAATTTCGGCTGCATCGCCGGCAGGGTGTCCAATGCCGATTATGGGTCTGCCAACGGCGAGATATTCGAAAAACTTACCCGACAAAACACCCTTGGCGTTGGGGGTGTTGTTCAGCGGCAGATAAAGAACATCGGCCTCAAACATATATTCAACGATTTGATTATGAGGCAGGTATTTAACGATTCGGGTTTTTGACTTTAGACCCGATTTTTCCAAATCGTCGTAAACGGAATAATCCAATTTCCCCACAAAGGTTATCGTCAAATCTTCGGCAAATTTGCTGTTTTCGCGGCAAAGTTTGCTCAGAGCTTTCCAAAATATAGCGTGGTTGCGGTCGGCATTTATCGACCCCGTATGAACTATGTTGAAACCCTTGTTCTTGGTGTGTTTGTAACCTTTGAAATCGTCCTCGTCGTAGCCGTTGGTAATCACTCTTACATCGGCTTTTCTGAGGGCTGCCAGCTCTTGAGCCATGGTGTTTCCGATGGTAATAACCTCATCGGCATTTTTTAGCACCATTTGCTCCAAGCGGTGGTGTTTTCTGTCGGAAAAAGGGGTCAGCATCAGGTCTTTATAAAAGTCGATATTGGTCCAGGGGTCGCGAAAATCGGCTATCCATTTTATGTCGAGTTTTTTCTTCAAAGCGTTGGCAATCAAATGCATCGAATGGGGCGGCCCTGTGGACACCACTATTTTTATATCGTTTTCCACGATGTATTTTTCCAGAAATTTTATGGAGGGTTTAACCCACATCACTCTGGCGTCGGGGATAAACAAATTGCCTCGTATCCAAATGGATAAGCGCTCCGTCCATTTTTTTCTCGAGTCTTTGTCTTCCGACAAAAAGCCCGCGTTGACATTGCCTTTTTTGCCGGTAAATTTTTTATAAAAGGAATAGGGCTCGAATATTTTTCTCTTTACTATCACGGCTTCGGGAGGCACATCTTTTTCCAAAGAAGTGTCGGTGGCCGGTGCTTCGGGGTTTTCGGGCGTGTAGATATGCGGTTGCCATCCGTATTGGGGCAGATATTTGGCGAATTTTAGCCAGCGCTGAACTCCCGCCCCGCCACTCGGAGGCCAATAATATGTGATTATCAACACTTTATTCATAAGCTACTCTGCCTGTGTTTGCTTTTTGCTTTCCACAATAAATTTGTAAACCAAAAATACGAGGAGCAACAAAACGATAAGAGAGGCGACAAAGGATATTTTTGTGCCGAGATAATAGGTGTCGGGGTGAAACTTGAACTCTATCTTGTGTTTTCCGGCGGGAATGACGAGCCCGCGCAAGACATAATCGACTCTGAAATGCGGCGTTTCCTTTCCGTCGATGTAGGCGCGCCAGCCTTTGGGATAGTATATTTCCGAAAAAACGGCCAAGCCCTTTCGCGGATTGTCGCTTTCGTAAACCAAGTCGTTGGGCTCGTACGACAGCAGCCTGATGCTTGCTCCCGCATTGCTTTCGGGGACAAAATTGCCAACAATGTCTTTAAACCTCCTGTCGATAACGGCTTGATTACGGGCGTCGAAATCGGAGATTACCGTTACTTTGAACTGTTTGGGAGCTATGACCGACGGGTCTTTAACGTTTGATAAATTGACAAAATCGGGGGTGGTGTCTTTAAGATTATAGCCCAAAATGTAGCTTTTGCCTTTTTGCAAATTCAACCGCGAAAAGTCGATGTCTTCGCTTTCTCCCGATGATGTTTTCACTTTTACGGGCACCGTAAACATAATGGTGTCAACGGTTTTAAGAGCTCTCCCGTAAACTTCGAATTGCTTTCCGGGGGTCAGGTTTTCAATCTTCAACACCTTGCCAAGCATGCTTATTTCCTCGTCGGCATTTTTAACCCATTTTATGTCTTTCACAAACCATGCGTTGCCGAGGGCCTGATAATTTGGGCGTGCCACCGGCTGCCCGTCTTGCCCCTGTTGAATGATGTATCTTGTGTTCAACATATTGATAACCTGCATATTGAACTTTCCGAGGTGGTAATCAATCAGGTCTTGATAACGGCGGAATTTGGCTCCGTGATAGCCGCCTACGGATTTATGAAAATACGAGGTGGAGGCATCTTGCCACGGGCTTACCGTCAGGTTAAGCACTCTATAATCGGGGTCTTTGTCCTGCAAAATCTGAAGGTCGGCGGAGGTGGGTTGATAGGGCACCATATGTTTGCGCACGCGCACATAATTTTTATCGCTCAGGTAGCGCTTGTCAACGGGAATGATGTCGATGGCGATTATCAAGCCGAGGATAACCAAAAAGGCGGTTTTGGGTATTTTTTTAAGAGAATAAACCCACAGCAAAACGGCGCCGAGCATAATGAAGATAAAAGAGCGTATGGCGTCGGCTCTGAAAATGGTTTTTCTGGCCTCTTCCATGGCCGAAAAGATGGCCTGATACATTTGTGCGTCGGCAGGATGTTCGGCCTGTAACTGAACAAGTTGCGCGGCTTCGTTTCTCGACAGGAAGGAGAAAAACATATCGGGCATCAGATAAAAAAGAAGGCTGAGACCTGCCGTGAGACCGAGGGAAATGTAGAAAGCCTTTTTGTTTTCTTTTATGATTTGCGGGTTTTTCATAATCTCCGAAAGGGCAAGAAAAGCCAGCAGGGCCATTGTCAGCTCCGAGATGACGAGAATCATCGAAACGGCGCGGAATTTATTGTACATCGGAAAATGGTCGAGGAAGAAATCGGTAAACCACATCATATTTTTTCCCCAGCTTAAAAAGACGGATAAAAGCGTGGCAATCAGCAATATCCAGCGCAATTCGTTTTTAACGGTAAAGAGGCCGAGTATGAAAAGGAAGACCACAAAGGCGCCGATGTAAACGGGCCCCGAGGTGAAAGGTTGGTCGCCCCAATAGGAATTTTGACGGGCTATGGTCGAGCGATATTGCGGGTCGATATTTTTCAGAGCGTCTCTGTCGTTGCCGAGATAGCCCGAGGCGCCGCCTTTGATGTTGGGAATCATCAGCGAGAAGGTTTCGCCCTTGCCGTAGCTCCATTGCGTAGCATATGCCTTGTCGAGACCGGAGGAGGATTTGTCTTTTTTGTCGAAAGTAAGCTCCGCTTTGCCTCTGATGGTGAAAGGCGAATATTCCAATGTGGTAAGCAGGCTCGCTATATTGGTGCCGAAAGCCAGAATGACGGCGGCAACTATGGCTGCCGAAGCTTTAAAAAAGCGAGCTAAAGTCTTTTCTTGCAGCGATTTGACAAACTCTCCGATAAACAAAATCATAACTATCAATCCCAAATAGTAGGTTATTTGGGGGTGGTTTGCATAGAGCTCCAAACCCATAAACAAAGCTGTCAAGATGCCGCCTTTGAGATAATTGCCGCGGAAGGTGTAAATCATAAATGCCAGAGTGGGAGCCATATAGCCTATGGCGTGGGCTTTGGAGTTGTGCCCCGCCTCCAATATCACAAGAAAGTAGGACGAAAAAGCAAAGGCCACCGCTCCGATAAGACTTAGCCACGGGTCGAGACGCAGGACGCGCAACAGAATAAAAAAGCCCACCATGTATAGAAAAAGGTAGTCGGCCGGGCGCGGCAAATTCATCCTGAAAACACGGTCGATATATTGCAAAAGATTGGTTTTGTAGGCCACCGAAATCTGATAGGCGGGCATTCCTCCGAACATGGAATTTGTCCACAAGGGCTCTTCTCCATTATGGCTGTTGCGGTAATCCACAATTTCTTTCGACATGCCCAAATGGTGCCTGATATCTGCCTGTTTCAGCTCCTTGCCGTTGAAAAGCGGCTGAAAAAAGAAAAAGGTAATCAGCAAAAAAGAAACGATAGCAGCCACATCGGGCAGCATCTTTTTAAAGTTTAAATTCTTAATCATAATATCGACTTTTTAATCTTTAACTTCTTCGTAATCAACATATTCTCCAAAGTCGTCATCGGATTTTCCTTTTGATGACGCGCTTTTTTCCGGATTGTGCTCAACCCTAACTTCGCCTTCGCGCTTTTTTGCTTCGGGGTCCAAATGAGGATTTTGTTCATAAAATTTTCGCTGTGCTTTTTCCACAAAGTTTTTCAGAAAAAAAGGGAAAACAAAGCGCACAAGCAGTTTGAAAACGTAATAAACGATTATCAAAATCAGCAAAAAACGAAACAGATGCGGCAATCCGGCTAACATTTGTCAAAAATTTAAAAACACCCTGCGAAATTATCTAAAAAATCGCTTTGGGCTCATAAGTCATTTTTAAAAAGCTTAAAAAAGTGAAAATTGTTAAGGGATATAAGAATTATCCGATTCAAAAATTAAGCGGTTCATTTACTTTTTGCGCTCATAACAAAAGAATGGAACGCCTCCGTGCTCTTACCGTCGTGCAAAGCGGGAGGCATATCGGAACAACTATAGTCATTTTCATTATCAACGGGTTGGTTGAGTATCTTGCGCGCCCAAGTCAGGGCTTTTTCCATTTGGTTGGTAGAATAAAAAAGATAAGTCATGTCCCATAACAACATACATTTACCTCCTCTTGCCTCTATATCGTCACCTTTAATACGATTTATGCCTTGCAATAGCACCTTTTCTGCCAAGGGAATGTTGTCAATGGGAGTATATCCGGACTTCTTGTTCAGAAACCATGAAATATCGTGATACATCGATACATTGTTTTGATGTTTTAAAAAACGGAGCAGTTGTTTTTCAAAATCCGCCCTTGTTCCGTAGGTGCTGTATATTTCCAAAAAAGCATTGGCGCGTTTTTGATTTGCCGCCGGACGAACATAGGTATCGCTGTAACTTGAAAAATCTATCTTTTCTTTTTTTATTTTTATGGAATTACAAGACTGTAAAATACAGAATATGAGTAAAATAAAAAGGATATTTGGAAGGTTTCTCCCGTAAATTTTAAAAAATGCCGTATTCCCGTATTTCATAAATTATTGTTTTAAAAGGTAAAAAAGCCGAGTTTACAAAGTTACAAAAATGCATAATGGATTATAAAGCGTTTTCTTATAGCCACTATCTAATAATCAACTTTTGAACATAATTGTCGTTATCGCTAATAACCTCTATTAAATAAGTGCCCTTGTTTAAATTTGAAGTATTGATAAGGGTTTTGTAACTATTGACACCGGAGACTTCCAACACGCTTTGCCCCAATAGGTTTATTATCCGTATTTTGACAATTTTACCCTCCGGGTTGCTTAACTTGATATTTAGCAGGTCTTTTGCGGGGTTGGGGTAAACTGCCACTCCGCCGGTTTTATTCTTTTGCGGCCCTATTCCGTTGCCGCTGCAATTTATCACCGTTACTTTTATGGAGTCGTAACTTACATTGCCGGTGATATCGGTTACTTTCAGTGTATAGGTAATGGTAGTGTCGGGTTTGGCATAAGGCTTTGCTATGCTGTTGCTGCTCAGCAGCCAATTGGGGCTCCATTCGTATTGCACTCCCGAATATGTGTGTTTTCCCAAATACACCGTGTCGCCTTTGCAAATGGTGGTATCATCACGCACTTCCACCGAATAATAACAGTCGCCGGCGGTAACATAAACGCTGTCGGTTTTAATCACTCCCGAGGCGTTGGACACCGTAAGATAATACATCATACTTTGTGTTGCCGTTACCGTGGGCATGGGAGCCGTGGTGGAGCTGAGGTTGGTGGCAGGTGTCCATTGGCAGGTGTAGCCTATGTTTGCCGAGTCGCCTATTTGAACCGTGCTGTTTTTACAAACGGCTGTATCCAAGCCCGCATTGGGTCCGCATTTTTTTACCTTTACCACCACCGTATCGTAGGTCTTCTCGAAAATGCAGTTGGTGGTTTCCAGTATGTATGTCGTTGTTTTTCGGGGTTTTACCCACACATATCCGCTGTCGTACAGCTGCTTGCGGTGAAAATACACGGGAAGCACGCCGGGCTCTACCCACCTTATTCCGTTGTGCGATACCGCATAACGGTCAGTGTTTTGACCGGCATGGGTGATGCTCTGCCAACGGTATGAGGTTTCGGGATAGTCGTTACCGCCAAGCAAAAGGCTGTCACCATAGCAAATAGTGGTATCCGCCTGACCTATATCGCTGTGAATATAGGTGCTGTCGTCGGAACGCCATAGGGCTACATCGTCTATGTAGTAGTAGGCCGATGGGGCCCAAAACGCAGGATAACCCTTATCAATGTAAACATAATCACTTTGGGATTTGGCACTGTCCATATCGGAAATATGAATAAAAGTCTCGCTTCCGTCGGCCCTAAAAGTGCCGGAGAGAGTAATCCAATTTAAAGTATCGTATAGGGTTCCCATATTTTTCCAACTGATATCCGCCAGATTCGAACTGATATACCTATAAGTATAGTTTTGAACTATAATTAAGCTGTCACCAGTAAGGCAAACTCCCATACCATCGAAAAAAAGCTCCGATATTTCCGCAACGGATACTTTCATCGAAAAACTGTAATTTACACCCGAATCCAATGTTTGAGTAAGTTTCTGTGAAATTATTTCGTGCCATGGATTAGTGCGCCACGGAGGCTCATTTGTCCAACCGAGTACAAATATGCCTGCGTAGTTATATCCTGTATTAGGTTTTTGGAAGCCAAAATCATTTTTTGGGGTACATACTGATCTCCAGGAATTAGCATTCCCCACTGTGGGAGGTAAGGTGTCGCATGAATTATAAACATCAGGTGTCAAACCACCAAATTGAGTGTACCAATATGGCACCATATTTAAATAAATAGCACTAAATCTATCTATGCATCCTGCGGTATTTTCAAAAGAACCGTTTCTTACCAAGTTTTGACCGGGTAAAAAGCTGATATTAAGAAGAATAAATAATACTGCCGTTAATATTTTTTTCATAATGCAAAAAATTAAATAAGCTGCCGCCAAAACCGGCGGCAGCTAAATGGTTTATCTAATAATCAACTTTTGAACATAATTGTCGTTATCGCTAATAACCTCTATTAAATAAGTGCCCTTGTTTAAATTTGAAGTATTGATAAGGGTTTTGTAACTATTGACACCGGAGACTTCCAACACGCTTTGCCCCAATAGGTTTATTATCCGTATTTTGACAATTTTACCCTCCGGGTTGCTTAACTTGATATTTAGCAGGTCTTTTGCGGGGTTGGGGTAAACCTTTAACATCTCTCCTTTATTCATATTTACAGTCGAAAAACCCAATCCCGAACTGTTGTTAACATATATTTTTGCCGATAAATATCCGGATATTGTTTTTCCGTTTATAAAAATATCATCGTAACCGTCACCGTTTATATCCATTGTTTTAAAATTAATAACACGAGACATTCCTTCAAAGAATGTTTTGTTAACCGGTGTAAACTGACCGCTGCCGTTGTTCAATAATATCTCTGAAAACTCGTGATAATCTCCCGTTGGCAAATAACCGTTCACAATCAAATCGGGGTCGCCGTCTTTATCGGCATCCGCCATAGTGATATTAGTGGGTTTGAAACCCGAGTGGTTAAAAGAATAATTATTTGCTGTGGAAAATACGGCATTACCCGCATTTAAATAAATTTTTACTTGGTTGCTGTCAAGTGTTATTTGGTTTAACAGAATAATATCCAAATCGTTATCGCCGTCAATATCTTTTACACAAATATCATGACTAAAATCGGTGAAAAAAGCTTGATTGGGAGTTGGTGAAAAATTGCCGCTGCCGTCATTTTTGTAGAGAAGTGTTCCTCCCGTTCCGTTATTATAGCCCGAAAGAATCAAATCCATATCGTTGTCGTTATCAAAATCGGCAAATTTAATTTTTCCAAATCTGTATTGAGGTAGATTGGTGTTGTTGACTTCCGTAAAATTGCCGCTCCCGTCATTTTTATAGAGTTTCACAACATCGAGATAGGGATAAGAATCGTGAGTCTCCCCCGAAAGTACCATATCCAAATCATTATCGTTGTCGATATCGGCAAAATCAACCGAACTGTATCTCACAGGAGTAAAAGTGCTGTCCGTTTTTAATGTAAAATTACCGCTGCCGTTGTTGATATAAAGCTTTGATTGCCTGTGATTATCACTCCCGAGTCCACAAAGAAACAAATCGGGCAAACCGTCATTATTGACATCTGCAAATTTAACCGAACCGTCGCGAAGAAGGTCAAACGGAGTATTGGAAAGAGGTAAAAAACCGTTGTTGCCGGTATTTTCATAAATGGTCGTAGCCGTTGAGCCAAGCTGCGTATTAACAAATGAGTGAATGGGATTTCCCGTAACTATCATATCCAAATCGTTATCGTTGTCAATGTCGGCAAAATCCATATCACCGTCCACTGTCCCTATTATTTGACTTCCGGTTGCCGCCTCGAAAACACCTGCCCCGCCGTTTATAAACAAACGAGTGTAATAGTCATGCGTAAAACGCTTTCCGATAAACATAAAATCCAAATCGTTGTCATTATCTATATCCGCAAAATCAATATCCGATATGTAAACCGGAAAAATATGGTTATTTGAAGACATGGAAAAACTTCCCGAACCGTTGTTGATATAAATGTCTGTGCATCTCATGTTTAGCGAGTCAATTCCGCTGAAAATCAGGTCATTATCGTTGTCTCCGTCCAAGTCGGCCGCATTAACCGAATAATATTTGCCCGGCTTAACGCCAAAAGTGCTATCTAAAGAAAATACAGCGTTTCCGTTATTAACAAACAGATATGTTTTACCCGTATGTGTTGTTATTATCACGTCTTCATCGTTATCGTTATCCATATCACAAGTTTCCAATGCGCTTTGATTAGTAACCGGAAACTGCTGCGTGGAAAGGGTAAAACCGTTATTTCCATTATTTAAAAATAGTTTGTTGGTATAGGCCGAATTTTCAAGCCCTGAAAATATTACATCCCTATCGCCGTCGCCATCGGCATCAAAGATTTTAGCGCTTCCTTGATAGAGATTGCAGAATGGATTGTTTGTCGAGGGAGTAAAAACACCGCTTCCGTTATTTATATACAAAACGGAATGACCGGTATTGTTGGCAAAGCCCGAATTGAACAAATCCATATCGTTGTCATTGTCAACATCAATAAGAAACAATGTGCCGAAATTATATGCCGAAAAATTTGTTGTGTCTTTTACAAATACCCCGTTATGGTTTAAATATAAATATAGCCTTGCTTGATTTAAACTATCGCTACCAACAATGAAAATATCTTTATAACCGTCATTATTTACATCGCCAATGGCTGTTTTTGTGTTACGCAAGGGGACAAAAGGAGTGTTTGGCACAATATCAAAAACACCGTTACCCAAGTTTTTGTATAAAACGGCAAGCTTTTCATCCGTGTTATTTTTCCCTGTTATAAAAATATCCGGATTATTATCGTTGTTGAAGTCTATAAAATCAATGCTGCCGTCACCGACGCCCACAAATTCCAGAGTGTTTTGATTTGCCGGTGGCGGAGGCGTAAGTTGTTTGTAATTAATAATTTGGGGAAATAATTGTCCTGTTAGAAACAATAGCGTCATCAGAGTAAATAATGTTTTCATGATAAAAGGTTTTGATTGTTATCAATAAGCAAGTGGAATTTATTTGAATTTCAAGTAAAACATAATGCCGTGTGGTAATACATCTTTACATCTGACAAAATAAAATTAAAAAAGTTGGCTCTTTCCCCGGTTTTGTTATTAATAAAATCTAAAAATAGCGATTAATATTTCGTTGTAAAAGTCCGAAAGCTAATCCCTCGGTCTATGATGACGACGGATAAGAAAATTATGAAATATATCACCGCGTCAATGCCAAACTTTTTATTACCTTTGCGGTCTAATTTTTATTTATTCCAAATAAGACTTTTAAATGGAAAACTCTGAAAATCAAATAATAAACGAGGTAACTCAAAACGAATATAAATACGGTTTCACAACAAATATCGAAACCGAGACCATAGGAAAAGGACTTAACGAAGACACTGTCAGGCTCATATCAAAAAAGAAAAAGGAGCCCGAGTGGCTTTTGGATTTTCGCTTGAAAGCTTTTCGCAGATGGCAGAAAATGGAAATGAAAGAATGGGCGCATTTGAAGATTCCGCCCATTGATTATCAGGATATTATCTACTACGCCGCTCCTAAAAAGAAAAAAGAGTTGGCAAGCTTGGACGAGGTTGACCCCGAGCTTATCGACACTTTCAACAAGCTTGGTATCTCTCTCGAAGAGCAAAAAAAGCTTGCCGGCGTAGCCGTTGATGCCGTGGTTGACAGCGTTTCGGTGAAGACCACCTTCAGCGACACCCTCGCCAAATACGGCATTATCTTTATGTCTTTCAGCGAAGCCGTTCAAAAACATCCGGAGCTGGTGCGCAAGTATCTCGGCTCGGTGGTGCCCGCTTCCGACAACTATTTTGCGGCGCTCAACTCCGCCGTTTTCAGCGACGGCTCCTTTTGCTACATACCCAAAGGTGTCCGCTGTCCCGTGGAGCTTTCCACCTATTTCAGAATCAACGCCGCAAATACAGGGCAGTTCGAACGCACGCTGATAGTGGCCGACGAAGGAGCCTACGTCAGCTACCTCGAAGGATGTACGGCGCCGCAACGTGATGAAAATCAGCTTCATGCCGCCATTGTGGAAATCATTGCACACAAGGATGCCGAGGTGAAATATTCCACCGTGCAAAACTGGTATCCGGGCGACAAAGAGGGCAAGGGCGGCATTTACAATTTTGTCACAAAGAGGGGGCTCTGCGAAGGTGCCAACTCCAAAATCTCGTGGACGCAGGTTGAGACCGGCTCGGCAATCACGTGGAAATACCCCTCTTGCGTGCTCAAAGGCGACAACTCGGTGGGGGAGTTTTATTCGGTGGCCGTTACCAATAATTTCCAGCAGGCCGACACGGGCTCCAAGATGATTCACCTCGGGAAAAACACGCGCTCCACCATTATCTCCAAAGGCATCTCGGTAGGAAAAAGCCACAACAGCTACCGCGGCTTGGTGCGCATCAGCAAGAAAGCCGAAAACGCCAGAAACTTTTCGCAGTGCGATTCTCTGCTCCTCGGCGACCGTTGCGGAGCTCACACTTTCCCTTATATCGAAACCAAAAACTCCTCGGCGGTGGTGGAACACGAAGCTACCACCTCCAAAATTTCCGACGACCAGCTCTTCTATTGCCAACAGCGGGGTTTGGATTTGGAGAAGTCCATAGGCTTGATTGTCAACGGATACGCCAAAGAGGTCTTAAATAAATTGCCCATGGAATTTGCCGTGGAAGCTCAAAAATTGCTCGCCGTCAGTCTTGAAGGCAGCGTAGGTTAAACGAATAAAAAACATAGTAAAATGTTAGAAATAAAAGATTTACACGTATCAATCCAAGGAAAAGAAATTCTTAAAGGATTGAATTTGAAGATAAACGAAGGCGAAATTCACGCCATAATGGGACCCAACGGCACGGGGAAATCGACCCTCGCCAATGTAATAACAGGGCGCGATATTTACGACATCAGCCGTGGCGAGATAATTTACAAAGGCAAAAACCTCTTGGAAATGCCCGTCGAAGACCGTGCCCGCGAAGGCATCTTTCTCAGCTTTCAATATCCCGTCGAAATACCGGGTGTGAGTATCACCAATTTTATGCGTGCCGCCCTCGACGAGATTAGACAATACCGGGGTTTGCCGCCCATGAGTGCCGGCGAGTTTCTAAAATATTTCAACGAAAAGAAAAAATTTGTGGAACTCACTGCTAACCTCGCCAATCGCTCTGTAAATGAAGGCTTTAGCGGTGGCGAGAAAAAGAAAAACGAAATTTTTCAGATGGCTATGCTTAACCCCGACCTCGCCATTTTGGATGAAACCGATTCGGGACTCGATATCGACGCGCTTCGCATCGTTGCCAACGGTGTAAACAAGTTGCGCCGCCCCGACAACTCTTTTATTGTGATAACTCACTATCAGCGACTGCTTGATTATATCGTGCCCGATTTTGTGCATGTGATGTTCGACGGCAGAATTATTAAAACGGGCGGCAAGGAGTTGGCGCTGGAGTTGGAAGACAAAGGTTATGAGTGGATTAAGGAGACCGAAGGTCAAAACTCGTAAAGGATTATGGCTATGAAAAAAACGGAAACGCTTTTGCAGCGGAGATTTCAGGAAGCCTTCGAGGACTTTGCCGGCGATGATTTTGCCGCCGGATTTCGCAAAGAAGCTTTCGAAAAGTTTATGTCTTTGGGCTTCCCTTCGGTAAAAGAAGAAAGCTGGCGCAAAACAGACCTCACGGAAGTCTTGGGACGCGACTATGTGATAAACTACAAAGACAAGCAACGCTCCACGGAGTTGAAATCGATGTTTGAGTGCAAAGTCAACGATTTCGACACCGATTTATTCACCATGATAAACGGCTGGTGCTCGGGCAGCGCGCTCGATTACAAAGCTGACAACGGCCTGATAATCACCTCCGTAAATTCCGCAATAAAAGAATACGGCGATATTTTCGGGAAATATTTCAACAGCCTTGCACGCGACGAAAACAACGGCCTTGTGGCTTTGAACACTGCCTTTTACAGCGACGGATATTTTATTTATGTTCCTGATAATGTGGAGTTTGAACGTGTCATCCAAATCGTTAATCTGATTGACACGCAAAAGAGCATTTTTTCAAACACCCGAAACTTGGTTGTGGTGGGTAAAAACGCAAAACTGAAACTTGTACACTGCGACGATTCGCTTTCCACAAACGGCTCTTTGGTAAACAACGTTACGGAGTTTTTCGTTGAAGACGGCGGCAGCATCGATTTCTATAAATTGCAAAACAAAGACGAAGAGGCTACGGTTTTGACCACTAACTTTATGCAACAAGGGCGCGACACGCATGTGCGAAGCAACACCATAACCCTCAACGGCGGTTTGATACGAAACGAAACCAAGTTGAAAATGGCCGGCAGGGGTGGCACTTCCGAAATCTATGGCTTGTATCTCGTTGACAGAAAGCAATTTGTTGACAATCACGTTACCGTGGAGCACGCCGTTTCCGATTGCAGCAGCACGCAGCTTTTCAAAGGTATTGCCGACGAAGAAGCGAGGGCGGTTTTCAACGGTCATATCCTTGTGGCTCAGGATGCCCAGCGGACGGAGGCTTTTCAAAACAACAACAATATCCAGCTTACCGATACCGCTTCCGTCAGCACGCATCCTTTTTTGGAAATCTATGCCGATGATGTGAAGTGCAGCCACGGCGCCACGGTCGGACAGCTCGACACCGAAGCCTTGTTTTATATGATGCAGCGCGGCATTTGCGAACGCACGGCAAGAATGCTGCTGATGTATTCTTTCACCGGTGAAGTTATCGACAAAATACGGCTTTCCGCACTGAAAGAAACGATTCAGGACCTTGTCACCCGACGCTTGAAAGGGGAGTTGTCGGCTTGTGAGAACTGTGCTCTTTCGTGTGACGACCCCGATGCCGTCATTACTTTCGACATTGATGTGAGCAAAATATAAGACAATGAAGTTTGACGTAAACAAAATACGGCAGGATTTTCCCGAGTTGCAAAGGGAAATCTACGGCAAACCCTTGGTCTATTTCGACAACGGGGCAACAACTCTCAAGCCGCAACAGGTCATAGAACGTGTGAAAAAATACTACACCTTTGACAATGCCAACGTCCACCGCGGAGTCCACTTTCTAAGTCAGGAAGCCACCACCGAAATGGAAAATGCCAGGGAATATGTTCGCAAATTCCTCGGTGCCGAAAGCACAAGCGAGATTATTTTCACCAAAGGCACCACCGAATCAATCAACCTTGTGGCCTCTTCTTTCGGAAGGAGGTTTATCAAAAGAGGTGATGAGATTCTCGTCTCGGAGATGGAGCACCACGCCAACATTGTCCCGTGGCAGTTGCTGTGTCAACAAAGCGGTGCCGTGCTGAAGGTAATACCCGTCGGCGACAGCGGCGAAATAGATTTGGAGCTTTACGAATCGCTTTTGAGCGAAAAGACCAAACTCGTTGCCTTCACTCAGATATCCAACGTTTTGGGAACGGTAAACCCTGTGAAAGAGATGAGCGATTTGGCTCACGACTACGGTGCCCGCGTATTGATTGACGGCGCTCAAGGCGTGGCTCACGACTATGTGAATGTCAGGGAGTTGGACTGTGATTTTTACGTTTTTTCGGGGCATAAAATTTTTGCTCCCATGGGCATCGGCGTTCTTTACGGCAAGGAAAAAGTGCTCGAAGAAATGCCACCGTATCAGAGTGGGGGAGAGATGATTGACAAGGTAAGCTTTGAAGAAACCACCTTTAACGATTTGCCTTTCAAATTCGAAGCCGGCACACCAAATGTCGGCGGAATCCTCGGGCTCGAAACAGCCTTAAGATATTGGCAGTCGTTTGATTTAAAGGAAGTTAAAAAGCACGAAAAAGATTTGCTCGATTACGCCACGGAGCAGCTTACGGCATTTCCACGGGTGAAAATAATAGGCAGGGCGGCTAATAAGGCCTCCGTCATTTCCTTTGTCATCGACGGCGTTCACCATTACGATGCGGGCACCATTCTCGACAGACTCGGAGTAGCCGTAAGAACGGGTCATCACTGCGCCCAGCCTTTGATGCAACGCTTTGATATTCAGGGAACGGTGCGGGCTTCTATGACTATTTACAACACTCGCGAAGAAGTAGATATTTTTATCAAAGCCTTGGAAAGGACCATAAAAATGTTTTCATAGATTTTCGCGGAAATCGGCCTTGAATGTGTTATTTTTGACAATGTAAATCGAAGTCTTTATTTATTAAAAAACAACGAAGATGACAATAGAAGAAAAAGCGGCTCAGGTAGTTGAAGAGTTTGAAATGTTCGGCGACTGGATGGACAAATACAGCTACCTTATCGAGTTGGGCGAAGAAAACGAGCCCCTGCCCGAAGAATTGAAGATAAAGCAAAACTTGATAAGCGGCTGTCAGTCGCAACTGTGGCTTGTGGCCGAATATCGCGATGGCAAAGTCTATTTCAGAGCCGACAGCGACGCCATAATCACCAAGGGTATAGCCCGCGTGGTTTTAAGGGTGCTAAACGGCGAAAGTCCCGACACGATTTTGAATTGCAAAATGGAATTTCTCGATAAAATAGGGCTTACCCAACATCTTTCGCCCACACGTTCCAACGGGCTGAACGCCATGATAAAACAAATAAAACTCTATGCACTCGTGTTTAAAACAAAGTACGAACAAAACAAATGAACGACGATGGAAGAAAATAGGAAACCCACTGATTTTCTGATGCTTGAAGGTCAGATTGTTCAGGTCTTGAAAACCGTTTACGACCCCGAAATTCCCGTTGACATATATGCTTTGGGGATGATTTATGAAGTGAGTGTTGACGATGAAGGCAATGCGAAAATAGTGATGACACTCACCACACCCAACTGTCCGGTGGCCGAATCGCTGCCCAACGAAGTGCGCGAAAAAGTGGCCGCCATACCGGGCATAAAAAGTGTTGACCTTGAGCTCACCTTCGACCCGCCGTGGGATAAAGATATGATGAGCGACGAGGCCAAATTGGAATTGGGGTATTTGTGAT
>CAZPGC010000029.1:15626-24811 GCA_964585875.1 uncultured Prolixibacteraceae bacterium | reverse complement strand
TAAAAGCAAGACTAAAAGGAGGAGTTTGAATGTTTTAGCTTTTTTGTTTGTGTTTTTAGGAATTTTGGCACAGCGGAGGTTTTTTGTTTCTTTTTTTAAAAAAAGAAAAAAGAAGCAAGAAGATTGTTTTTTAATTTCAATGAAGACTCTATTTATACCACACCGGTTTTTGAAAATCATTTTCCCAAATATAATCTGCTATCTTCTCTAAATCCTTTTGGTCGAAATTCATCTTTGGCATCAGCTTGAATTTTTTATAAGCGCCCGGCATCAAAACTTTCGATTTTGCAGGTGCCCGACTGAAATCGGCAACGGCTTTTGTAAAAGCAGCTTTGGAAGGATATACCGCCTTGTATTTCTTTTTGATATTGAAAAAGGGAGGAGCCGTCATCGACTCCGGCGAGCTTTTAACGGAGTGGCATATATTACACTTTGTATCAAAAAGTTGCTTCGCTCCATTGTCACTTGCAAACCTTGCTGCTCCTTGCAACCCGCTTCGCCCGCCGTCCTTAAATGACGCTGTAGTAATAACCACAACCATAGTAAAAACTATCGCTAAAAATCCGATGTATTTTTTCATAATTTTAGTTTTTTGAAAATTAATAACCAAAATCTATGACACGCCAACATCACTTTTCTTGCAAAAAAAAAGAAGGGTGCCGGCAGGCAACCCCTCTTAAATTTATCTCGTAGTCTAAAAGCTTTGCAAACAGCAAATTACAAAGGAATATTGCCGTGTTTTTTCGGCGGATTAGTCTCCCTTTTGTTTTTGGTCATTTCAAGAGCTTCTATCAGTTTTTTGCGTGTGTCCTTGGGCAAAATTATCTCATCGACATAGCCCAATTCGGCAGCCTTATAAGGGTTGGCAAATTCTCTTTCGTATTCCTCGATGGCTTTTTGTCTTTCTTCTTCCGTTTTCAAATTACGATACAAGATATTTACCGCGCCTTGTGCTCCCATCACGGCTATTTCGGCCGAAGGATATGCAAGGTTTACATCGGCACCGATATGCTTGGAGTTCATCACATCGTAAGCGCCGCCGTATGCTTTGCGGGTGATAAGGGTGATTTTCGGCACGGTTGCTTCGGAGAAAGCATACAGCAATTTCGCCCCGTGCTTTATGATGCCGCCGTATTCCTGTGCCGTTCCGGGAAGGAATCCGGGCACATCAACCAAGGTAATCAACGGAATGTTAAAGGCGTCGCAAAAACGAACGAAACGCGCGGCTTTGATGGATGAATTTATGTCCAATACTCCTGCAAAAGAAGCCGGTTGATTGGCCACAAAGCCCACGGTTTTGCCACCGAGACGGCCATAGCCGATAACGATGTTTTGAGCGTAATGTTCCTGAACTTCAAAGAAATAGTTGTTGTCGCAAACCGAAGTGATAATCTCCTTGATATCATAAGGTTTATTGGGGTCGGAGGGAATGAGATTCATCAGTTTTTCATCGGTTCTGTCAACGGGGTCATTGGTGGCTTTAAAGGGAGGCTCTTCCATGTTGTTGGAAGGCAAAAACGACATCAATTCCCTAACGGTCATAATACTTTGGGCATCGTCTTCCGACATAAAATGAGCCACTCCCGATTTAGTGTTGTGAGTCACGGCACCACCGAGTTCTTTTTTTGTAACATCCTCATGCGTAACCGTTTTCACCACATCGGGACCCGTAACGAACATATAACTCGAATCTTTTACCATAAAGATAAAATCGGTAAGGGCGGGAGAATATACGGCGCCGCCGGCACAGGGGCCGAGGATGGCCGAAATCTGCGGAACAACGCCGGAGGCCTTTGTGTTAAGCCAGAAAATATCGGCATAGCCTGCCAAACTTTCCACGCCTTCCTGAATACGTGCTCCGCCGCTGTCGTTGAGGCCTATCAAAGGAGCTCCGTTTTTCATTGCCAACTTGGTGACCTTTATTATTTTATCGGCATTGGCACGGCTTAGCGAGCCACCGAAGACTGTAAAATCCTGTGCGTAAACATAAACAAGGCGTCCATCGATTTTTCCGTAACCCGAAACAACGCCGTCGCCAAGGAATTTTTTCTTATCCATGCCGAAGTTGGTGGACCTGTGGCGGACAAACTTGTCGATTTCCACAAAGGTGCCGGCATCCAACAGCAGGTCGATGCGCTCGCGTGCCGTCAAACGACCGGCGGCATGTTGTTTTTCTATTCTTTCTTTGCCTCCGCCAAGCTCTGCCTGCTTGTCGAGTTCTTCAAATTGTTTATACTTTTCTTCGTTGCTAATCATATCTTTTATTTTTTTTCTATTCAACAATAATTAAAGGCTGGTGTCCGTCGATATTGTCGCCCTCGGCAACGCATATCTCTTTGACAACACTGTCTTGTTTTACTTTGTATTCGCTCTCCATCTTCATGGCCGAAACGATAATGGCAACATCGCCGGCTTTCACTTCCTGTCCCTCGCTTACCATTATTTTTACAACCTTTCCGGGCATGGGCGAGCTGATGACGTTTTCGTCGTCGCCTGCAGCTCCTTTACCGCGGCTCATTAGATATTTCTCCTCGGCGTCGATTATGTCAACGGGAAAAACTTTGTTCCAAGCCGTAACTTCAAAATTTTTATTGGAAGTGCCTGCGTTGATATCAATCAGGTAAGATTTGTTGTTGTTAATAATGGAGAAAACACCTTCTTTAACCTCCATTGAATCAACCTCATACAATTTTCCGTCAACTTTTATCTTAAAAACACTGCCGCTGTTTTCAACCATTTCAACCTCGGCAATGCGGTCGTTTATTTTAATATCCAATTTCATAACATTTACTTTTTAAAAGGTTAAAAACGGTTGAAATTTGTCCGTCCGTAATTTTTCCAATTGCTGGTTTCTTCCTTGCAATCTTCTTCAGCGCGGTTCATTCCTATTTGCTTGCGGTAATAGAGCAGCGAAGCAATCATCACCAAATCTTCAAGCTCTTCGTAACGCGCCGAATCTTCCATAAGAAAATCCATATTCTTGCCTATGAATTCGGTATTGTATTTACCCTCCACAAAATCAGGCGTTTCCATTATCCTGTAAAGGAAGCGGATATTGGTTTTTATGCCCGAAAGTTTGTAGTTAAACAGGGCTCTTTTCATTCTTTCGATGGCTTCGTCACGGTCGGTACCCCAGGTTATCATCTTCGAAATCATAGGGTCGTAGTGTATTGGAATTTCATAGCCTGCATACACATAGCCGTCATGCCTGATGCCGGGGCCCAAAGGCTCAACCATGTGCTGTATTTTCCCCGGGCTGGGCATGAAATTATTGGAAGGGTCTTCGGCATAAACCCTGGCTTCGATGGCATGACCTTTTTGCGAAAGCTCTTCTTGCTTCCACGGAATCTCGCCTCCGTCGGCAACTATTATCTGCGCCTTTACAAGGTCAACGCCCACAACCCTTTCGGTGATAGGATGTTCAACCTGAAGACGGGTATTCATCTCCAGAAAATAGTAGTTCAAATCGTCGTCAACGAGAAATTCAACCGTGCCCGCACCCACGTAATTCACGGCTTTGGCAGCCATCACCGCTTGTTGCCCCATGGTCTCCCTCAGCTCGGGAGTCATCAAAGGCGAGGGCGTCTCCTCTATAACTTTTTGGTGGCGTCGTTGCACCGAACATTCTCTCTCGAAAAGATGAACGGCATTGCCATGACTGTCGCCAAGCACCTGAAATTCAATATGATGCGGATTTTCAACAAATTTTTCCACATAAACGGCATCGTCGCCGAAGGCAGCCATGGCTTCCGATTTGGCGGCACGCACTGCGGGAATAATATCTTTTTCTTCGCGCACCAAACGCATGCCTTTACCGCCTCCGCCGGCAGAGGCTTTAATCATCACGGGAAGGCCTACGCTTTTCACAATACGCAAAGCATCTTCATCGCTTTTAATATCTTCTTTGGTACCGGGCACCACTTGTACACCGGCGGCTATCATCTTTTTCCTTGCCGAGATTTTATCGCCCATCACGGCAATCACGTCGGAGGTTGGGCCGATAAAAGTAATACCCTCGGCTTTGCAACGGTCCGAAAATTCGGCATTCTCCGAAAGGAAACCGTAACCCGGATGAATGGCGTCGGCACCTGATTTTTTTGCCACTTCAATGATTTTATCAATCACCAAATAGCTTTCGTTTGAAGGTGCCGGCCCGATGTAATATGCTTCATCGGCATAGTAAACATGCTTCGAATTGCGGTCGGCTTCCGAAAAAACCGCTACGCTTTTTATGCCCATCTCGCGACAGGAGCGCATAACCCTTAAGGCTATCTCTCCACGATTGGCAATTAAAATTTTCTTTATCATGAATTTGTTATTAGTTAATAATGAGTCCACCCCTTTCCCGGGTCGATATCTGTGTCTATACTATTAATATTTAGTTTGTCTGTATTCAGCGGCAAAAATACATTCTTTTTTTAAACCCTAACATAAGAAATGTACTGCCGCAAAGCCGAAAAATCAACTCATAGTCGCCGGAAGTTTGCTTTATGCAAGCAGGATTAAGGTTCAAACAAAAAAACCCGCATTTTGAAAAAGATGCGGGTTTTTTATGAGCTATTCGCAGGCAATTAATTTCTGTTTAGACAGTTGAGCTCGGTAAAGGCTCTTTCGAGACGTGCCACCATAGACAACTCACCTTCTCTCAGCCATTTACGCGGGTCGTAGTATTTCTTGTTAGGCTTATCTTCCCCTTCGGGATTTCCTATTTGACCCTGCAGATAGTCGTGATATTTCTCGGCATAGCGACGAACGCCGTCCCAAGTTGCCCACTGTGTATCGGTGTCGATATTCATCTTAATAACTCCGTAGCTTATGGCCTCTTTGATGTCTTTGGGGTCGCTGCCGGAGCCTCCGTGGAAAACAAAATTCACGGGCTTTTCGCCGGTGTTGAATTTTTTCTGAATATAGACTTGAGAATTATGAAGAATAATAGGTCTGAGTTTCACATTTCCGGGCTTGTAAACACCGTGAACATTACCAAAGGATGCCGCAACGGTAAATTGGTCGCTTATTTTCATAAGCTCTTCATAAGCATAGGCCACATCCTCGGGCTGAGTATAAAGCAAGGAATTGTCAACGGAGGTGTTGTCAACGCCGTCTTCCTCGCCGCCGGTAACGCCAAGCTCTATTTCGAGGGTCATGCCTATTTTGCTCATACGTTCCAGATATTTTTTGCTGATGCTGATGTTATCTTCCAGCGTTTCTTCGGATAAATCGAGCATATGCGAACTGAACAAGGGTCTTCCGTATTGCTCATAGAAATCCTCACCGGCTTCGAGAAGTCCGTCGATCCAAGGCAGGAGTTTTTTAGCGGCATGGTCGGTATGTAAAATAACGGCAACACCGTAGAGCTCAGCCATTTGATGTATGTGCATGGCTCCCGAAACGGCGCCTGCTATGGCTGCTTTTTGGCCTTCGTTATCGAGGCCTTTGCCGGCATAGAAACTTGCTCCTCCGTTTGAAAACTGAATAATAACGGGTGAATTAACTTTTTTTGCAGCCTCCAAAACGGCGTTTACCGAATTGGTGCCCACAACGTTAACGGCGGGAATGGCAAATTCATTCTCTTTTGCTATTCTGAAAACTTCTTGAACGTCTTTTCCCCACAGCACTCCGGGTGATACTTTATCGAAAATTTTTTCTGACATGGCTTTATGTTTTAATGGTTCATATTTATGCTTTTCAAATACTTGTTAATATACTGATAATCAGGCGTCAGTTTGCCCTTGTGTAGAATCATGGCTCTTTTAATCTCCGGCGGCAAATCCAACTCATCAAACGGTTTGGAGTAATCGGCTTTGGCAATGGCTTCCACAAAAGGATACAAGGCGTCGCCAAAAGCTATGGATGAATCACGCGGCAGCTCGCTGGGCAAAATATCGACGGCCATAATCAACAGCCCCTCACCTTCAAAACCCATTGAAGGTTGACGCGTGTATGGATTGTAAACAAAAACGGGGTCCTGAATCAAGGTGCCCATATGCGTGCACTCTATTGAGCCGTCGGGGTCGCATGTGATGTCGCCGATGACCTCGAGACGAGCCTCACCGCTTTTGTAATGCTCATAAAGAAAGTCTTTGGTGATAATACGCGGATATTTCGGCGTCCAATACATGCAGTTGAGCAACAGCGACAACTTGGGCACATATCTTTCGAACTTATTTTTATACTTTTCAGGGTGGTCGTAGTAGTCTTGCAACTCGAATTTGTGATTCGGATTTACGGGTTCCGACAAATCGCTCTCTTTAAATATCACCTTGTAAATAAAGTGATTGTCTTTTTTGTCGAGTTTAAGATTCACCAAGTCGTCGGCGCTGATTTCTTTAACGGGCAGCAAATCCAAAATTTCCTGAGCTCCTTTGGAAACGTTTCCATAGCCGGTGATGCCTATTACGAGAGGTGCAATGCTCTCGTCCAAGCCTTTTTCCCCGATTTGCTCGCCCACACTTTTTATCACATCCCTTGCCTCTTGCAAGGAGTGATATTTATGAGCCTGTTTTATCACCGAAAAGGGATTTTCAATTCCTTTCAGGTTGAGGCGCTGTCCCAAAGACCACAATGAATTTATGGCTCCGGCGAGTCCGGCAAACCTGCCGAAAAAAATCAAGCGGCGACCTTTGTCGTCGGTAATGCGTTCGTATTCAATCAGATTCACCTTTTTTTCCTTCATTCTACGAAGCATCGGCATGTTGTAGCTCTGCCCTTTGATGGTATGAGAAAAGAAAATCACGGTATCACCCTTGCGGAAAAAGTCAAGAGGCATCTCCTTGACGCCGAAAATTGTTTTTACATCCTCCGGAAATTCATCAACAATATGAGCGCCGGCAGCTTCGTACTCCTCGTCTTTGAAAATACGCTTCGCCGAACTTTGTACATAAAATTCCAAACCTGCCTCCTCTATCAACTTTTTCACATGAGAAGGTGTAATGGCCACCCTCCTTTCAAGCAGATATTTATCCTCGTGCCTTATCCCTACTTTGCTCATTCTTAATTATTTATAATTAGTTTTAACATCTTATTAATAAAAACTATCAAATTCAAATCGTACCGCAAATCGAGGCTTGCCGAAGATTCCGATAAACTTTGCTTCGTCGGGACCCCAAACATCAAAACCAAAACCTCATCTCACACCTTTCTTCTTGGCCGCTTCTTCCAATTTTTTCTGCAGCTTCGATTTCTTAACAGGTTTTTTCTTATTGGCCAACAGCTGTTTACGAATCTTATCTTCGTCAATAAGTTTTCTTATCACGAACATTTGTCCGAAAGTGAACATATTTGCCAGAAAATAATAGTAACTCAAACCCGAGGCGTAATTGTTAAAGAAACCGAGGAACATGATAGGCATAATGTACATCACCGTTTTCATACCCGGCATTTGGTTGTTGCTGCCCATCATCTGGTTGTTCATTCTGGTATAGAAAATTGTAGTAACGGTCATCAACAAAGTGAAGAGGCTGATATGATTGCCGTAAAAGGTACTTAGTATCGGAATATGGGTGCTCCATGAATAAATGGAATCGTAAGACGACAAGTCGGTAGCCCAAAGAAAACCCTGCTGCCGCAGCTCTATGGATGCCGGGAAAAAGCGGAAAAGGGCAATGAGTATGGGCATTTGCAACAACATAGGCACACATCCGGCCATGGGGTTTACCCCCACCTTTTTATATAGCGCCATGGTAGCCTGTTGCTTTTTCATGGCATCTTCTTTCTTGGGATATTTCTTCGAAATTTCATCTATTTCCGGCTTAAGAACCCTCATTTTTGCCGACGAAACATAAGTTTTGTAGGCAATGGGAAAGAGCACCAATTTTATCAACACCGTGAGAACCAGAATGATAATGCCGTAATTCCAACCGAAACCCGACAAGAAATCGAAAACGGGTATAACGGCGTATTTATTTATCCAGCCGAGCAGGAAAAAGCCCCAGCCCAAAGGTATCTGACGCTCCAACTCGAGGTCGTATTTTTTGAGTATGTTGAATTTTGTGGGTCCGAAATACCAACGCATCTTGAAACTTTCCAAGTCGCTGCCGCTCAGCGGAATGCTAAGCTCCGTATTCATTGTTTCGAGATAATCGGGATTGATTTTCTCCAAATTTTTATCAACTTTTTCGTGCAGTTTACCCCTGTTGAATCCTTCATCGGAAATGAGGGTGGCCGCAAAAAATTGTTGTTTAAAGGACACCCAGCGCAGTTTTGTCTCTATTTCTTCGCTGTCTTCCTCTTTCATTTCGCCGAGGTAGTCAACTTTATCGCCTTTATATTTATAATATATGGTGGTATGCTTTCTCTCTTGCTCGGCATCGCGCTCTTTTCTCGTCAAAACGGCGTCCCAATTCAAAAACATCTCGTTGTATCCGGGGGCCACCACATCATTCACCCTGTTCATATTCAGGTTAAAATTTATCATGTAGTCGTCGCCGTTGAAAACGTATTCAAACTCCAGATACTTGTTTTTATCAATATTGCCGGCCTTGTCGTTTGGATAAACGCGCATGGCAAGCGTGACTTTCTTGCCTTTGCCCACAAAGAGCGAATCGCCGGCATTTCCGTTTTTAAAAACAGGCTCGAAATAAAGGTCGCGTGAGCCCAAACCGTCGTCATTCAGCAGGAGGTTGAAATGCGCACTTTCTTTGGTAAACAAAATCAAGGGCAGGGTGTCGGCGGTAACATAATTTTTGACTTGAGCAAAAGTAATAACGCCTCCCTTACGCGAGATTCTTACCTTATAAAATTGCGTTTCCACCACTATGTCTTTGTCTTCGCCACGCCTTGCCAAAGAGAAAGGACCCGTTATTTTATTAGTCAAACTAGTGTCGCTCACTACCGCCGCGCCTGTTGTGTCATTTGCAATCGTTTGACGTTCAACAATTTTTGCACTGTCGAGTCCTTGCTTGTCTTCAATCTTCGCTTTTGTCTCCTCGGCTTTCAAAGCCTCCTTTGCCCTTGCTATCGAGTCTTGTCTTATCATTTCCTTACGTTGGCGTGCCAACTCTTCTTCCGAAGGTCTTGTGAAATAAGAATATCCGATAACTATCAGAAAAATAAGGGCAAATCCTATAATCGAATTTTTGTTCATTATCAATATTTGCTATAAAATTCTACGTTTCAATTCATTAAAAAAAGAGGCCGTTTTTTCGGCGCTGCAAATATAGGTGTTTTTGGGTTTGCTTGTCCTCTTA
>CAZPGC010000029.1:11924-15526 GCA_964585875.1 uncultured Prolixibacteraceae bacterium | reverse complement strand
ACGCGCCACACTTCCGAGCCGTCGATGTCGTCTTTGGGACTCGGTATGCCGAATACGGCAGTCAGCAAATCCAAAGAAGTGTAAGCTTTGAAGTCGCCGAATTTCCACAGCTCCATGGTGTCCAAATGCCTAACTTCCCAGGGCTTTTTGCCGGCGATATCGAGGAGCGAAGGAAGCTCTATCCTGTTGATTATCATCCTTCTGGCAATATACGGAAAGTCGAACTCCTTGCCGTTGTGGGCGCACAGCAGATAATCGGAGAAGTGTGAGTTTATCATCTTGGCAAAGTTGCGCAGAATCTCCTCTTCGTCGTGGCCGTAAAACGACTTCACCCTGAATTCTCTTTTGTTGAAAAAACCCACCGAGATGCACACAATCTTGCCAAACTCGGCATAAATTCCGGCGCGGCGATAAACTTCCTCGGCATCCTGCTCCTCAGTGTCTCTCAGAGTTTTGGCCTTCTTATCCCACAACTTTTTCAGCCTTTCATCCAAATCGCCGTAATGCGAATGCTGCGGCACCGTTTCTATATCCAAAAACAGAATATTGCCTAAATCCAAATCGTTTAACATAATCTTTCGTTTTTTAAAACCAAAACCTGTATCCTATCGAAAACTTCATTTCGTTTATCATCACGCTTTTCGAAGCACTGTTGTAATTCATACTCAATGAGTTAAAGCCGTAGTCCAAGGCAAAATAAAGCCCCGACGAAGATGTCAAAACCCAATTATAATACAAGCCCGCGTCGGCCATAAAACCTCCGTTGGTCATAGTTCTTTTCAGGGGTAAGTCGGCGCCCGCATTTAAAAACAAGCCGAAGTCGTAAAAGTCGTCGAAAACCAAAGGCAGCTCAAAAGCAAAATAAGGTTTCAGATACGAATATTTGTTTGTGCCGGCAACATTCTGAAAATCGTATTTCTCGTTATATTGCTGATAACGAAATCCCAAGCCTATTCTGAAACCGCCGGCATTGTACAATCCCGATATTCCGCCGTAGTAGCTAAACATTTTCCCCTTACCGATGTCCTCTCTATTTATCTTAGCGTAACCGGCTCCCACATAGGGTGTTATATAAAATTTGTCGTAATTGTTCGCCGAACTGCAACTGCCTATTCTCACCTGAGCTTCCGAGTCAGCGGTATTCCACAACACAAAAACCAAAAGAAAAAATTTAAGATACCTCATCGTTTATTAATTTATGTTTTCGTTCGTTTTAGAAAAAATATTTTGTCGAGCTGAGCCACAAATATACCCGTAATGGTCACGGCTATTCCCACCACCGTTTTTACCGTTATACTTTCTTCAGGGAGAAAATAATAGGCGGTCACTGCCGTTATCACGGGGACGAAGTTAGTAAATACCCCCGTTTTCACCACACCCAATTTTTCAACAACCTTAATAAAAAGGAAAAAGGCCAGCAGCGAAGCAAAAATCACAAGTTGCAACAAGGTGCCAATCAGTCTGATATCGGGTTTTACCGCCAAAAAATTTTTAAGTCCAAAACCAAAAAACAGAGGCATAAACAAAAGAGTGCCGAAGATATATTGCCAAGTAAGAATGGTGTATGGCTTGTAGCCCGCCGACAGTTTTTTTATCATAACGGTGTAAAGAATTGCCGACACAACAGCCAGCATCATAAGAGCAACACCTTCGGGCGTTTCTTTAAAACTGAAATCCGCTTTGAGCACCATTATCAAAACACCGGCAAAGGAAACCGCTATGCCCAAAATATTTAACCACGAAACCCTCTCTTTTACAATAAGATAAGCCGCAACAGGCGAGAGCACCGGAATAAGCGATATTATCACCGAAGCAACGGTGGAGCTTACATATTTCATCCCGAAGCTCTCGCCGAGGAAATACATAAAAGGCTCGAAAAAGGCAAGAAGAAAAAGGTATTTATAGTCTTTTTTCAATGGCATTATGCGTAAACCGAAAACAAATCCGGCAAGCAAAAGCAAAACCGCCGCGGTAGAAACCCTGATAAACACCGTCGTCAGAGGGTCGTAATAATAGTAAACGATTTTAACCCAAACAAAGGAAAAGCCCCAAAACATCATGGCGAGCAGGGCATAGAGATATATTTTAAGGCCGGCTGCTTTCAATGCTTACAACTTAAACCACCCGTCAACTTCGTAACGGCGTTTTTTGATATAGTCCTTGTGATAAAATTCGTTGCTGTGTTTGTCGTAAACGTAATCCCGGGCCCATTGTTTATGGTTGGCGGAAATTTGTGTCAAAGCCTCGATTACGGTATCCAACTCGGCATCGGTCATGGTGGGATGTACCGACAAACGCACAAAACCCGGTTTTTCCGACAGGTCGCCGTGGTCAATCTTGTCGGTAATGCGATGCGACTCATCTCTGTCGATACCGAACAAAATATGTCCGTAGGTGCCGGCACAGGCACAACCGCCTCTAACCTGCACACCGAACCTGTCATTCAACAGCTTGACAATAAGATTATAATGAATATCATCGTGGTAAAAGGAGATGGCACCGGTGCGTTTTGTAATATGCGGTTCCAAGATATGCAAACCCTCAATTTTGCCAAAACCCTCGAAGACTTTTTTCACCAATTCATCCTCGCGTTTGTGGATGTTTGCCGTGCCCATCTGCTCTTTCAACCTGATGGAAAGAGCCGTGCGCATTGCCAAAAGGAAACCCGGTGTGCCGCCGTCTTCGCGAGCCTCTATGTCATCAACATATTTGTATTCTCCCCACGCATTGGTCCAGTCCACTGTGCCTCCGCCCGGGTGGTCGGGAGCCGGATTGTTGTAGAGCGCACGGTTGAAAACCAAAACGCCCGAAGAGCCGGGACCTCCCAAAAATTTATGCGGCGAGAAAAAGATGGCATCCAAAGCCTCGAGAGGGTCTTCGGGATGCATATTTATATCGGAGTACGGAGCGTTAGCCGCAAAATCGACAAAGCACAAACCGCCGTACTCGTGCATTACCTTTGCCAAAGCGTGATAGTCGGTCTCTATGCCCGTAACATTGGAACAGGCTGTAAAAGAGCCGATTATCAAACGTCGATTTTTGTGTTTTTCCAAAGCGGCTCGCAGATTTTCAGCCGAAGGAAGACCGTCGTCACCCGGCGGCACAATCTCCACCTCGGCTATGGTCTCGTACCACGAAGTCTGATTGCTGTGATGCTCCATGTGGGTAATAAGTACCAGCGGCGGCTCAATTTCGTGAATGCAGCCCTTGCCCTGAAGTTTGCCACAGCCCTTAAAGCCGAGAAGCCGCTGCAGTTTGTTCACCGCTCCCGTCATGCCGAAGCCGGTGGTAATCACCACATCGTCGGGGCCGGCATTTACGTGTTCCCTAATGATATCTTTGGCATAATGATAAGCGTGTGTCATCAGCGTGCCCGTCTCCGAAGTCTCCGTGTGAGTGTTGCCCACAAAGGGCCCAATCTCAACGGCTATCTTTTGCTCAATGGGAGCATACAAACGCCCGCTTGCCACCCAGTCGGCATATATCATCGTCTGTTCGCCGTATGGCGTAACGAATTTTTGCTCGTTTCCTATGATATTTTTTCTGAATTTTTCAAAATACTTCTCCATAAACAATTCAAATTAGGTGTTAAAATCGGCTCC
>CAZPGC010000029.1:0-11824 GCA_964585875.1 uncultured Prolixibacteraceae bacterium | reverse complement strand
GACGTTATCACCCCTCCTCGATATTAACAAAATGCTGTTAAAAAGTTGAGGATTAGTTCAATTGAGCGCTGCTGCTAATGCTTATTTTTAAAGAGTTAAAATCACAAATATAATCTATTGATAATGAGTGGAATATTGTTGTTATTACCTGTTAATGAAGGCGTGCAAGTTGTCAGCGACAGCCTCGCCGCCGCAGCCGACGGTGCGCAAGCCATCGGAAAAGAAATATCGGTTTGGGAACTTACTCTCAAAGGCGGATGGTGGATAATGGGACCTTTGGCCATCTTGTCGGTGCTGGCCATTTACATTTTCGTCGAAAGATTTCTCGCAATACAGAAAGCCTCAAAAGACGATTCGGATTTCATGAATAACATCAAAGACCTGATTCATGAAGGGAAGATTGAAGCTGCCAAAGACCTGTGCGACAGCCACAACACACCGCTATCGAAGATGATTGCAAAAGGAATATCGCGGCTGGGACGCCCCCTGCCGGACATCAATCAGGCCATAGAAACCATAGGAAAGTTGGAAGTGTCGAAGTTGGAAAAAAACGTTGCCGCACTCGCCACCGTTGCGGGAGCCGCGCCTATGATAGGTTTCCTCGGCACCGTGGTGGGTATGGTAAGAGTATTTTTCGATATGGCCAACAGCGGCAACAACCTCAACATCTCGCTGTTATCCAACGGAATGTATCAGGCAATGGTGACAACCATCGCAGGTCTCATCGTGGGTATCATCGGCTATATCGCATACAATATCATCGTGGCACGTATCGAAAAAGTTGTCTTCATTCTTGAAGCCCGCGCCACGGAATTTATGGACTTGCTGCACGAACCCGTAAAATAATTCAGCCATGGCTATCAAACTGAGAAATAAAAGAAGTGTGGAATTCAGCACGGCCTCAATGTCCGATTTGGTGTTTTTGTTGCTCGTGTTTTTTATCCTCACCTCCACGCTTGTAAGTCCCAATGTCATACCCTTGCTTTTGCCAAACAGCAGCAGCCCCACACCCATCGAAACGCAAAACGTAACGGTTTATATCAACGACCAACTGGAATTTTTTGTTGAAGATGCCGACCATAAGGTCAGCGAAGACGAACTGCAAGACGTTCTGGCCGAGAAACTTAGCGGCTTACAAAAGGCAAATGTGGTGCTGCGTGCCGACAAAACCGTGCCTGTGCAATACGTGGTAACCGTCATCGATGCGGTGAACAATATCAACCGCGACAACAACGTAAATTATAAGGTGATTTTGGCAACACAACAGAAATAACATAATAAATCGGATAAGTAAAACGTTTGATAAGGCTTTATAAAAAGTATTTTTATGGATTGGTTACGGGATAAAAACAGAAGGACGGCAATTTTAATCACCTTGGCTTTTCACTTGGTGCTTGTCATAATATTGTCCTTTATCATCCTTCGACCACCCTTCCCTCCTCCCCCGCAGCTTGGCGTTGAAGTCAACCTCGGTAACTCCAATCAGGGAATGGGCGAGGTGCAACCGCAAAAGCCCAAACAACAACATACACCCGTAACGCCGCCGCCCAAAGCCGAAAAAGTGGAGGATGTGGCTACACAATCCACCGAAAAAACAATCAGTATCAGCAAGAAAAAGAAAAAGGTAGAAAAACAGCAGCCCAAGGAAGAAAAGAAAGAGGAGCCTAAGATAAACGACAAGTTGTTGTTCAAATCCAAGAGCGGCAAAACGGGCGGCAACGAAGGACAAACAAGCAAGCCCGGCGACCAAGGCATGGAAAACGGCGACCCCAATGCCAAAAACTACGCCGGCGACGGCGGCTCGGGAGGAGTAACTTTCAGCCTTGCCGGCCGCAAGAAAAAATATCTGCCCAAACCTTCGCGTAACTTTAAGGAAGAAGGCAAGGTAACGGTGAAAATATGGGTAAACCGCTACGGCAAAGTTACCAACGCCACCGTGATAAACAAAGGCACCACAACCACAAACTCTTACCTTAGAAAATTAGCCGTGAGCGCAGCCATGAAAGCCGAGTTCGACAGCAAACCCGACGCCCCGGAAGTACAAACGGGGACCATCACCTACGTTTTTGTTTTGGAATAAAAATTATTGAATCCCTTCCCTTTTTTCCATCTTGCTTCTAAACTGCGAGAGCGTAAGGCCGGTAAGTTTTTTAAACTGTCTCGACAGATGTGCCGTGCTGCTGTATCCCGTGCGATATGCTATCTCCGAAAAATTCAACTCGCCGTAAGAAATCAACTCCTTCACCTTTTCGAGCCTCTGCGCTATGATAAAAGAGGAGATTGTCGTGTCAGTGAGCTCCGAAAAAATTTTGGACAGAGTGCCGTAGGCAACACCCGTTTCAGCGGAAAGATAATCTGAAAAATTATCGTTGAAATCTTCTGCCTCCGAATGATGTATTCTGTTAATTATCAATGTTTTCACCCTTTCAACCAATATCAGGTCTTTGTCGTTTATCAACTCAAAACCAACAGCGCGCAATTCCTTGTCTAACCTTTCCATATCTATTTCATCCTGAGGCACATTCACTGTCGCCCTTCCCAAAACAACCTCCGACCACGGTATCTCCATTTTGTCCAAAATGTCTTTCACTGCCATCACACAACGCGGACAAACCATATTTTTTATGAAAATATCAACCTTAACCATGTTGTAAAAATATAAAAAATACTAAAACGTTAAAAAGCCGACAAAAAAAGCCACCAACGCAATAATGAAAACTCACAAATACATTGGCGGCTATCGAAAAATTTCCTGAAAGAGTCAAGCACTCGAGCTATCTGTCGAAGGCACCTTCGAACTCATCGTCGAATCGCTTCATCAGACTGTCGCAACCGTAATCAAACAGCCTTTCGCTGCCTGCTTCAGCATTGTAAACAAATTCAAACTCAAACTCTCCGGCTTCGGAAATCTCCGACAATGCCTCCGACTGCACATCGGATACATCGCTCAAACCGTTGAGACCAAACATCTTACCAAGCTCAAGCAATTGTTGAACATTGGTCATCTCCGTTTTGGGTTCAAACTGCTTTTCAAACTGCTGAATCATCTGTTGGGTGTTGGTAAAGCTGCCGTCACTTTCGGTATGGAAGCTGCCGGGCAATATCAGGTCGGCACGCTCCGAACTTGGCGTCATAAAGTAGTCTTGCACAACCACAAAATCAGCCTTATCGAACCACGATTTTACCTCTTCGCCGTTAAGAGCCGTTCCAACGGGGTCTTCTCCGAAAATCAGCAGGTTGTCAAAGGCTCCTTGTTTCAAGCCTTCCAAAACGGATGCTTTATTATCCAAAAGCTTCCTGCCCGGGGCCACATTCTCGAAAGCTCCCATATCAAACAAACCTTGCGAGTTGTTTTTCTCCTTGAGAGGCAGCACTCCCGAAGCCGTTTTGCCGAGCTTTCCGGCAAGGGCAGCCATATTGTAAAGCTCTGTTGCAGCGCCTGTTGTGATATATTTCTCGGAGAAAACAACAACGCTGTTTTGCTCGTTGACATAGTCTTTTGTCCACGCAGCAATTTGCTCACCGCTCAATCCGGCAGCAGAGGCCAAAGCTCCGAAATCTTCGCCAAGCAAGGCTTTTTTATACTCTTCAAAACCCTTGTCGTTGTCTTTCAGGAAGAAATCGTTTTGCAGTCCTTCGGACAAAATAAAGTGATTGACAGCCTTCGCAAAGGCAAAATAATCTTTAATAGTAACAAAACTGTCGATTTTGTGCTTCATATTGGTGTTTTCATTGGTCGAAACCATCTCCACCGGGATATTGTTCAACATCCTTGCGTTGTTTACCACAAAACCTACATAGTCGTGGTCATCAATCAACTCGGCACCCACAAGATAAATCTTGGAAGCTTTGTAAAGCTCGTCAAAGGGCACGTTTTTATACGAGTCTATCAAATATCCTGCTCCTCTGCCAAGATAGTGGAAGTTTGATATGTTATTGGTTTTGAGACCTTTTCTTACAAACTTTTGCAAAAGATAAATCTCTTCGTTCGACAGACGTGCTCCGGCAAAAACTGCTGTTTTTCCCTCACTGCCTTTGAGTTTATCTCCTATTATTTTAATGGCCTCGTCAAAGGATATCTCCTCAAATTTATCACCCTTACGCACAAGCGGTTTGGTAATTCGTGAGGTGTCGTTGTGATATTTGTATCCGAATTTGGCACGTCTGCCTATGCTGCCTTTTTTATTAACGAGCCCCTCGTTACCGGTAACTTCCATAACAAAAACATCGCGATGCGTCATCAGATTCATGGAAACACCCTCCGAGCCGTAGTTGTCGATGGTGGGCTTGGCTTCGGTCTTCACCGGGCCGGGTTTGAAAATAAAATTCTCGCTCAAGGCTCCCGTGGGGCAGGTGTCGATACACAATCCGCAGCTCTCGCAGTTGGTCTCGGCCAACGGCAAGCCCAAAGCCGGAGAAACATAGGTTTTGAAACCGCGGTTGACCAAGCCGAGAGCATCGGCACCCACTACTTCGTGGCAAATACGGATACAGCGGCTGCACAAAATACATTTGTTGGAGTCGAGTTCGATGTACGGATGGTCGAAATTTATTTGGTATTCGTTAAACTCACCGGCATATTTTTCCTGCTCAACTTCGTATTCGTCGGAATATTTTTGCAGGTCGCAATCGAAAAACTCCACACAGCCGCACTCCATACAACGTTGCGCTTCGTTGCAAGCCATAGCCTCGGTATAACCAAGCTCAACTTCCTTGAAATTAACACGTTGCGTCTCGGGCATCACCGGCATCTCCTCTCGTTTTTGGTGAGCATAACGGTCTTTGTAATCTTCAACCGTTTGAGGTTTGAAGTTATCTTTCTTGCTAACGAAAGGCCTATGAGCAGGCTTAACTTCTTGTCCCGTAATAAATTGATGAGCCGATAGCGAAGCTGTCTGCGCCTGAGCAATAGCCTCGATAATGGTGGCGGGCCCCGTTACGCCGTCGCCGGCGGCAAAAACCGAGGGAATGCCTGTTTGCAAGGTTTTCTCGTCGGCATCGATATTTCCCCAGCGGTTAAGTTCCAATTTTCCTCCTTCGGCAAATTTGTTGATATCGTCGATAAAAGCGGCATCGGTTTTTTGACCTATTGCCGCGAGGATATAATCGCATTCCAGCTCGTATTCCGAGCCTTCAATGGGAATGGGACGTCTTCTGCCCGAAGCATCGGGTTCGCCGAGTTCCATTTTTACCAAAGTAACGGATTTCAACTTGCCGTTTTCGTCGGCATTAACTTTAACGGGGTTGTTAAGAAACAGATATTCAACACCTTCTAACTTTGACTCGTGTATCTCTATGGGGTTGGCAGGCATTTCTTTCTCGGTACGGCGATAAACCACTTTCACATCGGTGCTGCCGCAACGTATGGCAGTACGGCAACAGTCCATAGCCGTATTTCCTCCTCCGACAACAATGACTTTCTTACCGCGGAAGTCGGCAGGCTTGCCCGTTTCTTCCATGGTTTTCAAAAAGTCGATGCCTGCATAAACGCCTTCGGCCTCCTCGCCTTTTACTCCGAGCAGTGTTCCTTTTTGCGCTCCGATGGTCAAAATCACCGAGTCGTATTCTTCTTTCAAATCCTTGTAACTCAGGTTGTCGCCAAGTTTTTTATTGCAGAAAATATTTACACCCAATTCGGTAATCGTCGAAATTTCGTGGTCGAGAACATCATTAGGCAAACGATATTCGGGAATACCGTAGCGAAGCCAACCGCCCGGCTCGGGAGCAGCCTCGAAGATATCACATTGATGTCCTTTCTGTTGTAAGAAATAGGCTGCCGACAATCCGCCGGGGCCCGCTCCTATTATCGCCACCTTCTTGCCTGTGGAGGGTGCCACTTCGGGGACGAAATGCTCGTGCTCCAAATCCCAATCGGAGGCAAAACGTTTCATATAATCGATACCCACGGGGGCACCTTCGTCGAGAAGGTTGCGGCGACAGGCAGCCTCACAAGGTCTCACACACACACGTCCGCAAACGGCAGGCAGCGGGTTTGTCTCTTTGATAAGCGCCACCGCTTCCGAGTACAAACCTTTCTCTATCAGAGAGATATAACCTTGAACATCAACGTGTGCAGGGCAGGTCTCGGTACAAGGCGCCTTGCAATCGGCATAGTGATTACTCATAATCAGGTCTAAAGCACCTTTGCGCGACTTACGCACTTTTTCGTTGTCCGTGGTTATTTTCATGCCTTCGCTCACACGCGTGGAGCACGAAGGCTGCAAACCGCGCATTCCCTCTATTTCCACAACACATACAAAGCACGACGAATAAGGTTCGAGACGGGGGTCGTTGCAAAGCGTGGGAATTTCCACCCCATTTCTTTTAGCCACATTAAGCACGTATTCGCCTTCTTCGGCTTGAATGTGCTTTCCGTTCAGAAATATATTTACTTTTTTGCTCATTGTCTTCTTTTTTGAAATTAATAAACCTTGATAGCCTCAAAATTACAACGGCTGTAACATTCGCCGCATTTGATACACATATCCTGATGTATGTAATGCACTTCGCGCTTGGCACCTTCAATGGCATCAACCGGACATTTCACGGCACAAACCGTACAGCCCGTACAGGCGTCGGGTATGATTTCGTATGTCAAAAGTGCCTTGCAGCTCTTGGCCGGACATTTTTTGTCGCGGATATGGGCTTCGTATTCGTGTCTGAAATATTTAATGGTGGTAAGCACGGGATTGGGAGCCGTTTGTCCCAAACCGCACAAGCTGGCATCTTTAATTTGGTAAGCCAGCTCTTCGAGTTTCTCGATATCACCCTCCTCGCCTTTTCCTTCGGTGATGCGGGTGAGAATTTCGAGCATGCGCTTGGTGCCGAGACGGCAGAAGGTGCATTTTCCGCAAGATTCTTCCTGAGTGAAATTGAGGAAGAAACGCGCCATATCGACCATACACGTTGACTCGTCCATTACCACCATCCCGCCGGAGCCCATAATGGCACCGGTGGCGTTTACGGAGTCGTAATCTACCGGAGTATCAATAAGATACTCGGGGATACAGCCGCCCGAAGGGCCGCCGAGCTGAACGGCTTTAAAGGCTTTTCCGCCTTGAATGCCGCCGCCGAGTTTGTAAATAATATCGCGAATGGTCATGCCCATGGGCACTTCCACCAAACCGCCGTGATTTATTTTTCCCGTAAGGGCGAAAACTTTGGTTCCCTTGCTTTTCTCCGTTCCGTATTTATTAAAGGAGGAAGCGCCGTTGTATATTATATAAGGTATGTTGGCGAAGGTCTCCACATTGTTGATGTTGGTGGGTTTTTTCCACAGACCTTTTTCGGCGGGGAAAGGAGGACGTTTGCGGGGCATGCCGCGCTCACCCTCCACCGAGGCTATAAGGGCGGTCTCCTCGCCGCAGACAAAGGCTCCCGCTCCCTCCTTCACGTGGATGTCGAGGTTGAAACCTTTGATACCCATGATGTCTTTGCCGAGGTAACCTTTCTCGCGAGCCTGCTGCAAAGCAATATTTAATCGCTTGATAGCCAATGGATATTCGGCACGACAATAGATTACACCGCCCGTGGCTTCTATGGCATAAGCTCCTATTATCATACCCTCTATCACCGAATGGGGGTCGCCTTCAAGCACCGAGCGGTCCATAAAAGCACCGGGGTCGCCTTCGTCGGCGTTACAAATTATGTATTTCTCGTCGGCTTTGTTGTTGTTTGCAAAACGCCATTTCAAACCCGTGGGGAAACCTCCGCCGCCGCGACCACGGATGCCCGAATCCATTACCTCTTTGATAACGTCGTCGGCACTCAAACCCTCTTTGGCTATTTTGGCAAGAGCCTGATATGCACCGCGTTGTTCGGCTTCGCTTATGGATTCGGGGTCCATAAAACCGCAGTTACGCAAAGCTATTTTCACCTGCCCGTCGAAATACTCTTCTTCGGAGCCTTTGAACATATCCGACTCAACAACATAATCCTTCATCACTTCGCCGCCGACAACGTGCTTGTCAACCAAGTCGATAATGCGTTTTTCGTCGATATCGCCGTAAAGATAATGCCCGTTTTCGTCGATAATTTCCACCAAGGGTTCTTTGTAACACATTCCTATACAGGATGTTTGCTTAAGCTCAACATCCAGATTTTCCACTTCAATTATTTCTTGAAGTTTGTCGTAAACCTTTCCTGCGCCGGCAGCAATACCACAACTGCCAAGTCCGACTATAATTTGTTTTTTCATCGCTGCCCTGTTTTAATTGTTAGCACTTTTTTTATCTCTCAGGCGAATATCTTTGATGATACGTCCGGCCTTTTTGCCGTCCAGCTTACCGTAGGTCTCGCCTTCAATCATCATTACGGGAGCCAGCGAACAACAGCCCAAACAAGCCACCGACTCAAGCGTGAAAAGCCTGTCTTCGGTGGTTTCGCCGTCTTTCACCTTGAGAACATCCTCAAGAGCCTCCGTTATCTTAGGAGCATTTTGCACATGGCAAGCCGTGCCGTGGCACACCTTTATTATATACTTACCGACAGGATTCAGTCGAAACTGGGCATAAAAGGTGGCGACACCATACATGTCTTTGAGTTTCAGCCCCAACTCCTTGCTCAACTTGTCGAAGGCCGGCGCGGGGATATATCCGTAAATTGCTTGCACACCCTGAAGCACGGGAATCAAATTCCCCTTTTTGCCCCTATATTTTTCGATGACGGAATCCATCAAAGAAAGGTCAACTTCGGGTTGCTCAACAATCGCTGTGTTTTTTATTTGTCTGGCAACTCTCATAATTTTTCGCTTTAAAATTAAAGGGCGAAAATTAGAAAATTAAAAGCGATAAAAAGAGGGCTTCCCAAATTTAAAAGCAATCTAAATAAGGAGAGAGGTTTGGAGATATTATCATTCTAAATAAGAAAATCAGAGGCATAATAATACAAAATAAGAGCCCTCTCCATTTCGAAATAATCAATTTTTAATACCTCTTACTTTTTTACTGATATATAGCATTTTACAAAGAGTATATTTTAATTGACAAGAAAAAAACGAAATGCGGCAATTTTTTCCGACATAAAGCCTTTTTATTTAGAAAAGCTCATTTTACGATAAAATCCAAGGATTTCAAAGAAAGCGAAAAAGATTTTAATTTACATATGTAAATCTCAAAATATTAGCGAATTAGGCGAGCAACAAAGCATGTCGTCAAAGAGGATTTTGCCTGATATTTTAAAATTAAACCCTGCTTTTCAATGCTCTTTTAAACTTTGTTTTGTCTTATTTGGAAATTAAATAACCGAATAAAAGCCTTTTCGTTTTTTCAGATTATTATCAGCACGGGAAAAAACATAAATCAACATCCTCGTTTTTTCTTGTCAGTAAAAAAAATACGTTATTTTTTGGAGCAAGAAAAAATCCGCTAAAATTGCCCTTAAAAACGTCAATTTTTTTGCAAAAACGTTGGCAATCTTTGCGGATTTAAGTGGTATTATCGAGAAACAATTTCGACTTTACAATTTTGCCTCTACAATTTGGAGAATCTCTTTTTCCAGAGCCAAAGCCTTATCTTCGATTTCCTTGCCTTTGGCAATGATATCGTCCACAAAAGCTTTGTCGTCGAGGCCCGAGGCGTTAATCTTCACGTTGAGGTAGGCGCCGCGCACGCCGGCACAAGCGGCCATTGCTCCCACACCGGCATCGGAAACCGAGTTGGGATTGCCGATTTCGGCCATGGCTTTGGCCACCGACATCGACTCATAGCAAAGATTCATCACCTTGAAAGGCACCTCGATGGCAAACTTGGTGGCCTCCTGAATGGCTCTTTGGCGGGCAGCTTTTTCCTCTTGGGTTTTCTTGGGCAAGCCGAAGGCATCCATTATTCTATTGAATGCGTTGGTGTCTTCGTCCACCATTTTGAGTAGCTCGTCGTGATAATATTTGCCCTTTTCAGCCCAATCGCTGAACTCTTCCCAACGCTCGTCCCAGCCGCGTTTGTGGGATGATAAGTTGGCAACCATGGTGGCAAGTGCGGCACCCAAAGAGCCCATATAGGCCGAAATAGAACCCCCGCCGGGAGCGGGCGATTCGGAGGCCGTTTCGTGGACAAAATCCGTAAGGTTCATATCCACAAGCTTCTTTTTAGTATCATCTTCCAAAATGTATTCGATAATCTTTTTCCTTGGTTCGAAAGGATAAAGGTCGTCAAGCCCCATGGATTTAACGGCAATTTTTATAAGCTCGGAATCGGAGACGCCGAGGGAGCGTTTTTGCTTACGCAGATAATGTTTTCCCGCCTCAAGCATAGCCTTCAAAGGCACCACGCCCACAAGCTCGGACCCAGTAACCCTCAAACCTCTGACGCGCGCCCTTTCGCTCACCTCGTCGAAGGCTTTATGAATGGGCGTTTCTTCTATGTTGGTCATATTCATGGATATCTGAGCAATGCCGTATTCGTCTATAAACCAACCTATTGCCTTGGTATATTTGAGGCTGCCGGGAATCATCACCGGATTTCCGTTTTCATCCTTTATTATCTTGCCTGTGAGGCTGCCGCCTTCGCGTTTCACCCTGCCGCGCTCGCGCACGTCGAAGGCAATGGCATTGGCACGGCGTGTGGAGGTGGTGTTGAGATTGAAGTTGATGGCCACCAGAAAGTTGCGTGCCGAAACTGCCGTGGCTCCGCTTTTGGCAACACTTTCCGTCCATTGCGAAGGACCGTAATCCGGTTTCCACTCCTCGGTAACGATACGCTCGGGCAGAGCTTCATATTCCCCCGCCCTGCAGTTGGCAAGGTTGCGGCGCTCCTCCGAAACGGCGGCATTTTCATAACAATAAACCGGAATCTCCAGCTCCTCTCCTATGCGTTTGGCCAGCTTGTGAGCCAGCTCGGCGGTCTCTTCCATGCTGATATTCGACACGGGCACCAAAGGGCAAACGTCGGTGGCACCGAAGCGCGGGTGAGCCCCGTGATGTTTTCGCATATCAATCAATTCTTTGGCTTTTTTCACCGCTTGAAAAGCAGCCTCAAGAACCTCCTCTGGTGTGCCTACCATGGTAACAACTGTGCGGTTGGTGGCTTGTCCGGGGTCAACATCAACGAGCTTTACACCTTCCACTTTTTCTATCTCGGCAGTGATTTGATTAATCACATTCATATCGCGCCCTTCACTAAAATTGGGCACACATTCTATTAATTTTTTCATAGGTCTATATATTTGATTTTCAACTTATTGTTAACAATCGTTTGTTTTGACAATTTCACCGTTAAGAATAACGGTTTCCACCTTGTTGTCGCCGTAAGAATATGGCAAATAGGCATAAGTGGGCATGGGCTTGGTGATGAAAAGGTTAGCCTTTTTGCCCACGGTTATGCTACCCAACTCGTTTTGAACATCCATGGCGTAAGCCGTATTGATGGTGGTGGCATTGATGACTTCTTCGGGCAGCATCTTATGGTTAATACTTCCCATTGCCGCAATCAGCTGCATATTTCCCGAAGGGGAAGAGCCCGGGTTGAAATCGGAAGCCAAAGCCACGGGCAGGCCGGCGTCAATCATCTTCCGTGCGGGGGCGTAAACCATGCCGAGGAAAAATGCAGCTCCCGGCAAAATAGTGGGCATGGTCATGGAGTTGAACAAGGCCATAATTTGAGCCTCGCCGGTATATTCCAAATGGTCAACGGAAAGAGCCTTATGAGCCACACCCACTTCTATTCCGCCGCTGTAATCCAGCTCGTTGGCATGTATTTTGGGCCTCATGCCGTATTTCGATGCCGCATCCAAAATACGCGATGTTTCCTCGGTTGTAAAAAAGCCTTTATCACAAAAAACATCCACAAAATCGGCAAGTTTTTCTTCACCCACGCGCGGTATCATCTCG
>CAZPGC010000028.1:0-25326 GCA_964585875.1 uncultured Prolixibacteraceae bacterium | reverse complement strand
TAACACGGCAAGATATGGAAATTCTCGGTCACGAATATTTTATGCGCATGGCGTTGAAGGAGGCAAAATCTGCCGCCCAAGAGGGCGAAGTGCCCATTGGAGCCGTGGTGGTATGTGGCGGTACGGTGGTGGCCAAGGCTCATAATATGACCGAGAAACTGAACGACAGCACCGCCCATGCCGAGATGTTGGCAATTACGGCTGCCACCGAATTTCTTGGCGGCAAATACCTGAAAGACTGTGTCTTATATGTCACTTTGGAGCCTTGTGTAATGTGTGCGGGAGCCACCGCTTGGGCTCAAGTGGGCAAGGTGGTTTACGGTGCTTCCGACCCCAAAAGAGGCTATCGACGGCTGTCGCCTTCGCCGTTGCACCCCAAAACGGAAATTAAGGGAGGTGTCTTGGAATCCGAGTGTGCCTCCTTGATAAAAGAGTGGTTCGCGGCTAAGAGGTAGATTCCCGCCGCTTAGTCTGATAATTTTTCGCTTTTTCCTTTTCGGTATAGCTACATTTTATGTTTAAAAATGACTAATATTGCACTTTTATTACCGGCAGCGGAAAGATAAATGCGGATGAAGACAATAAATTTCAACAATATTATTTATGTGCTGGGTGTCAGCTTGTTGTTTGAGAGTTTTTTCATGCTTTTCCCCATTTTTATATCTTATTATTTTGGCGAAGCCCATCACTTTTCCCTTTATTTGAGTTTTTTGATAACCTTGGTTTCCGGCCTGGCCGGATATCTCTTTGCCCGTAAAGATTTCAAAGTGCAACCGCATATTCGTCAGGGTTTTATGACGGTTACCGCCGTATGGCTCATAATGCCTTTGTTCGGTACTTTACCCTATCTTTTATCCCACAGCATTCCCCGTTTTGTGGATGCTTTTTTCGAGAGTGTGAGCGGTTTTACCACCACGGGCTCATCCATACTGACGCATATCGAAGGCTTGCCCAAGAGTATCTTGTTGTGGCGTGCCGAAACTCACTGGATAGGCGGCATGGGCATTATCGTCCTTGTTATTGCCGTCATTCCTCATTTTCGTATCGGCGCCAAATCGTTGTTGCTCTCTGAGGGTTCCTTGTTTGGTGTCGATAAATTCAAACCAAAATTTGTGGAAGTGGCTAAAAGACTGTGGATTATCTATTTCGCGCTCACTTTCATACAAGTTGTGCTTTTGAAGATTGCAGGCATGAATCTTTTCGATTCCGTTTGCCATGCTTTTGCCACGGTAGCCACCGGAGGCTTTTCCACCAAAGACACGAGTCTTGCCGGATATTCACCTGCTATTCAGTATATTACCACGGTATTTATGTTTCTTGCGGGGATAAACTTTTCTCTGCATTACCTTTTGATACACGGGCGTTTCAAAAGCGTATTCAAAAATGAGGAGTTACGTGCTTATACGGCCATTATCATTGCGGTTTCACTGATAATAGCCTTCATCATCTTGCCGCAATATTCCGGTTTTGAGGAGGCTTTTCGCCTTTCCGTTTTTCAGGTTGTCTCCATCATAACGGCAACGGGTTTTGCCACCGCCGATTACGCTTCGTGGTCGCATATGGCTAAAATTCTTATGTTTATAATAATGTTCATCGGAGCGAGTATAGGCTCTACGGGTGGCGGAATAAAGGTGGCGCGTTGGGTTGTTTTTTTCAAAACGATAAAAAAACTGATACGCGATAAAGTGGTGAAAAACATCGTCAGTGAGGTGAAAATGAACGGTAAGATTCTGGGGCAGAACATAACATTTCAGGTTTTGGCTTTCATCTTTCTGTATCTTTTTACCTTTTTGGCCGGCTCGGTGATAATGGTGGCTTTGGGTAACGACCCGGCGACCTCGGTAAGCAGCGTTATCACAACCATGGGAGGCATAGGCCCCGGCTTCGGCAACGTGGGGCCAGTCGATAATTTCTACTTTATGAGCAATGCCTCCAAATATTATCTTGACTTCAGCATGATTGTCGGCCGCCTGGAGATTTATCCGGTTATCTCCATTTTCTTGCCCTTATTTTATAAAATATAATTTTTGGTAAAAAGCGAAGGCTATTCGTATCTTCTCAGGCGGTTTCTTAACATCCGTATTTCCTCATCCATTTCTTCGATGCGTTGCAATAAATTGTGTATCACACTTATGCCTTCCATGTTGATATTCAGCTCATAACGCATGTTTATCATCTTTTCGATGTCGGGCAAAACGCTTTCGCTGACAAAACGCTGCCTGTCGATGTCGAAGGCGTCGATAAGCTCGAATTCGATGAGTTCGTCGATAAATTCATTCGGCACCTTGTAAGCCGAGCATATTCTTTCTATGGAAATAATATCTTTTTTATTCATGGTTTCTCAGTTTTGCAAGTTCTCTAAACAATTCTTTCTCTCTCACACTCAGGTTAGTAGGTATTTTCACCCTAAAAGTGATATACAGGTCGCCGTGTTTGCCTTCGTGTTTGTAAACGGGAAAACCTTTGCCTTTCAGTTTCACTTTGGTGCCGTTTTGCGTTTCGGGCTTAATTTTCACCTTTACCTTGCCGCCGAGAGTGTTGACAATGACTTCGCCCCCAAGCACCGCCGTGTATAAATCGATGTCGAGGTCGAGATACAGGTTTTCCTTGTCGCGCTTGAAAGGCGTGTCGTTTACGATGGAAAAGGTGATGTAAAGGTCGCCGTCGGGTCCGCCGTTGATGCCCTTTCCGCCGTGTCCTTTAATCCTTATTTCCTGGCCGTTTTCCACCCCTGCGGGAATGGTAAGGCGTATGTTTTTGCCGTTAACGTTTATGGTGTGCTTACGCGTTTTGTAAACGTCGCTGAGGCGTAACTGCAATTCGGCGTGGTAATCTTGGCCGCGAAACCTGACGCTTCTTCTGCCTCCTCTTGAGGAGGAAAAGCCTCCGCCGCCAAACATCGAGGCGAAAAATTCAGAAAAATCCTCCTCGCCGAATTGCTCGCTACCGCCGAAAGGATTTTCCTCAAAGTGAACTCCGCCACCGAAACCGCCTCCGGCAGCTTGTGCCTTTTCGAACTCTTCGGCGTGCATCCAGTGTTCGCCGTATTTATCGTATTTCTTACGCTTTTCGGGGTCCGACAAAACCTCGTTGGCTTCGTTGATTTCCTTAAAGCGTTTTTCCGCATCTTTGTTGCCGGGATTGACGTCGGGATGATATTTCCTCGCCAACTTGCGATAGGCTTTTTTTATATCGGCCTCGCTTGCATTTTTGTCAATACCCAATATTTTATAATAATCTTTGAATTCCATTCTCCTCCTTTTTATTTTTATGTAAATAGTTGAAATAACGCACTTTAACAAAATATAATTTGTGCTGACCGTGGTTTTATCAAAATTTATTCCAAGGGGCTTTTATGTCATTATGTCGTTATGCGTAGTGTCTGTTGGAAAACTATCAAATCTTCATAAAACGAGGGATTTCGGATGAGAGTCTTATTTTTTTCGAGGCACAAAAAAAGCCGGCGAAAAACCGGCTCTTATATTTTAAAAAAACAAAATTTCCTACTCTTCCGGAACGACACTTACGTAAGAGCGGTTGTCTTTCTTCTTTTTGAAGACCACTTTTCCGTCGATAAGAGCGAAAAGCGTATGGTCTTTACCCATTCCCACGTTAAGACCGGGATGGTGAACGGTACCGCGTTGTCTTACCAAAATATTTCCTGCGGTAACATAAGCACCGCCGAATTTTTTCACGCCAAGACGTTTACTTTCCGATTCGCGACCGTTTTTCGAACTACCAGCACCTTTTTTATGAGCCATAATCTTAGAATTTTAAAGTTTAAAAAAATTAATTTGCTTTAATGTTTTCAATTTGCAGTTTTGTAAGATACTGACGGTGACCGTTTTTCTTACGATAACCTTTTCTGCGCTTTTTCTTGAAAACAATGACTTTGTCACCTTTAAGGTGTGATAGGATTTTTGCGGAAACTTTGGCACCCTCAACAACAGGTGTTCCGACGTTGATTTTCCCGTCGTTCTCTATCAGGAGAACTTTGTCAAATTCAACGTTACTGCCTTCTTCGCCCTCCAAACGATGAACGAAAATCGATTGATTTTCCTCCACTTTGAATTGTTGACCGGCGATTTCTACTATTGCATACATCTTTTACGATTAAATTTATTTCTCTATGAAAAATGGAGTGCAAAAGTATAATTTTTTTTTATTCCGCAAACTTTTTTGTAGTCGGCGGATTTTTCACCCCTGCCAACAGCCTCGCTTATAAATGAATTTACAGTTATAATATGCTTAAAATCAGTAAATAAACCTCTTAAAATCTGTTTGAGATATAATCGTTTATATCCTTTAACGAATCTATCTCATGCGACGAATTTCCGCTGCGTACATAGAATTTTTCGCTCTTGTTGCCGTTTTTGTCTTTTACCTCCACAAAAACAGGCTCGCCGGCTCTGAAAACATTCACCTTGCAAACTGTTTTTTCTTTGTGTTTGGCAAACTCAATCCTCACATTTTCGGTAACATATTTCACCCCGAGGGCTTTGTGCAACAAATTTCGAAGATGAATCTCGAAATAGTCGGCATTTTTCTTTTTAAAGGTGTTGAAATCTTTTTCGATTCCCAAAATATTTTTGTCGTCGTCAACGCCAATCAACAAAATACCGCCGTCGGAATTGCCGAAAGCCGCAATGGTTTTGACAACGACGTCTTCAAGAGAAGGATTCACTTTTTCTTGCCTGTAATCCCAGCGCAACGACGATTTAAACTCCAAAGTGCGTCCCTCGTCGTTTTTCAGAAGCTCGTCGAGGGAATGCTCCGATATTTCGGTTTTCGATTTTTTACTTCTGTAAAAAACAAAGTAAATGATTGTCAATGACGCGATTAACAGAGCCAAGTAAGAATAAACAAACAGATGGTTATCGCCTTTAATGCCTGCCATCAGCTGATTTTCGGGAATAATAAGCATGTAATAATTCAAGCCGTATTTTTTATCGAACTTCCTGAAAAACGCCCAAATAACGTCTTTGCCGTTTTTAAACGAGAAAGCCCCGTTTTGCTTGTCGGCAAAGAGTTTCAGACGTTTGTGAATGCGCTTTTGCAGAGTGTCGTTGTACGACGATTTGAAATACTCGTTGATGCCCGAAGATAAATTGAACAACATGCCGTTGGCGGTTTCAACTAGTAAATTCAGATTGTCGTATTTGTTGAAAGCGGGAAAATTTTTCAACAGAGCCATTCTGGCAAAAGACAGAATTATGTAGTTGTCGGCTCCGTTTTGACGATAATGATAACCGCAAAAAAACAGGTTTTCGTTATTTTTATCCGATTTTTTCTCCACATTGAAATACCAGCGAATTTCCCCGAGATGGTTTTCAAGGTCTTTAAACCAATCCATGTTTTTAAAACTCAGAAGAAAAATCTCTTCCCAAGTGCTTATAACTTGGTCGTTTTTAATCCTTTGCCAAGTAACAACATCGTTTTGTTTAGTGGTGTCGTAACCTACCACAAAAGAATCGTCCTGCCGTTTTATCGAAAATTTCTTGTTCCCCTTGACAAAAACAAGAGAATGAACGGGCTTGTTTGATTTCAGAAAATCCACAAAATATTTTTTTAAATCCTCTTCCGGATTGTCCTTTTGCGGAAAATCGTCTTTTATCTTTATTATGTCATCAGCCGTATTTCTTAAAAAAGTGCGCATACCTTCATCAAAAACTTCTTTTTCGTTGTTGAAGGTAACTTCGGGGTATTTCGTTGATTTATAATTATATACAAGAAGCCAAAGAGCCAACAAGTTGATTACCGAAAGGGCTGTTATCACCAATTTTTTCTTCATATGCTACTCTGTTATTTTGTTATTCGACTATTTATCACAATTTATTACTACGTTTTACAATGTCTTACAATGTCTTACAATGTTTTACCATGTTTTACCATGTTTTACAATGTCTTACCATATTTTACCATACACTAAGGTGCCATTTCTCCACAGAAAATCTTGTTGAATTTGTTCACAACGGTCTTTCTGTCGTCGTAACAGGCCAATAGTACCATCAACTTAGCGAGTGCCGCCGAAGTGGTAATGTCTCTGCCGCTTATCACGCCGGCATCCAAAAGCTGTTTACCTGTTTCGTATCTGCTCATATCCACTTTGCCCGACAAACATTGCGTTACGTTAACCACAACAAGCCCCTTGTCGATAGCCTTCTTCAGGCGCGACAAAAACCATTCGGCGGTGGTGGCATTGCCGCTGCCGAAGCTCTCCATTACCACGGCTCTCAAACCTTTGATATTCAGTATGGCATCCACATAATCGGCATTCATGCCGGGGAAGAGTTTCAGAATTGCCACCTTGTCCGACAGCTTTTTGTGGGGTTTCAACTTTTTGAATTTGGGTTTCAAGATTCTGTCGTGGTAAAAATTGAGATTCACGCCGGCGTCGGCAAGAACGTCGTAATTTCCCGAAACAAAGGCGTTGAAGTTTTCTGCATTATATTTATAGGTTCTGTTGCCGCGGTAAAGCCTGTTTTCAAAATATATGCACACCTCGGGCACCACGGGTGTATCGTCGATTTTGGCGGCGGCAATCTCCACGGCAGTAATAAAATTCTCCCTGCCGTCGGTTCTGAGCTCGCCGAGGGGCAGCTGCGAACCGGTTAAAATCACGGGCTTGTTAAGGTTTTCCAACATAAAGCTCAAGGCCGAGGCGGTGTAGGCCATGGTGTCGCTGCCGTGCAGCACCACAAAACCGTCATAGTCTTCGTAATGTTCTTCAATCATCTCCGTAAGCTTTACCCAATGCTGCGGTTCTATGTTCGACGAGTCGATGAGGGGTTCGAAAGATATTACATCGAGGTGGTAGTTAAAATCCTTAAGCAGAGGTATATAGCTATATAAATTGTCGAAGTTAAAAGGCTTAAGCACACCTGTTTTTTGGTCTTTAATCATACCAATGGTACCGCCGGTGTATATTATTAATAATGAGGTGTCGTTCATGATATTCCAAATAATTTTACGGCGTTTGCCGTGGTTATTTCCGCAATTTCTTCAAGGGTTTTGTCGTGAATCAGCGCCAGTTTTTCAGCCGTTTTAATCATAAAAGCAGCTTCGTTTCTTTTGCCACGGTAGGGTACGGGTGCAAGATACGGGGCGTCGGTTTCCAATACGATATTTTTCAAGTCGATGCCGGCAAGGGCTTTGTCGAGCCCCGAATTTTTAAAAGTCAACACCCCGCCGATTCCCAAATAAAAACCCATTGACGTTATTTGTTCTGCTTGCTCTTTACTTCCGGTAAAACAGTGGAAAACACCCCTTAACGCGCTGTTTGTAAACTCATTACAAACATCCATTATTTCATCGTACGAATCGCGCATATGAATTACCACCGGCAAATCGTATTGTAGGGCAAGTTCGAATTGGCGGCGCAAAACCTTTTTTTGTTCTTCGGCAAAAGTCTTATCCCAATAGAGGTCGATGCCTATCTCGCCAACGGCAACATAGCCGCCTTTCGCCAACTCTTTCTCCACAATTTCCAACTCATGCTCGTAATTTTCTTTCACCGAAGTGGGATGAAGTCCCATCATCGGCACAACAAAATCTTCAAATTCGGCTTGGGTGTTTTTCAATCTTTCTATTGTCCCGCTGTCGATATTGGGAAGCATAATTTTCTGAATACCAATATTTTTAGCCCTCTCTACAACTTCAAAGCGGTCGGCGTCGAACTCCTCGAGATATAAATGATTATGGGTGTCGATAAATTTCATGCCGCAAAATTAGGAAATTACCCAATCATCTGTTATTTTTGCTGAATTATTTATACAAACCTTTAAATCTACAATTTATGAAGAAGTTATTAGCTATCATTATGGTTTTGGCTCTCTCGGCCGGATTAAACTCTTGTAAAAAATATGACGACGGCCCTTTAATCAGTTTTCGCAGCAAAAAAGCGAGGGTGATAAACGATTGGGTAATCGACAAAGTGATGAGCAAGGGGGTGGACGTAACGAGCAACTATCCCGAAGATTATATGCTGTCGATAAAAGAAGACGGCAGCTTTACCCTAACCTCAAACGGCCTTAGTTTTGACGGTAAATGGAAATTTTCGGACGATAAAACACAGTTGATTATCACGCCCGATGTTACGGGTATTGATGAGATATATCTTATTAAACGTCTGAAAAACAAGGAGTTTACCTATGATCAAACTGTTAATAAGGAGACCTCCACTTTTTATATGGTTCAAAAACCCTGACGTTTTTCATCCGTAAAAACAATAAGAGGCCGGTGGCTTGGTTTTAAAATCAAACGACATCAGCCTCTTTTTTATTAGCCTATGGCCTTGAAGATTTTAATATTACGTTTCAGCAGCATCGGTGACATAGTCCTCACCTCGCCGCTTGTAAGGGCACTGAAACAGCAGTCGGATGCCCAAGTGCACTTTGTGTTGAAAAAACGTTTTTACCCCGTGCTGCAGCACAACCCTTACATCGACAAAATTTTCACTTTTGAGAAAGAAGTGAGTGAAATACTGTCGCAACTCAAGGCCGAAAACTATGACCACATCATCGATTTGCACAACAATTTGCGCTCGGCACGGCTGAAATCTTTTCTGCGACGCCCCTCGCACAGTTTCAACAAATTGAATTTCGAAAAGTGGCTTTTGGTAAATCTTAAAATAAATATGCTGCCCGACGTTCACATCGTCGATCGATATTTCGACACCGTTAAGTTTCTGAATATCAGCTATGACGGTCAGGGTCTCGATTATTTTCTAAGCAATGAAGAACGTCGCGCCCTTGATGGTTTGCCTGAAAATTTCAAAGAGAAATATGTGGTTTTTGTTGTCGGCGGGGCTCATTTTACAAAGCAAATTCCTGTAAAACATCTTGTTGAAATGGCAAAGGGGTCGAGCCTTCCGGTTGTGTTGCTCGGTGGTCTCGACGATGTGGAAAAGGCGCAGGAGGTGGCTGTAGCGGCAGGCGACAAAGTTTTAAATCTTGCCGGCAAACTCTCGCTTAATCAGTCGGCGGCAATCATAGAAAAAAGCCGCAAGGTAGTTACCGCCGACACCGGTTTGATGCACATCGCCGCCGCCTTTCACAAGCAGGTGATATCTTTTTGGGGTAACACCGTGCCCCGATTCGGCATGTATCCGCTTATGCCTCAAGGAATGGAGCATCTCTCGCAAATAGTTGAGGTGGAGAATCTTAAGTGTCGCCCTTGCAGCAAAATAGGCTATGACAAATGCCCGAGAAAACATTTTCGATGTATGATGGATATCAAACTGCCGGAAATTTAAAGAAGGCGGCAAATTATTTTTTCGGATATTGAAAATAGTTTTAATTTTGGGTTTTGTGACAATCTGCTGTTGTCGAAGCGAAGTTCTCAAATAAAGATTAATTTTTAATTTCAATTATTATGAATATACCTGATAATTTAAAGTACAGCGAAGACCACGAATGGATTCGCGTGGAAGGCGATGAAGCCTATGTAGGTATCACGGAATTTGCCTCGGGTGAGTTGGGAGATATCGTTTTTATCGAAGTGGAGATTTATCCCGAAGAGATAGATCAGGGCGAACCTTTCGGTTCCATCGAAGCCGTAAAAACAGTTTCCGACATGTTGATGCCCGTTACCGGTACCTTGCTGGAATTCAACGAAGTGTTGAACGACAGCCCGGAAACCGTAAATCAAGATCCTTACGGAGCAGGGTGGATTGTGAAGATGCAAATCTCCGATCCTTCCCAACTTGACGGCCTTATGGATGCGGCTGCCTACGAAGAATTTATAAACGCTTAGTTTTAGCGATTTTAAGTTCAAAAAAAGCACCCTTTAACGGGGGTGCTTTTTTTAAATCCCGGAATTTTATGAGTCGTGCACGTAAATCGCTGATATATTTTGTCTTATGGTCTTTGCTGATACTGGTTTTGACGGGAATCCCCGGCAACTACATCCCCAAACCCCAAAACTTTTTACGGCTCTTTTCCCCCGATAAAATCGTTCATCTTTTGATGTTTGCTCCTTTTGCCGTGCTTTTCTTACGGTTTTTATACTCACTCGAAAGCGAAATCCTCCTAAAAAAATTTCCTGTCTTTTCTACCTTAATTATTGGCATAATTTATGCAACAGGCACCGAGTTGTTGCAGATCTTTGTTTTTATTGGCAGAAGCGGAAACGTTTATGACGCCGTTGCCGACACCGTCGGAGTGCTTTTGGGAATATTATTCTTCAACAAAAGAATGAAGACTAAAGACCTAAAGGGGGGTTAATACTCTGAATAACAGGGTTTTATATTCGTAGCGGTGGCGGCAAATCGGGCTTTTGAATTTTTATGAAAAAAGCAAGTGCAGCAATAAATAATATTAGTATTTTAGCGTTCTGAATTTATAAATTCAACAATCAATAAAGTCATGGAAATTAAGAAATCTGAAAAGGCCAATCTCGAGCACCTGAAGTCCGTGTTTTTTCTCATCGGATTAGTCATCACTTTGTCGGTATTGTGGTGGGCGTTTGAGTATAAAAGTTATACCAAAACCAAGAACGATTTTATAAACGAAGCCGTTCTCGACGACGAAGAAGACATCGTTGTGCAAACCGAGCGTAACGAACCGCCTCCGCCCCCGCCTCCGCAACAACAAAGCACTGTAATTCAGATTGTTGAAGACGATGTGGATGTTGATGACGAGTTGGATATCGATGCCGAAATGGACGAAGACGCCGACATTGAAGACGCTCCTGTTCAGCAGGAAGAAGAAACCGAAGAAAAAGAAGACGAAATCTTTGTCTTTGTTGAAGAACAAGCCGGTTTTCCGGGAGGCGAAGAGGCCCGTATCAAATATCTCAGAGACCATATCAAATATCCCGAAATGGCCAAAGAGAGCGGCATTCAGGGAACCGTTTATTTGAAATTCGTTGTGGAAAAAGACGGCTCTATTTCCAACGTGAAAGTTTTAAGGGGTATCGGCGGCGGCTGTGACGAAGAAGCTGTCAGGGTTTTGAAACAGATGCCCAAGTGGAAACCCGCAAAACAAAGGGGCAGACCGGTAAGGGTTTGGTTTAATATGCCCATTAAGTTTACTTTGCAGGGTTAACAAAGACCGTTTGAGGTCACAAAAAAACCACGGATTTTTGTCCGTGGTTTTTTTGTGTTTTCGATTTCGTAAAATCATCCTCAATTGTAGCGATTCATGGTTTGGTCGATGCCCGATTTTATAAAGCTGTGAATAATTTCCACGGACTTGTCAATAAGAGCGGGCAATTCTGTTTCTTCTTCTTTTTTCCAGCGGCTCAGCACATAATCGGACTGAAAACCTCTTCTGAAATCGTTGCCTATGCCAAAGCGCAGGCGTGCAAAATCATTTCTGCCGAGCATTCTGATGATGTCGGTAAGGCCGTTGTGATTTCCGTCGCCCCCTTTTTTCCTTACACGTAACTTGCCGAAGGGCAGGGCTATATCGTCCACCACCACAATTAGATTGGTGATGGGAATTTTCTCGTTGTCGAGCCAATATTTTACCGCTTTGCCACTTAGGTTCATAAATGTGGTGGGCTTGATAATCACAAGCGGCTTTCCCGCATAGCGGCTCCTTGCAACGAAGGCGTGACGCTCCAAGCTAAAGGCGGCTTCCGTTTGCGCGGCCAGTGCGTCGGCAACCTCGAAGCCTATGTTGTGGCGGGTAAATTCATACTCCTTACCAACATTTCCCAATCCGGCTATCAAATATTTCATAATAAAAACAAAGGGTTGTTTGCAAAGATAAGCAAACAACCCTTTAATCTATTTTCATTTAATGCTATTCTTGTTCGGGTGTTTCTTCTTCTCCGCTTTCTTCTTCTGCGGCGGCTGCGGCGGCAGCTGCGGCGGCGGCACGTGTTACTCTAACGGTAACAACAACGGCGTTAGGAGCATCGAGAAGGGTGAAATCTTTGGCCTCTATGGCTTCCACCTTAATGGAGTCTCCGATTTCGAGGTCGGTAATGTCCAAAACTATTTCTTCGGGCATGTTGGCAGGCAAAGCCTTAACTTTCAAGCGGCGAAGTTTCGTCATAAGCACACCGCCTTTAATAACACCCTGCGAATTGCCGGTGGTTCTGACGGGAACACCCATAACGATGGGCTTTTCGTCGTGCAGTTCCAGAAAATCGGCGTGCATGATGTTGCCTGTTACAACATGATAATCAATATCTTGCAAAATAGCTCTGTATTTTTCTCCGTCGATGTTCAACTCGACGAAAGCTATTTCGGGTGTGAATACCAAAGGACGGAATTGTCCTGCTTCCACCGAAAAATGAATTTGTTTTTCACCTCCGTAAATAACACAAGGCACTTTGCCCTCTCTACGAAGTTTTTTGGCATCTTTCTTCCCTACGTTCTCCCTCAGAGAACCGCTCATAGAAATTGTCTTCATAACTTACTGAATTTAAAATTAATAAATAAATTTTGCTCAAAAAAGCGCGCAAAGATAGTATTTTTTATTTTTGCGTGTAACTAATGTTGAAAAAAGTCGTCTCATAGCTTTGAGGGACTGAAAAATTCAGACATGACTACAAAGGAATACAATCAATGTGTGGATGATTACTCGGACGGTGTTTACAGGTTTGTCTTGAAAAATCTGCGAAACGAAAATCTGGCTCGCGATGTGGTTCAGGAGGCCTTTATGAAAATGTGGGAAAAAGCCGCTACCATCAACGGCAGCAAGGCAAAATCCTATCTTTTCACCGCCGCATATCACACCATGATTGATGTGATTCGTCAGGAAAAACGCTTTACTTCCGATGAGGCCGTGGCACCCGACAGATTTAGCGTTTCCACACAGTATTCCGACTTGAAAGAGGTCTTGGATGAGGCCTTCGAAACTCTGAGTGACGTTCAGAAATCGGTGTTGTTGCTGCGCGATTACGAAGGTTACTCCTATAAAGAAATCGGTGAAATCGTAGGCTTAAGCGACGCACAAGTAAAGGTTTATATCTATCGTGCCCGCATAGCCATGAAAAAATATATCGGCTCAATGGAGCTTGTAATATGATGAAAGACAGAAGGATAAATACGGAGAATTACGAGCTTTTCCTGGTGGATTATCTCGAGGGCACCTTGGCAGCCGAGCTCAAGGAGGAGCTGCTGCTTTTTCTCGACGAGCATCCCGAGATAAAGGAGGAAGCCGAAGGTTATTTCGACCTTGTGTTGAAGCCCGACTCGAGCAAAGTAAACGGTCTTTCGCTGAAGAAAAACGAAGACCAATTACCTCCTATGCCCTTCGACACTGCCGACAGCGACATGCTTTTTGCCGCCGCTTTGGAAGGCGACCTCAATGAGGGAGAAAAAGAGGCCCTTCGGGTCTTGACCCTGTCGGATATAAAATTTCAAAAGGACAAAGCCCTCTTTTCCAATACAATATTGAAGGCCGACGAAAACCTTAAATTCGGGGAAAGAGAAAAGCTGTATCGTCTTGATATTCAAAGAGGAAACCCACTTAACAATGAAAACTTCGATGAATATTGCGTGGCATATCACGAAGGTGATTTGGACGAAAACGAAAGCAAGAAAGTAGCTGCCTTTGCCCGTAAAGACAAAAAGCTTGCAGGGGATTTGGAACTCTTCGGCAAGATAAAAATGCAAGCCGACCAAGACCTTTTATATAAGGATAAGGCGGCTTTGAAAAAAGCTCCCGTTGTCATTTTTTCGAGAACAAGCGCACTCCGTATTGCGGCTTCAGTGGCAGCGGTTTTTATTTTCATTATGCTGTTGCCCGGTCTTTTAAACAGAAACTCTACGCTGAATTACGACAAGCCGGTGAGGATAGACGTGGCCGCCAAAGTGCCTGTGAAAAAGGGACTTACGAAAAAAGAGGAAGCTGCAGAGCCGCCCGCACAACCATCTATTGCAGTTGCGCATATAAAAACTGTAAAAGCAAGAAAACATTTGATGATTGCCAAAGCAGAGCCCAAAATGCCGCGAGCCAAGATTCTATTGCCGGCAATGAATGCCGACTCGTACAAAGCCATGACTTTTGCCTTTGAGAGACCGCTTGACGGATATTACGAAGTGAAGTTGGAAAAGGAAAATTTCATTAAAACAAATCCCAAATTAGTGAAGAAAGTTGTTGCCGGTGTTCGTAAGCTTTTGAGAATCTCGCCGCAGGATTTGAAAGTCCCCGACGACAAACTCACCTTGTGGGACGTAGCTGATGCCGGCTTGAAAGGCATCGGGGCAATGACCGAAAACAATTTTTCCCTTTCCAGAAAATAAAAAGCAATAAAATTTCGCAATCTTGGTTATCTTTGCCATAGTCAAATAGTCATTTACACAGCGTGGAATGAAAAAATTTTTCTTGATATTAACCGTAGTTTTTTTATGGCATAATGTTGATGCCCAGAGGTTTCTCGGGGCTATTGCCTTCGGCACAAATCTTACTCAAATTGAGGGCGATGAAATTTACGGCTATAAAAAAGCTGGTTTTAACGTCGGCGTTGCCTCTTTTCTGCCAATACACAAAAAGTTTTTTGTGAGCCTTGAGTTGTCATTCAGTCAAAAAGGCTCCTATCAAAAATACCCTTTCGAGGAGGACCCCACCAAAGGGCTGCCCTTTTACAAGTTGCGTCTCGACTACCTCGAGATTCCGCTTTTGGTGCATTTCGAAGACAAGCATTTTGCAATGATAGGGACGGGTGTGGCGCTAAATAGACTTGTGGGCGTTAAAGAGATAGAATGGGGCGTGCGCACGCCAACCACGGTTAGAAACAGGGTTTACTCTCACAACGACTGGGAATGGGTGATAGATGTGAGGTTAAGGCTCTATAAATCATTGCGTTTCGACTTTCGTTACGAATATTCGCTGGCCAAAATACGCACCCGCACCTTCAGCAATATAGCGGGCGACACCTGGCAGCGCGACCAGTTCAATAATGTATTGACATTCAGACTTGTATATACTTTTAACGAAAAGATAAACGCCGAAGATGAGCAAAACGGACAGTGAGAAAATAATTGAAAAGTTCAAACTTGAGCCGCATCCCGAGGGCGGATATTTCAGGGAGACATATCGCAGCGCGGCCACAGTAGATACGCCTGCCGGCAAAAGAAATGCTTCCACTGCCATCTATTACCTGCTGTCGGGTGATGATTTTTCGGCCTTTCACCGGATAAAGTCCGATGAGCTTTGGCACTTTTATGCGGGTAACACCATGGAAATTATTGAGATAACGGAAGAAGGTGCATTGAAAAGGAATCTGCTCGGCAGCGAAGGCGAAAATGTTGAGCCTCAGGCTGTCATTACGGCAGGCAATTGGTTTGCGGCGCGTCTTTTGCGGGGCGGATATGCCTTTGTGGGCTGCACCGTGTCGCCGGGTTTCGATTTTGCCGATTTCGAACAAGGCGACAGGGAGTCCTTGGTGAAGCTTTATCCTGCCCACAAAGAGATAATATCGGCATTAACGAGAAAATAATCAATTAAAAACGAGATAGTTATGACACAGAAAAAATGGTTTTTACCGGTGGTGATAATCGCCGCCCTTTTGGTAGCAGGTATGATTTTCGTAAGTTGGGGCAGCGGCATTTACGACAAAGCGGTTTCGCTGCAAGAAGAGGTTGACAATCAGTGGGCTAACGTGCAGGCTGCATATCAGCGCCGTGCCGATTTGATTCCCAATCTTGTGGCCACTGTGAAAGGTGCCGCGGAGAACGAAAACAAAATACTGCGTGAAGTGACACAAGCGCGTGCAGGCATTGTGAATGCCAAGACTCCCGAAGATATGGAGCTCATGGGCAAAAAAATCAACACGGCCATAAACCTTGCTTTCGAGGCTTATCCGCAAATCAGGTCAACGCAAAACTTTGCGGATTTGCAGGCGCAGTTGGAAGGAACCGAAAATCGCATTACCGTGGCGAGAAGAAATTATAACGAATCCGTAAAAAATTACAACAAGCACATACGCGGATTTTTCCGCCGCTTTGCTCTTTCCATTTTCGCCGACGATGACGAATTTGCCAAGAAACAAATGTTCAAAGCCAAAGAAGGAGCCGAAAATGCCCCCGAAGTAAAATTTTGACCTATGGCAAAAACGGTAGAGAACTTCCTGAGCGACAAGGATAAAGAGGCTATTTTGGAGGCCATAAAGACGGCCGAAAAAAATACCTCGGGCGAGATTCGCGTGCATATCGAAAGCCGATGCAAAGGCAGCGAACTCGACAGGGCTGCGGCTGTTTTTAAAATTTTGGGTATGCACAAAACCAAACTCAGAAACGGCGTGTTGATTTATCTTGCCTTCAAAGACAGAAAATTTGCCGTAATCGGCGATGCGGGCATCAATAAAGTCGTGCCCGAAAACTATTGGCAGGATGTAATTGACCTGATGAGCAACTATTTTATTCGTCGTAAATTCGGGAAAGGCATAGCCGCCGCAATTTTAATGATAGGTGAAAAACTCAAAGAATATTTTCCCTATCAAGACGACGATGTAAATGAATTGCCCGATGACATATCCTTCGGAAGATAATTTAATTCATTAATTATGAAACTGTTAAGACTATTTATACTCCCGCTTTTTCTTTTGGCATTTACCGGGGTCAATGCCGGTGATTTCCCCGAAAAGCCCAACCCTCCACGTTTGGTAAACGATTTTGTGGGCATTTTTTCCCAATCGGAAAAATACACTCTGGAGCAAGAGCTTGTCCGGTTCGACAAGGAAACCTCCACGCAGATAGCCGTTGCCGTGGTGGACGACCTGCACGGTTACGACCCGGCGGATTACACCATCAGGCTTGCCGAAAAATGGGGCATAGGCAGAAAAGGAAAAGACAACGGCATACTGATAATGATAAAACCCACGGGAGGTGCGGGACAGCGTCATGCTTTCATTGCCGTGGGCTACGGTCTTGAAGGCGTTATCCCCGATGCCATAGCAAACAGGATTGTGGACAAGGAAATGATTCCGGAATTTAAGCTCGGCAACTATTATAAAGGAGTGAAGAAAGCCGTCGAGACGCTTATGGCCCTGTCACGCGGTGAGTTTACGGCTGAAGATTACAAAGAAAGGACAGCTTCGCCCCAAGGCGATTTCCCCTTTGGCGCGGTTTTGATAATGCTGCTGTTTTTCTTCTTTTTCTTCATAAAACCCTTTGCATCGGCTGCGCGCTATTCCCGTGCCAACAACATAGGTTTATGGGCTGCCTTTTGGCTTTTGCTCAGCTCCGGACGTTCGGGCGGCGGCCATTGGGATAACTTCACCGGAGGCAGCGGTGGTTTCGGTGGCGGTTTCGGCGGTGGCGGCTTTGGCAGCGGAGGCGGCTTCGGAGGCTTCGGCGGAGGAAGTTTCGGCGGTGGCGGGGCAGGAGGCAGCTGGTAGTATTTGCCCCGTAAAGCCGGAAATTGCCCGGCGGTTTGTGATGATATTTTTCGCACTTTTGGCCGGATTTAAAATTAATGATGATGAAAAAGATAATCCCATTCTTTGCCGTGCTGTTATTCTCTTTGAGACTATCTGCCGGCGACACCCTTAAGGTGATGTCGTACAACCTGTTAAACTACGGCAACATAACTTCCTATTGCACCGCTTCTAACAATTCATTTGTTGATAAGGAAAAATATTTGCGGAGAATAATAAACTATGTGAAGCCCGATATCTTTGCCGTTTGTGAGCTGGCGGGCAACAGTTTCATACAAAAGCGCCTTCTCGACTCGGCTCTCAACGGAGGGATAAGGCCTGTTTTTGCCAAGGCAAACTACAGCAACAGCGCCGGCTCCGACATTGTGGTTATGCTTTATTACAACGCCGTAAAGCTCTCGCTTGCAGGGCAATATGTTCTCAATACGCAAGTGCGCGATATAGTTTTGTATCGCCTTTATTATAGAGACCCCAACCTTAGCCAAACTCACGACACTGCCTTTGTGAATTGCATCGTTGCCCACCTGAAAGCAGGCAGCACCACTTCCGACGCCAACACGCGAAAGGCAATGGTCAACAATGCCATGCTGTGGCTCTCGCAGCACGGGGGAGCCGGTAACTATCTGTTTATGGGCGATTTAAACGTGAAAAGAAGTAGCGAGCAAGCCTATCAACTTTTGGTAAACAACAGCAACAGCGCCATCCGCTTTTACGACCCCATAAACAAGCCGGGCAATTGGAACAACAGCAGCTCTTTTGCACCTCAGCATACGCAATCGACACACACAAGCTCCAACGGTTGTGCCAGCGGGGGAGGCCTCGACGACAGATTCGATTTTATTCTAGCTTCAAACGATATCATCAACGGCACCAAACACGTGAAATATATCCCCGGCAGCTATGCCGTAGTTGGTAACGACGGTGCTCACTTCAATCAGGCAATAAATTCGGGAAACAACGGCAGCGCCCCCGCCTCCGTAATAAACGACCTTTATCATATGAGCGACCATCTGCCCGTGGTTTTGTCGCTGCAAACCGATAAACAAGGTGCCGGAATACAAGCTTCGGTCAATCCCTATAACCTTAAAATCAGAACCGTAAATCCTGTTTACGATAAGCTGACCCTCAGCATCGACATTTTAAAACCTTCGAGTGCCCAAATAGAGATTATTTCCCTTGCCGGACAAAAACTTATTTCTATGAAAAGAGCTTTGCCACAGGGAAATACGTCTTTAAAAATTGATATGAGCACTTTCGGCAGCGGTCTTTACTTTCTAAGGGTAAAGGATGAAAGCGGCTATGTTGTTTCGCGAAAAATCGTCAAATTATGAGAAATCGTTTTGTCGTTTTCGCATTGATTCTGTCTTCTGTTTTTGCCGTTTCGTGCATTGACATAGTAGAGGAATTGTGGATAAACGCCGACAAAAGCGGAGAGGCTCATTTCAAAATCGATGCCGGCTCTTTGGGCTGGATGATTAGCTCTGCAGGGCAATATATCGACACCGAAATGCTCGACGAAATCATCAAAGCTCCCAATGATAAAGTGAAGAAACTCAAGTCGATAGAGGGCATAACCGAGGTGGAAGCCATAAATCTTGTCAAATCCGGAAACATCGGTTTTAAGTTCAAGTTTGCTAATCCTAAGGCTCTCAACAAGGCCTATTACCGTATTTTCGGGCTTGAAAAAAATGGTATTATCCGCCTGTTTTTAAAATCAAAAAACACAAATTCAAACGCAAAAACACAGCTCCCTATCTTCAGAAATATTTGCTCGAAAACAAGGAAAACATTAAAAACGAAGACGTATTGCAAATGATTGATTACAAGTGCATTTATCACTTTCCGCAAAACGTCTCGGGCATTAAAAATCAAAAGGGCGTAAAATTAAAACGCGGAAAAACCGTTATGCAGAGTTATGATGCCAAAACATTGTTAAATAATGATGTAGATTTGGGTAATGTTATTACTTTTTAAATTTATTTTTGCAAATAATATCAAAATTCAAACAGATGTCGGAAAATATCGAAACAACAAAAGGAAAAGCACTGGGTTATAAACTCACCATTGTGGTTTTATCGGCTATAATTCTCATTTTATTATGGCTCTTGTACAACAGTAAAGAGCTTGTAAAAGAGGCAAACAGCCAAAAAGAAGAAATAAGAATGGTGTTGAGCGGCGAGCTTGACAGCTTGATGACCAAGCACAAAGAAATTCAAACGGAATACGGCGAGCTTACCAAGAAACTGTCGGCAAAAGACAGCATCATTGAGGCTAATGCCAGGGAAATCAAAAAGTTGATAGCCAAGAGTGCCGATTATCGTCGCATCAAAAGAAAACTGGCATATTTGCGCTCGATAACGCAGAGTTATGTTGACCAAATAGATTCGCTTTTTACCGTAAATGCCCAACTCAAAGAAGAAGTTAAGACTTACAAAACGTCGTTGAGCTCGGAGAAAAAGAAATCGCAAAGCCTTGAAAAAGAGAAGAAAGAGTTGTCGGAAATTATCAACACCGCAGCTTCAAACATACCCGCATATAACGTTAAAGGGCTCACTTTTCACTTGCGCGGAAGGAATAAAAAAGAAGTGCCTACTGTGAAAGCCCGCCGCGTTGACAGGGTCAGGGTTTGCTTTACGCTTGGTCAAAATCTTGTGGCTCAGCCCGGCAAAAAAACCGTTTACGTAAGGATTGCCCGCCCAGACAAATTGATAATTACCAAGGGCAGGGGCGATGCTTATTCCTTTGAAGCAAACGGCACGCGCTTGCAATATTCGCTTAAGAAAGAGATTGATTATCAGAACAAAGCCATGAATATTTGCATGTCGTGGGACAAGCGCACCGACTCTCCCGCCATGAAAGGGAAATACGATGTCACCATTTGGTTGGACGGGGTGCAGATAGGTAGCTCGAGTTTTACCTTGCAATAAAAGGCTTGGCAAAAAAACGTTTTTGATTTTGAGCTTTAAAGCTGCTAAATCAGGCTGTAAACTATTATCGCATAACCGTAAAACCTCAGAAAGCGCGTCAAACCGAGGATAAGCAGTTTTTTGAAAGAATATTTAACGGTGCCCGCCGCCATGCATACCATTGAATAAGGCAGGGGGAAAATTGCGCTGAAAACTATGATTATACCTCCGTATTGATAGACTTTGTGCATGTGAGAGGCAAAGCGGGTCTTGAAAAAATTATATACTTTTTTGCTGTTACCAATCTGTAAACCAATTATATACGATACTATTCCGCCTGCATACGATATCACCGCCAAAACAGAGAGCATGCCGATGTCGTGGGTGAATTGATGACTCCATGCAATGAAAAAGTCGGGAGGTATAAGCCCCAAAAGAGATTCGGAGATAAAGAAAATTACCAGCACAAAACGGGGACGAAGCCGGCCTATTACGTCTTTTATGGATTCGCTGAAATCAGAGATGGTCGATTGTAAAATCAACAAAATACCGATTATCACGACAAGGGCTATCAGCAAGCGCAATAAAGCCTTCCAAGCGAGGGAATACCCTCCGCGGCTCTTGAATGTCGTATGATATTTTTTGAACAACCGGAACAAAACAAAACTTCTTTAATTCAACTTGCAAAAATAATAACTTTGCCGCCCGCAAATCGTTATAAAAACGGATTTTCGAAATTAAAATGTCGAGATTTAATATTTTTTCACATAAAGGATTTTTGACGGGTTTTTTCCTGCTGCTTTTCACTTGTGCCTTTGCTCAGGATGAGGCGTTTTGGGTTACGGCTTGGAATATGAATACCCCCGCCAAAGTCGATTCGGTGCTTTCGGTGGCACGGCAATATGGTTTCGATAAAGTCTTTCTGCAAACCCGTTATCGCGGCGATGCTCTTTACACTCCCAACCGCAAAGATTCCACCTACTCAAACCCCGATTCGCTTTGTTATTTGCTGTGGCAAAACAAATTCGACCCCCTTGCCTATGCCATTGAAAAAGTGAAAAACGACAGCCTCAATATCGGCATCTATGCTTGGGTGACTACCTTTGTGGCCACTCCCCACGACCTGCGGAAAATAACACCGGGGCATGTCTATTACACTCATCCCGAGTGGTTTCTGAGAACGCGCGGGGGTAAGGTCAGTGCCTACAACGAATACGAAGGCGCCTTTCTCGACCCCGCCTTGCCCCAAGTCAGAGATTATTTGATTAAGGTGTTTAGCGACATTGTGGTCAATTACGATTTGGCAGGCATTCAACTGGATTATGTGCGCTATCCCGATTCCATTTTCGGTTGGGATAAATACAGCCTCGCCCTCGACGACTCTCTCGAGAATTTCGATTTTTCAAAATGGAAAACGCAAAAAATCAATTCCTTTGTCAACTACGCCTACATAAGCCTCAAGAGTTTGAAACCCCGAATGGAAATATCGGCGGCCGTGGTGAGCGATACGGTAAAAGGCCGTCACAGCTATTCGCAAGATTGGATTAAGTGGCTGAATAACAGCTATATCGACAGGGTTTATGTGATGGCTTACAATACGTCCAACCGCAGTTTTGCCGATTTGATTAAGCGTTTGTCGCAGATGAATTTCCGCGATAAAATGACCATTGTGGTCAGAAGCTGGAGAGAATTCAGATATTACCACGTCAGTAAAATAAACGACAAACTGAAGATTCTGAAAAAATATCATTTCAACAGCGTGGGATTTTACAACTACTCCGGCCTTATCGAAAACAACTATTTGCCTTTTATCAGATTTTGATTCCGTTTTTCGAAAATGTTTATATTGTAATCCGGTAATTGATTATAATATAAACAAATGTTGTTAAACAATCATAGTTTTTACAGCCTGCGTTACGGCACCTTTTCGCCTGAGGAGCTTGTGGCGTTTTCCAAAAAAGCAGGTTACAAAAGGCTGTTGCTCAGCGATATAAACAACAGCACGGCAATGGTTGATTTTGTGAGGATATGCAAAAAAGCATCCGTCGTTCCCGTGGCTGCAATGGAGTTTCGACGCGGCAACAAATTTTGTTTTATTGCCATAGCACGCAACAATTCGGGCTTTTCCCGAATCAACAGTGTGCTCAGCCGTTGTAATATAGAGCGGCTCCCGCTGCCTTGTCGCCCTCCACAAATGAACGATGTCTTCATTATTTACGACTCTTCGTATTTGTCGCACATCGATAGTTTAAAGGAAAACGAGTTTGTGGGAATACGTGCCGCCGAGCGCTTTAAGCTTATGAATGCCGGTGACAAAATCAGGAAAAAGACAGTGGCTTTGGCTCCAGTAACTTTCAAAGACAAAGAAGATTACGAGCTTCACAGGCATCTTCGTGCCATCGACAACAACATCTTGCTTTCCAAGTTGAAACCCGGACATCTTGCCGCTGCCGACGAATATCTTAAAACTCCCGACGAACTTTTTAAAGATTTTTCAGGCTTTGAATTTCTTTTGAAAAATGCAGGAAAGCTTTTGGAAAAATGTGAAGTGGATTTTGACTTTTCCGGTGTAAAAAACAAGGCTTGTTACAGTGCTTCCAAGGCCGACGATATTGCCTTGTTGCGCAAGCTTGCCTACGAGGGCATGAAATATCGTTACGGCGAGGGCAACGAGAGAGTTCGCAAGCGTTTGGAAAAAGAGCTTGAGATAATCGACAAAATGGGCTTTGCCTCCTATTTTCTAATCACTTACGACATCATACAATATTCATTGTCAAGAGCTTATTATCACGTGGGCAGGGGCAGCGGAGCCAATAGTGTGGTGGCTTATTGCTTGAAAATCACCGATGTTGACCCCATAGAACTCGACCTTTATTTCGAGCGTTTTATCAACCCGCGACGCACTTCGCCGCCCGATTTCGATATCGATTATTCGTGGAAAGACCGCAACGATGTTCAGGATTACATTTTCAAACGTTACGGTAAAGGTCATGTTGCTCTTCTCGGTGCCATTTCCACTTTCAAGGGGAAATCCATTTATCGCGAGTTGGGAAAAGTTTACGGCCTGCCTAAGGGGGAAATCGACGAGTTGATAAGGCATCCCGCTGCGGAGCGTAACCGCAACGACATTACCTTGAAGATACACCGCATTGCGGCGCGCATGACCGGCTTTCCCAATTTGCGAAGCATACACGCCGGCGGAGTGTTGGTGAGCGAAAAGCCGCTCAGCAATTTCACGGCTCTCGACCTGCCGCCAAAGGGCTTTCCGGTAACCCAATGGGATATGTATGTGGCCGAAGACCTCGGCTATGAAAAGCTGGACATACTGAGTCAGAGGGGGATAGGCCATATAAAAGACGCTGTGGATTATATCAGGCGGAACAAAGGTGTGGAAATAGATTTCCACCGTGTTGATGAATTCAAAAGGGACGATAAAGTCAAAGAGCTGTTGCGCAAAGGAGAGACCGTGGGTTGTTTTTATATCGAGAGTCCGGCGATGCGCGGGCTCATAAAAAAGCTGCGCTGCGACAATTACCTTACTTTGGTAGCGGCCTCGTCAATCATACGTCCCGGGGTGGCGCGTTCGGGAATGATGCGCGAATATATCCGCCGTTACAACAATCCGCAGTCCTTTCGTTACCTTCATCCCGTTATGAAAGAGCTGCTTAGCGAGACTTACGGCATAATGGTTTATCAGGAAGACGTGCTGAAAGTCTGTCATCATTATGCCGGTTTGGACCTTGGTGACGCCGATGTTTTGCGGCGTGCCATGAGCGGGAAGACACGCTCGCGCGACGAGTTTGAGCGCATCGTCAAAAAGTTTTTCGAAAACAGCCGTCGTCTCGGGCGTCCCGAAGAGGTCACCAAAGAAGTGTGGCGGCAGATAGAATCTTTTGCCGGCTACTCCTTCTCCAAGGCGCATTCGGCTTCTTATGCCGTGGAGAGCTATCAGAGCCTGTATCTCAAAGCTCATTTTCCATACGAGTTCATTACCGCCGTCATCAACAACTTCGGGGGCTTTTACAGCTCTTGGGTTTATTTCAACGAGGCTAAGCGTCTGGGAGCCAAGGTTATGCTGCCGGATATAAATTGCAGCGAATACCTGACGAGCATACGTGGAGAGCGCATCTACATAGGCTTTATTCACATCAGGCAACTTGACGCAAAACTCGCGCGTGCCATTGTGAAAGAGAGGGATAAAAACGGCGAATATGAAGATTTGGACGATTTTACGGCTCGCATCAGCATCGGGATAGAGCACCTGTTGACACTCATTCGTGCCGGCGCCTTTTCGTTCACCGGAAAACCGAAGGCCGAACTAATGTGGCGAGCTCACCTGCTGTTAAATCCCAAAAGAAAAAAAACAGTAGTGAGCCCTGAGCTTTTCCGTCTCGATGCAAAAGAGTTTGTGATGCCACCCATGGAGCAAAGTGCCGTCAACGATGCCTACGACGAGATAGAGCTTTTGGGATTCCCCGTAAGTCTGTCGTATTTCGACCTGCTGAAAACAAGATTTCGTGGTGAGATATTGGCCGTGCAAATGCTTGATAATGTGGGCAAAAAGCCGCGAATGCTTGGGCGTCTCGTTACGATAAAATATGTAAAAACCGTCAAAAAAGAACATATGATTTTTGGCACCTTTATAGACGTTAAAGGTGATTTTTTCGACACTGTCCACTTTCCGCAATCGCTGAAAAATTATCCTTTTCGCGGCGACGGCATTTATCTTTTAAAGGGGAAAATAGTCGAAGAGTTCGGCTATGCCTCCATGGAGGTGGAGAAAATGGCAAAAATGGAGATACGGGGGAGGTAGATGTTAGAAAAAGGAGGTTTTTGTTTTTCGAATTTAAGGGTTTTTGCTTGCCCTGTGGAATTCCCAAATATATTGTTTCGCAGAAGTCCTCCGTTTATTAATGGGCGAAGTACGGCACTCCGCTTTTGTTGACCATGCCGGGAGAGCGCGTGCAGCAGGGATGGAAGTGGCAGCCTGCCGAAGGGGGTGGCGATGTGGAGTGCGGCGGCGGAGGCGACCGAAGGGAGCCCCCGCACGCCGCTACGGAACACGCCGCGCCCGAGGAAGCTATAA
>CAZPGC010000027.1:0-25522 GCA_964585875.1 uncultured Prolixibacteraceae bacterium | reverse complement strand
TCGGGCAACAATATCTTTAGCGCTATTATGATGAATATCAACAATATAATCGGCTTGCTCGTAATATAACTCACGTTCTTTCAGTTGTTTATCGATAAATTCAAGAAGCTTGTTACCGCTTATGTTTTTCAAAAGCGGACGCTTTATTTTTGCATTAGTAAGTCTTTGATAAAGTGCCTTAGCGGGCAAATTTATATAGATGCTGAATCCGTGTTTTTTAATAAATTCGATGTTTTCATTACTGCAAGGAGTGCCTCCGCCAAGGGATATCACGGTATCTTTTTTGCCGGCCGTAGCAGCAAGTTGTTCGCTTTCCAACCTTCGGAAATATTTTTCGCCCTCGCGTTCAAAGATTTCTTCGATACTCACACCCGCCTTTTTCTCTATTTCTTCATCAAGGTCTATAAAGTTGTAATTCAGTAAATTGGCAATCTTTCTGCCGAGAGTGCTTTTGCCCGAACCCATATAACCCATTAAGTAAATTGTTGCCATATTCTATTTTTCACGATGTAAAACAATGACGGTGATTTGCGGACGGATGCCGAGGCGCCCCGGATATCCCAAATAGCCGAAGCCGGGATTTACGTAGAGCTTGTTATCGCCCTTTGTATATAAACCCGACCAATTTTTGTATTTGAATTGAACTGGGGAGAAACGAATGGTTTTTGAAATGTCAAAACCTATTTGGCCACCGTGCGTGTGACCGGACAGCGTTAAGGCGATAGACTCTTTACCTGCCACTTCTTCGCTCCAATGTGTGGGGTCGTGCGACAATAAAATTTTAACGGGAACATTTTCCGTGCCCTGCATTGCAGCTTTTAAATCGCCGTATTTCTTAAAAGGGGGAAGTCCCCAATTTTCGACACCGAGCAAAGCAAGGGAATCCTTGCCTTTCTTAATAATGACATGCGAATTTAGCAAAACATTAAAACCGCATCGTCGCTGATAATCAACGAGTTTGTCAATATATTTCTTTTTTATTTTGAAATCCTTCCACTTTACATAATCGCTCATATCGTGATTTCCGAGGATGGAAAATTTGCCGTAAGGGGCCTTCAAAGCGCTTAACTCGCTCAAATACGGTTCCATTTCATCTGCGATATTGTTCACCATATCCCCTGTAAAAACAATCATATCCGGCGACTGTAATTTTATAAGCTTTAGTCCTTTGGAAACATCTCCGGAGTTTGTAAAACTGCCCAAATGCGCATCGCTGAACTGAGCAATTTTAAAGCCTTCGAAAGAGGCGGGAAGACCTTTAATATACACATCGACCCGCTTTACCGTAAAGTCGGATTTCCCCCAAATCATACCGTAAATGACTAAAAGACCAATAAGCATAGATAATGCCAAGCCGACCTTCTGAATTGTGTAATTTCTTCTATCATTGCGTTTTACAATATAATTTCGCTTTTTGAATAATGTTTTTTTCGACAAATACCGGAGGGTCTGTATTATCACCGACAGGGTAAAAACAACACGAGGTAAATAAATCGTCAGAAAAATTCCGAAGAGCATAAAAAAGCTGCGGTATTTTACGTAATCGGTACCCGGATAACCGTTAATAAGCAAATTTACGAAGAGAGACACTATAAGCAATAGTGTCATTCCCCAATAAAGAATAAAATTTATACGGTAAAAATACGAATCTTTTAATCGACGCATCATCACCTTCATTCCCAGATGGTTAACGCTGTCGATAAGTATCATAAAAAGAAATAGAAAAAGTAACCTTAAAAACATATCATTCCTGAATCTCCGTGCAAATCTACTAATAAATTCGCGTTTTAGATGTTTTTTTGATGTTAACGTTAAAAAAAAGGATGTTCTCAACCTGTCATTTTCCGCTTTGTTCCTTTCGATTCCAAAATATTTGTAACGGGCTTAAACTCGGTACGAATCAAACTCCAGCGGCCGGGATATTTTTCCATTAAACTGATGATTCTTGCACGGTGCTTTTTCAAAGCATCGCTGATAGCCGGAGCGCTGATAGCTTGTTCCATGGCTTGTCCCACGGCGGCACCCGTAAGTTTACGACGGGAGGCCACAACTTTGTTGGCAGCTTGCTCAAGCCTGTTAAGCAGGGAATAGGTCTTGTAATACCGCATCTCCACAATTTCTTCGTCCGGGGCTTGTAATTCTGTTTTGCCAGGGCTCTCACCGAAATGCCAATCTTCTATTATAAGCATGGCTTTATGAGGGTCGAAGTCGGAAAAACGGGCAAAATCGAAGGCCTCGCGTATCCATAGCTCCATTTCTTTTAAACTGCCCGCAAAAGCCTCTATAACTCTTTCAGCCTCAGGACTAAAACCGATATTTACAAGACCACCGTGCCTTATTTTGTTTAGAATGAAATTGGCAAATTCAAGCTTGAATTTACCCTGCTCTTTCCGCGAAAGCGAGAGCTCGGCGGAGTTCATCTTCAACTTATCGCGCAAACGAGCCAAGTAATGACGGTATTTTTCATACTCATCAAGAGAGTCGCGATGCATTTCCTTAGCAAAGACAATAGTGTTGTAAACAAGGTTTTCAATGATATTTTTCGAACTTGTATCCAGAATCTCACCGTTGCGCACCGGGCCGAAGTTGGTGGCATCCCTGTTGAAAAACAAAATGTACAAATCGGCTTTTCTGTCGTACGGATTTCTCGACCTTGTTATTAAAACCGAATTATCGGGCTCGCTGAAAACATCTTTCTGAACAGGGGAGGAGTGGGTCTTCTCCACGAAAGGAAGGTCGTGCTCTGCTACCCAATTCTGCTTGTTCCCGGATTGACGCAGGCTCTCAAGACCATGATAATCAAACTGTTCGTCAAATTCCAAAAGGGAAATGTCGCGCTTGTTTCCCTCAATTGATAATGCCGACAAGGATTTTTTTTCCTTGTCGTAATACACAGCAATCATTCGCTCCAAATTGGGCAAAATACCGCTTAAATATCTAAGTACATAAGCAGCTTGATTGTGCAATATCAATTGATTGTCAGTCATTAAATTTCGGAAAATAAAGTTTATTTCAGGCCGCAAATATAAGCAATTTTTAAGCGTAAACAAAATTTATTTTGTTATATTTAAGTATTTATTAAGTATAATTTCTGTTAATTTAAGTCAATTTAAGTAACTTAATTTTTAAATTAAGTCGAAAAAAATCACTTAATTCGCTTTATTTCAGAGTGTTTACAATATAATTTTGCCGCATCATTTTTCGTTATCATATTTATCAATACTTAATTTTTTTTTGCTATGGAAAATACTTTGCTTATTACCGACAGACTTTTTATCATCGCCTCAGCCTTTTTTAAGGTTGACAACACCGAATGGCTCAACGACAAGGAACTCATTTACGAAGACGACGAGGAAGAAATTATCAATCGTTTTGAACAAAATCTTTCCAAAGTCTTGAATATCATAAAAGAATACTTGGTCTTAATTATTTCTTTTTTAATAAGATACGGCAAAATTTTATTGTTACGCTTTGTCGTAAAAGATAAAAAATCCGATTCTGTGGAAATGACCGGCAAAAGAACAGTCAACTATGACTATTTTGCCTTTGATAACAACGGAGCAATGAAAAATTACAACGGATTTTACAGCATTTCAAAGGATTTTAAAAATCAGGGCGGCGGCGGTAACGATAATGGTGAGCCCAAAGGTTTTATTGAAAGAATCGTGCTGTTTTTAAAAGATATGTATTCGAGTAGAAACGCTGAAACAGAACCATATACAATGCCGACAAGAAGGATGTACCGTGGAAATTCTCTTCAACGCAACGACGAATGATTCCTTGGACTTAAAAAGTTTTTGCAAGCCGAAAAAAGCTCTATTTTTGTTTTATGATAAAATTGGAAAAAGCAAGCTTAGAGAAACTAAAGGAATACATTGCGGGTGCAAGCAATATTCTAATTCTAAACCACAGCAATCCCGACGGTGATACCGTAGGTGCGGCACAGGCCTTATATCTGATATTGAATAAGTTAAATAAAAAGGCAAGCCTTGCCGCTCCCGACCCGCTGCCCGATTTTCTTCGGTGGCTGCCCGCCGCATCATCCGTTAAGGTTTTCGATGGAGAAACCGGTGAAATACCGGAAGCTTTTCGCCAAGCCGACTTGCTTTTTTGTATGGATTTCAACGCACCTCACAGGGTAGGGAAGATGTCGGATTTGCTCTCGGACTTCAAAGGAAAAACCGTATTGATTGACCATCACCTTTATCCCGACGAGGAATTTTTCGACCTTATGTTTTCATATCCGGAATCATCAAGCACTTCCGAATTACTTTATTTAATACTTAAAGAGATTGGCTATTATGAATTGATATCCAGAGAAATAGCAGAGAATCTTTTTGTGGGAATTATGACCGATACAGGTTCATTTGCCCACTCTTGCGACCGTAGCGACGTTTTCAGAAGCACTGCCGAGCTTATTGACAAAGGAGGGCTGAAAGTTAAGGCCATACACGATAGGATTTACAACAACTTCGGTGAAAACAGATTGCGCTTCCTCGGCTATTGCATAAGTTCGAAGTTGGTGGTAAAAGCAGGTAAAAAAACGGCTTACATTTGGGTGACTTTGGACGAGATGGAAAAATACGGAGTCGATGAAGGCGATTTGGAAGGGCTTGTAAATTACGCCTTGTCTATTAAAGGCATTGAATTGGCCGTTTTGCTCAAAGAAAAAAAGGATTTTATAAAATTATCGTTCAGGTCGAAAAGCACCTTTTCCGTTAACGATTTTGCACGTAAATATTTCAACGGCGGCGGTCATAAAAACGCCTCGGGAGGAAGATTTTACGACACGATGGAAAACACTTTAAAATATTTGGAAAGCATTTTGGAAACATTGGAAATTTGACATATGATAACTGTTAAGAGAACAACGGGAATTGGAATCTATGGCTTTAGATTACTGAGTTTCATCGTATTACTTACGTCTATTTCTTGTAATCATACTGTCGAAAACAAAAATGAACCAAAAATCGACAAGAGTGTCGTCAAGAAAATAATTGAAGAAACGAACCGCAGGAATGTGGAAATTGAAGACAGGCAGATTGACGACTATCTCAACAGGCGCCATTGGAATTTCGAAAGGACAAAGTCGGGAATAAGATACAAGATTTATCGCAAGGGCAGGGGAGTACGGCCTGTTCCGGGCGATGTGGTTTATCTCGAATACACCCTAAGTTTGATACGTGGCGACGTGGTTTACGACTCGAAGAAAGACGGCCCCTTGGTTTTTACCGTTGACCGCCAGGATTTGCCTGCCGGGCTTCATGAGTTTGTGAAGATTATGCACGTGGGCGACAAAGCCAAGCTTATTGTGCCTTCGTATCTGGGTTACGGTGCTACGGGTGACGAGAAAAAAGTACCCCCGAGGTCCACACTTATCTACGACCTCGAATTGGTAAAAGTGAAGAAATGATTTCTCATTTTTTGAAGACACATCAGACTTCTTTATCAAAGATTTTATTTGCAATTTGCTCATCCTGAAGGTGTTTTGGCTTCACCACAACCGAAAACACATGCAATGCTCTGTACTGTGCCGATATCATTTCGGCGTAGCGCTCCGAGTAATACGGTTCCGAAAGATAAGCAAAGCCTCCGGCAATTTTTTCCTTTTTTAAATTCTTTAAAAGTTTTGCCACCGCATCTTCCTGCTCCAAACTCTGGGGCACAACCGCCACGCGGTAAATTTCCAGCTCGTCTTCTTTATTCAGATATTCCGCAATTTGTCCTTCCAACTCGTCCATAATCAACTGCTCTTCTTCGGTTACAACCTCATCGATATTTACCAGCAGGTTGAAAACATCCCTGAGCTGATTGACCTGCTCTTCGGGCGGACTTGTTTTCAAATATTCGGCCATGGCTTTTTTGATTTTTTCGTAGCGGTCACCGCTTTCGTCGGCGTAGCTTTTTATGTGGTCCCAGTCGATTTCAATCTTCCAATGGTCGGCAAAAGATTGAATGAAATCTTTTTCGCGTTTATCCAAATCTTCGTCAACCATGGCCATCCTGCCGAGAATCTCAAGGATTTTGGCTGCACCGGAGGGACGGAAGAATACCTTTGCCAAGTCGCCGGCTTCTTTGCGTTCCAAGTTTAAAGCCCTGAGCAAGAGAGTGAAAAACCCGACACCGCGATTGGACGACACCCATAATCCCATGCCAATCAATGCGCTTATGATGCTGGAAGCAATCCACATCAGGTTGGCTGAAAATTGCGGAATACCGCCGTCGTGAAGGTTTTTGAAAGCAAAAGAGCCGTTAATGATAAGGCTGATAAACATTGCCGAGATAGAGATGGATTCGGCTACGACTTTCTCGTGTTTTCTTTTCCATAACTTATTGATAATAAAATATATCTGAATAAAGCTGAGGATGGCGGCAATATATGCCAGTATCATGGAAAAGAAGTCAAGCGACACGAAAGACTTTTTGTAAACAGGCCAATCAATGCCTTTCATGTCACTGAAATCCACATCTTTCCACTTGGGGTGGGAGAGTTTGTTCTTTTGAATTCCCTTGAGGTTGCCTTTCAAGTCGCTGTAAAGTGCATCGACCATGGCCGCAGTGCTGTCGTTAATATTGGCGGTGTTTAGGGCAATCAAGGATTTTACGGCAATTGTTTTTATGTCGGAATCGAGCCACGGATAGACACCTTTTTTAATGGTTGCGGGCAAATAAAAATCCTTGAGGCGTTTATCTTCAAGGGGAACAAGCTTTATAAGCTGCTGAACATCAGGCGACAAGGATTTGAGCATATTGGAAGGAGCGGCGCCCACAAAGAAAAAAGCATCGATGCTATCGTTTAGAAGAGCCCGGAAATCGTCCGCAAAAGGAATATTCAGCGCTTTCCATTTAATCATGGTTTTGTATTGGATAAATTTGGCCGTAACACTTGTTCCGGAGCCTGACGAGCCGATTCCGATTCGTTTTCCGCGCAAGTCATTTAAGGTATTTATCTCACCGTTATTCTTGGTTATTAAGTGCACTTCCTCTTTGTAAAGAGGCAACATCACCTTGATTTTATCTTTAATACCGGGATTCTCCAACTCGTTGTAAAGCAAAACGTCATACTGCAAAAACGCGAGTTGTATGCTGTCACTCAGTAACTTATACAGATTGTCGTTGCTTCCTTCGGAAGTATATATTTTAAGCGGAACGTCCGTATTATTGGCGATATCAACGGCAAACTGATTGTAAATCTCACCCTTTAAACCGGAAACGACTTTTATTTGTGAATATAAACTGTTTGAAAAGAATAACAGTAAAATAAGGGAAATAAACGACTGTCTTATCTTAATCATAGTGAAACTGTTTTAAGCACCGAATAATTTGCAGCAAACAAAAATAAGCGATTTTTTAAACCAACGGCTTTTATTTCGAGTTTATTAGTTCCCATAAATGGAATTATTTTTAAATATGGATATTAAAGAGAATTAATGCTGTCCGAGAAATAGCACCGTGTTCTATATTTGGCTGAATTACTGTAATTTACGACATCTATATTAAAAAGGAATTTCATTTTCTTGAAACGGGATAATTTCCCACAATATTTTTAAACTGCGAATTCAATTAAGTATAACTGTAGGGTCGTGTTTAAAGCTCTCAAAAAAGCAAAATATTATGAAGCGAATTACTTTGGTTATTTTATTCATTGCGGGGTTATTTTTCGATGTCACAGCTAATGGTCTAAGTTTTATTAAAACAGTTGAAAAAGACAACACCGATGTGGTTTTTACATATGTTCAAAGAACCGAAAATTTTCATAATTCAAAACTATTCGGAATTAAGAATGTAAAAACCGCAAGTCAAAACCTTCACGACCGGAATTACATTTCACAAAATTCAAGCGATACAAATTTCCAATCACGGAAATTAAATCAAGCAATTCTTAGAAAACACTTTTGCGGGAATCATATTATCTCCGACAAAACTATTTCAGCGCGATTTTCCTTTCCTGAAGATACGGTCTATTCCGCTGAAACAAACTACAATACCTCACGAAGTAAACGGAATTAGACTTTAGCCTCACTCTTATATCAGATGTCTTATAATTAATATTATGTTAAATAGGAATTCGTGGTATCTCCTGGAATCACACCCTATCCATAATAAAAAACCGCAGAGAAAATTCCCTGCGGTTTTTTTAGAATCCTAAATTAACCAACCAATTTAGTTCTTTTTCAATTCTTCACTTATTTTCTTAAACATTTCGGTATTGTTGGTTTTCATATAAATTTGTTTAAGAAGAATCATGGTGTCATGGTCTTTAGGTTGCAGCTCGTGGGCCTTTTCCAAATAAGGCTTAGCTTGTTTCAGAAATTCAAGGGCCTTTGCTTTACCTTCCTGATATTCTTTTTCCTTGTCGATAGGTAGATTCGAAACATAAGTCATAATAGCTGCAGCCTTGTTGTTCAGCAAAACTCCCATATTGAAATTTGCATCAAAGTAATTGGGATCCAGCTCAATAGCTTTTTTATAGGCTTTTTGTGCCTGCTCAAAGGCGTTATCCTTTATTTCTTGTGTTGAGGTGCTGTCATTAATAATATTGTCGTAATTGGCACCTACAACGTAATAGAGTTGGGCGTTTTTGGGGTCTCTTTCAATAGCTTTCAAAAGAATTTTCTCGGCTTCGCGCGATTCACCGGCCTTCAAATAAATATTAGCCTCGGTAATCAAAAGGTCTTGATCGTCGGGATGATACTCCCTGCCCTTTTTGATTATTTCCTTGGCTTCTTTGATTTTATTTTGTGCCAGATAGATATTTACCATGTTGTAATACAGCAACTTATCCTTGTATCCCATTTTCACGGCCTTATTGTAATAATTGAGTGCCGAGGCCGTATCGCCTGCTGCCAAACAAGCCACGCCGGTATAGTAAACGAGTTGCGGGTCTTCTTTCCCCACTTGTTTATAAGTCCTCAAGGCGTGCTCCAAGTTGTATTGCGACGACTTATAATTTTTATTTAAATAATCGTTGTATCCCTTGTTAAAGTAGGCATCTGCAACTTTTTGAATACCCATCATGGCATTCATGGGCGACAGCTGAATGTTAACATATTTCGGGTCGATTTCCAGTGATTTCTGATATGCTTCATAAGCCGTTTCCAGGGTCTTTCCGTCGTCGAGACTTTTATACAAAGCCGCATTAGGATATTCCCACGACACAACTTTTCCGTTGCTGAAATAAACTATCAGTTCAAAGTTGTAGGTCCATTTTTCACCGTTTTCCAATTTTCTGTAACGGCGTTGTGTCAATGGTTCTCCAAGCACTTTTTTCACTTCGTCACCGGTCATACCTTTTTTAAGAGCATCGGTGTAGTGAGCAGCAATGTCAATTTGCAAATAAATGTTACCGCGATAATACCAGGTTTTGGCCTCCCCTGCCGTTTTCGGGTCGGTAATCGCTTTGTCGATATGCGCTTTGGCTTTATCGGGCATTTCGTCGCGATAGGCGTTAAATGCCGATACTACTTCGGCGTTTTGAGCGAAAAGCGCCTGTGTCGCTATCAAAACCGCCATTGTTAAAAAAAGTTTTCTCATCTCTGTAATTTTTAAGTTTATTTTCAAAATCAAAATACGGGCCGCGGATTACTTTTCATCCCCTTCCCCATCGTTTAAATTATTATTATTTGTTAAATTTTCATCATTTTTCTCATTGCCGTTTTCAACTTGCTCATTGTTAAGCTCTTCGTTTTCAACTTGTTCATCATCATCACCGTTGATGTTTACAATTTTGGCAACGGCTGCAATGCTGTCTCCTTCTTGCAGGCGTATCAACCGGATTCCCTGGGTGGCACGCCCCATGATGCGCATGTCGGAAACGGCCATTCTGATGGTTATCCCCGATTTGTTCATTATCATCAGCTCATCGTTTTCGCAAACGTCTTTAATGGCAATCAGCTTACCGGTTTTTTCGGTTATGTTAATGGTTTTCACTCCTTTACCGCCTCTGTTGGTAATCCGGTAATCGTCAACGTGCGAGCGTTTTCCGTATCCTTTTTCCGAAACCACCAAAATGGAAGCTTGGTCGGACTTAACAACCACCATTCCCACAACTTGGTCGCCGGGTTTGTCAATGGTGATACCTCTCACACCTGAAGCGTTACGCCCCATAGGCCGCACTTTCTCTTCGGGGAAACGTATGGCACGTCCCGAATGCAGGGCCATCATTATATCGTTGCTGCCGTCGGTTTGACGTGCTTCCAGCAACTGATCGCCGTCTCTTACCGTTATGGCGTTGATTCCGTTTTGACGCGGCCTCGAATATGCCTCCAAGGTGGTCTTTTTGATAACGCCGTTTTTGGTACACAACACAACATAATTGTTGTTGATATATTCTTGGTCTTTAAGGTCTTTCACATTGATAAAGGCTCTGATTTTGTCGTTCGGGTCTATGTTAATCATATTTTGAATAGCCCTTCCCTTGCTTGTTTTATTGCCTTCGGGAACCTCAAAGACCCTCAGCCAGAACACCTTACCCATCTCCGTGAAAAAGAGCAGATAGTTGTGATTGGTGGCCACAAAAACATGTTCGATAAAGTCTTCGTCTCGCGTGGAAGAGCCTCTTGCTCCTCTCCCTCCCCTGTTTTGCAGGCGGTATTCCGAAAGGTTTGTCCTTTTTATATATCCCAAATGCGAAATGGAAATAACCACCTCGTCGTCGGGAATTGTGTCTTCCACTCTGAAATCGGCTGCCGAATATTCAATTGATGTTTTTCTTTCGTCACCGTATTTTTCGCTTATCTCAACAAGCTCATCCTTAATAATTTGCATACGAAGTTCCCTGCTGGCAAGGATATCTTTGTAGCGTTTTATTTTCTCCATTATTTCCTCGTATTCGGCACGGAGTTTTTCCTGCTCCAAGCCGGTAAGTTGGCGAAGGCGCATGTCAACGATGGCACGCGATTGAGTTTCGCTGAGATTAAAGCGTTCTATCAATTTTTCCCTTGCCTCGTCGGGCGACTTCGACCCTCTGATGATGGCTATGACTTCGTCGATATTGTCGCTGGCTATGATGAGACCTTCGAGGATGTGAGCGCGTTTCTCGGCCTCCCTCAGCTCGTATTGCGTTCTGCGCGTAACGACATCGTGACGATGGTCAACAAAATGCCTTATAAGGTCTTTGAGATTAAGCATTTGCGGACGTCCGTTAACCAAAGCAATATTGTTTATGCTGAAAGATGTCTGCAACTGCGTATATTGATATAACTTATTCAAAACCACCTTGGTAACGGCGTCTTTTCTGAGTTCGTAAACGATTCTTATTCCGTTGCGGTCCGACTCGTCCCTGATATCGGCAATGCCCTCAATGCGCTTGTCGTTTACCAAATCGGCGGTCTTTTTAATAAGGTCTGCTTTGTTTACCTGATAGGGTATCGAAGTCACGATTATCTTGTCGCGGGAGCCGTGTGTTCCTTCCTCAAGGTGCGAATGTCCTCTCATTACCACTCTTCCGCGACCCGTTTCAAAGGCTTCTTTCACGCCGTCGTATCCGTAGATAATTCCGCCCGTGGGAAAGTCGGGAGCCTTAATATGCTGCATCAACTCACTGATTTCTATGTCGTTATTGTCGATGTAGGCAATGCAGCCGTTGATTACCTCCGTAAGGTTATGGGGTGCCATATTCGTCGCCATTCCCACGGCAATTCCCGAAGCACCGTTGATAAGCAGGTTGGGTATGCGCGTAGGCAAAACCGTGGGCTCTTTCAACGAGTCGTCGAAATTGAGCTGAAAATCCACGGTGTCTTTGTCGATGTCGGAAAGCATCTCCTCCGAGATTTTCTTCAGACGGGCTTCGGTATAACGCATGGCGGCAGGGCTGTCGCCGTCAATGGAGCCGAAGTTTCCCTGCCCGTCAACGAGCGGATAACGCAAAGACCAATCCTGTGCCATTCTCACCATTGTGTCATAAACCGACGAATCGCCGTGAGGGTGATACTTACCAAGCACTTCCCCCACAATCCTTGCCGATTTTTTATATGGTTTGTTGGAATATACGCCCAATTCCATCATGCCGTAAAGCACCCTGCGATGCACCGGTTTAAAGCCGTCTCTCACGTCGGGCAATGCTCTTGAAACTATCACAGACATGGAATAGTCGATATACGCCGACTTCATTTGCGACTCAATATTCACATCAATAACCCTTGCGGCCACATTTTCACCGCTTTCTCCTGCAATATTTTCTCCTTCTTCGTTCATATCTTTTGATTTCAATTATTGTTTCGAATGAATACATCTCGTGTATCTTGCTGTTGTCCAGTGTCTTAAATCCGAGATTTAAGCCTCGTAACAAGATTACGAATTTAGAAAAAATTTCCGTTGCCCCTACCCTCTTTTTATCATCATATTACTAACAATTTTTTGTTAAAAAAAAAGACCCTTAATCTGCGCAGTCTTCACAATCGTGCTTAATTTTGATTGACGTATTTATCGTTAGGCGAATATTTTTGAAATATACATATTTTATAATGCTCCGTCAATTTGAGTAGAAACGGATTCGCTTTGTAAATATTTAACGATAAGTTCGTCAAACAATAGTATTTTTGCAACGAAAATCAGAAATTAAGATATGGAAAACAAATTTTCGGACACTCTGAAAAATATCATCTCCTTCAGCCGCGAAGAGGCTGTAAGGTTGGGAAACGACACCATCGGCGTAGAGCATTTGCTTCTCGGCATTTTAAGGGAAGGGCGCAACAGTGCCGTTAAAATCATCAATTACTATTCTATCGACACTAAAGAGTTGAAAATCAAAGTGGAAAGGGCTGTGATGACGAGCAATAAAATTAATGAAAATGCCGATTTACCTTTTCTGCGGCAAGCCGAAAAATGTCTGAAAAGAACCTATCTCGAGGCACGTATTTACAAAACACAAGAAATAGAGCCCGAACATCTTTTGTTGGCGATTTTGCGCGATGAAGACAACATCGTCACCAAATTGTTTGAACAATATGGCGTTGATTACCAGATGTTAAGCAATGAGATAAAGACCATTTTAAGGACAAACGTATATCAAAACGAGAAGGACATACGCGACGAAATACCACACGAAGAATCGGAATTCGGCGAAGGCACTTCGGGCGAGCGATACAGCCGTCGCACAAGCCGGCCTCCCGAAGGCAAATCCAAAACTCCGGTGCTTGATAATTTCGGTCGCGACCTGACAGCCTTGGCCGAGGAGAACAAATTAGACCCTGTGGTGGGTCGCGAGAGAGAGCTTGAGCGCATCGCTCAAATTCTCAGCCGCAGGAAGAAAAACAACCCCATCCTCATTGGCGAGCCCGGTGTGGGCAAGTCGGCAATAGCCGAGGGTCTTGCACTGCGCATTGTGCAGCGTAAGGTTTCGCGGGCTCTTTTCAACAAAAGGATTGTGGCCTTGGACGTGGCTTCGCTTGTGGCGGGCACCAAGTATCGCGGACAGTTTGAAGAGCGCATGAAAGCTCTGATTAACGAATTGGAGAAAAACCCCGATGTGATTATTTTCATCGACGAGATTCACACGATGGTCGGAGCGGGAGGCGCTACCGGCTCGCTGGACGCATCCAATATGTTTAAACCCGCATTGGCACGCGGAGAAATTCAATGTATAGGCGCTACCACTCTCGATGAATACCGTCAAAACATTGAAAAAGACGGGGCTTTGGAGAGACGTTTTCAGAAGATAATCGTGGAGCCTACCTCCCCGGAAGAAACCATTGAAATTCTCAATAACATAAAAGACCGCTACGAAGACCATCATTTGGTAAAATACACTGACGAGGCCATAAAAGCCTGTGTATCACTCACTCAGCGATATATTAGCGACCGCTTTCTGCCCGACAAGGCCATCGATGCACTTGACGAGGCAGGCTCGCGGGTTCATATCACACACCTCAACGTGCCTCAGTCTATCGTAGAGTTGGAAGAAAAAATTGCAGAAGCGCGGAAAAACAAGCAGGAAGCCATTAGAAATCAACAATATGAGCGTGCCGCCGAATTTCGCGACCAAGAGAGAAAATACGCCGAGGCCGTCACCTATGCCAAGAAAAAGTGGGAAGAAGAGGCGAGTATAAACAGGGAAGTTGTTGACGAAGAGAATGTTGCCGAGGTGGTTGCCATGATGACAGGAGTGCCTGTGCAGCGCATCGCTCAAAACGAAAGCAACAGACTACTCAATATGGAGAAAGAGCTGCAAGGCTCTGTAATAGGTCAGGATGAGGCTGTAAGGAAAGTTGTGAAAGCGATACGCCGCAATCGTGCAGGGCTGAAAGACCCGAACAAGCCAATCGGTTCTTTTATTTTTCTAGGTCCTACCGGCGTAGGCAAAACACTGTTAGCCAAAGTGTTGAGTCGTTATCTCTTCGACTCCGACGATGCTCTGATACGCATAGACATGAGCGAATATATGGAGAAATTTGCCGTTTCGCGCCTTGTGGGAGCGCCTCCCGGTTATGTGGGCTACGAGGAAGGCGGGCAGCTGAGCGAGAAAGTGAGAAGAAAACCCTACTCGGTTATCTTGCTTGATGAGATTGAGAAAGCCCATCCCGATGTTTTCCATCTGCTGCTCCAGGTGCTCGACGACGGTCTGCTCACCGACAGCTACGGGCGTAAAATCGATTTCAAAAACACCATAGTGATAATGACCTCCAACATCGGCTCCCGACAGCTCAAAGAGTTTGGCACCGGTGTGGGTTTCAATACCTCGGCGCGTATTGCCTCGCAAAGCAGAGACACCCGCGGGGTGATAGAAAAAGCCTTGAAAAAAGCCTTTGCTCCCGAGTTTCTCAACAGAATTGACGACATTGTGATGTTTGACCCGCTGGAGCGCGAAGATATCCATAAGATAATAGATATCGAGCTGAAGTCGCTATACCAACGCATTGAAAATCTGGGCTATAGCGTTAAATGCACGGCAAAAGCAAAAGATTTTCTTGTTGACAAAGGTTGGGATCCTCAGTTTGGAGCACGGCCTTTGAAGCGCGCAATACAACGCTATGTGGAAGACGAATTGGCCGAAGAGATTATACGGGCTAATTTTGTGGAAGGCACCGCCATAACCATAGATTTTGACGAGAAAAAAGGAAAGATAAAGATTAAATCCAGGAAGCCGCGAAAGAAAGCTTAGAGCTTGAGGATTTTTATTTCCGCGTTTTGCATTTTGTCACCGGCGGGAGCTTTATCAAAGATGCCGTAAACGGCTGAGCCGCTGCCTGTCATAGAAGCGTAGAGAGCACCCCAATCGTAAAGTGTTTCCTTTACTTCTTTCAGTTCGGGATATCGCGAGAAAGCATAAGCTTCAAAGCTGTTTTTCAGGGAGTTCCGCCAATGCCTCATGTCATTTTTCAGCGCTTTTTCCACCTCTCCCGCTCTGCCGTATCTGTCCAAATTCTCATAGGCTTCTTTGGTAGAAATGTGAATGCCGGGTATGGCTATCACCAAAAAATATCCCGACAAATCTACATCGGTTTTTTCCATCAGCTCTCCCCTCCCCTTAACCATAACGGGCTCGTTTTCAACAAAGAACGTACAGTCAGAACCGATACGCGACACCAGGGTTTTCATCTCGGCCTTGTCGATTTCAAGGGAAAAGAGTTCATTCAGAAGTTTAACCACGGCCACCGCGTCGGAGGAGCCGCCGCCAAGGCCGGTGCCGAAAGGAACTATCTTGTGCAGGTGTATGTGCACGGGAGGTATATCATATTCGTTTTTGATAAGTTGATAAGCCTTTACGCACAAATTTTCCTTGTCTTCAATGTCGAATTTGATACCGCTCGCGGAAAAGGAGAACTTTTTCTTGGGCACAACTTCCACGATGTCCCTCCAAGGCACGGGATAAAGAACCGACTCGATATTATGAAAGCCGTCGGGTCTCGGCCCTGTTACCGATAAGCCGAGATTAATTTTGCAGTTAGCGTAATATATCATTGAATTTAAAAGATTTACAGTATCGAGATGCCGACTTTTGCCACAATGATATTGTTTTTTACATTGGCATTGGACATCATCGACGACAGGCCGAATTCATACTGTAAAGAAACCAAAAGAAAGGCGATTTTTGCTTCGGCGCCAAAGGCAAAATTGAACACTTGAGAGTTGTAGTTTTCTTGCGAGAATGAAAAATCTTTTGACTTGGGTGTTCCCGTAAAATCCATTACAGGTCCCGTAAAAACCCTTGTTTTTACTACTGCAAGGTCCAAAAACTGCCAGCCGTAATACAAATGGGCGTTAAAGGCGTTGAATTTAACATTCGAATTTTTTCCGTTTAAAGAGTATGCACTTTTATAATTTCTCAAAGAAAAACCGCCTTGGACATAATGTTTTTTTCCCAAAGAAACATCGAGCGAAAAAGCGTAACCCGGACTGTGTGAAACATCCTGTGCATCAGGTAAAACGTAACCCGAAGAGTTAACACCTCCCATAACTTTTATGGCAAATCCGGGAATCTGCGCTTTTGTTGTTCCGAAAGCTGAAATCAGTAAAACAAGGAAAATAAACTTTTTCATAATTGTTAATTTAACTTAGTGATTTATAGATAGATATTGTTTTTTCTGACATAATCAATCAATGATGCCGCGTTGTTAACATGGGTTTTGGAATAGATGTTTCTACGATGCGAAGATACGGTGTAAACGCTCAACGACAGTTTTTCGGCTATTTCAATGTTGCTAAAGCCTTCCATAATGAGTTTAATGATTTGCTTTTCGCGACGCGTGAGATAGACTTCTTTATCGGGTTGAACTTTATTTTCGTCCGGTGTCGAACTTTTAATGTATTTGCTCAGCATTGCTTCTTTCACTTCTACCGAGAAAAAATTCTTCCCCTGACTAACGGTTTTAATGGCATCAATCAACTCGGCTTTTCCCGTGTTTTTCAAGATATAACCTTTGACTCCTGCATTTATCATCATATCAATATGTTGAATATCGTTGTGCATCGACAAAGCGAGAATTTTCACTTCCGGATATTTCTCGCTCACTATTTTCGCCAGCTCATCACCTTTCATTCCGGGCATTGATATGTCGGTAATCATCACATTGGGTTTGGTTTGTTGGAGCATTTCCAAGGCCTCCTCCCCCGACTTACTTTCTCCAATCACCTTTATTTCGCGCGAATGCCGCAAAAGAGCCTTCAAGCCGTCGATAAACATTTGGTGGTCGTCAACAATCATCAATTCGATTACATCATTCATTATCAGCAAAAAATTTAATGAAAGTGCAAAATTACAAAAAAAGAACGTTGTTATCGACAAGGGCGAATAGTTGTTGTATTTTTACCCTTTGGAAATTGAAAGCAATTTGAAAATATTTTTTTCATGAAGGAAGAATATCACGTAAGGAAAGGCCTTCTCGATAAGGAGCTTGCCTTTGTCTTCAGTCGCAGCGGCGGCCCCGGCGGTCAGCACGTCAACAAGGTGAATACCAAGGTGGAGCTTAGGTTTGACGTGCATGCTTCCTCGCTTTTGGATGATGAGCTGAAAAAATTGATTTTGGAGAATTTGAAAAACCATATAAATAAGGAGGGCGTTTTGATTGTGGTGTCGCAAGAGAGCCGCTCGCAAATGAAAAATAAGGAAAAAGCAATTGAGAAATTTTATGAAATTATCAACAAAGCATTGCAACCCAAAAAGATACGCAAGGCTACAAAAATTACCAAGGAAGCCAAAGAAAAGCGTTTGAAAGAGAAAAAAGAGCTGGCCGAAAAGAAAGAAAGACGCCGGCTGAATAAGGATTTTGACTAACAAAAACAAAGAAATTTTAGGTATGTCAACGGAATTCATAACAAACGAGCAATTGTATAAAAAAGTAATCGAGCGCGTGAGCAAAGCCAAGAGTTTTGTGTGGATAGGCACCGCCGACATCAAAGATTTGCATGTGAAACACAAGGGGCAGGTGCTTTCCTTTCTTGCAGTTCTCGACAGTCTGCTGCGTCGCAAGGTGAGCATCAGGCTCTTACATGCCAAAGAACCCGGGCCGAATTTCAGAAAGAGTTTCGATAAATACCCGGGACTGTGGGCGGGAATGGAAAGACAACTGTGTCCGCGGGTGCACTTTAAGCACATAATCATCGACGGTGAGTTTGCCTATACGGGGTCGGCAAACCTTACAGGTGCCGGCTTGGGAATGAAGAGCAAAACAAGGCGCAACTTCGAGGCGGGAATTATCAGCACAAACCCCGCACTTGTGGAGCAAATCATGCAACAATTCGACGAGGTATGGATGGGAAATTTTTGTAAAAACTGCGGCAGAATCGACTTTTGCGGCGATCCCATAGTTTCTTGACAAGTTGGTAAATCGCTATCCGGCAATGTCTTATGCCAACCTGCACGAAAATTATCAGCAGCGCCGGAAAAAAAGAAAAATAAGGCATTGAATTTTATTACCTTTGAGCAATAACAAACTAATAATCACTAATATGAAAGCACTGTCAATTTTATTTATCGCCCTTTTGCTCACGGCTTCGTGCAAAAAAGATAAAGCTCCCGAGGGCATGGATTTGAAACAAGAGATGCGCAATTTCGTCGAAAATATCAGCTCTTACGCCAAAACCGCAAATCCCGATTTTCTTATTGTTCCGCAAAACGGCTTGGAGCTCGTAAGTGCCAACGGCCAAGAAGACGGCGCCCCCGAGACAAACTACCTCAACGCCATTGACGCCAACGGTCAGGAAGACCTGTTTTACGGTTACGACAAAGACGACAAAGCCACTCCCTCTTCGACCACCGCATACCTGAAAGCCTTTCTGAAGATTTCCAAGAATGCGGGAAATGTTATGCTTGTAACAGACTATTGTTCAACACATTCCAAAATGGATGACTCCTATACCAAAAACAAATCGGAAGGCTTTATATCATTTGCCGCCGACCACCGCGAGCTGGACAACATACCTGCATACCCCAAGCCCCTTAACGGAGAAAACGACTCCGTGATAAGTTCCATTTCACAAGTGAAAAATTTCCTTTATCTGATAAACACTTCAAATTACAGCTCCAAATCGGCTTTTATCGCAGACGTAACAAAAACCAACTACGACTTGCTGATTATGGACCTCTTCGATAATAACGGCGTGGCTTTTACCGCCTCCGAAATAAATCAGCTAAAAGCCAAAGCCAACGGCGGTAAACGCCTGATAATCTGCTATATGTCCATCGGCGAGGCGGAAAACTACCGCTACTATTGGAAAAGCGACTGGAAGCCGGGCAATCCTTCATTTCTCGACAAAGAAAATCCCAATTGGGGCGGAAATTACAAGGTGAAATATTGGGATAAGGAATGGCAGAAAATAATCTACGGCAATGACGATTCCTATCTTAAAAAAATCCTTGATGCCGGTTTCGACGGCGTTTATCTCGACATAATAGATGCTTTCGAGTATTACGAATAAAGCAAAAAAACGCCGCAGGCTCATAAGCCGCGGCGTTTTTTTTATTCCTTATATCCTAAACTTTTTCCTTACCGTTTCATTTCTTCAGTGAAAAAGTCATAAAACCATGCTATTGTTTCCATTCCTTTATAAAAATTGAAAAGCGGGTAATTCTCATTGGGTGAATGAATTGCATCCGATTCGAGGCCGAAGCCCATAAGGATGGACTTGATGCCGAGAACCGATTCGAAAGTGGAAACAATGGGAATGGAGCCTCCCGAGCGGGTGGGCACGGGCTTCTTCCCGAAGGTTTTGGAATAGGCTTTTTCGGCGGCTTTGTAAGCCGGCATTGTCAAAGGCGAAACATAAGCCTGACCGCCGTGCAAAGCTTTGACTTCCACTTTCACCGACTTGGGAGCTATGGCTTTGAAGTGCTCGGCAAAAAGACGCGATATCTCTTCGTTGTCCTGATTGGGAACCAAACGCATGGAAATTTTGGCATGGGCCGTCGAGGGCAAAACCGTTTTTGCTCCTTCTCCGGTGTAGCCGCTCCAAATGCCGTTTACATCGAGTGAGGGCCTTATGCCGGTGCGTTCGTTGGTGCTGAATCCCTTTTCTCCCCACAGCTCGTCTATTCCCAAAGCCTTTTTGTATTCCTCCTCGTCGAAGGGAGCCTTGGCCATCTCGCGGCGCTCTTCTTCACTGACTTCCAATACTTTATCATAAAATCCGGGGATGGTGATATGATTGTTTTCGTCAACAAGCGAGGCTATCATTTGAGCCAAAATATTGGCGGGATTTGCCACGGCTCCGCCGAAAATACCGCTGTGCAAGTCTTTGTTCGGACCCGTAACTTTTACTTCCATATAGCTTAAACCGCGCAAACCCGTGGTGATGGAAGGAATGTCTTGGGCTATCATTCCCGTGTCGGAGATAAGGATAACATCGCCTTTGAGCATATCCTTGTGCTGCTCGCACCAAGGGCCGAGGCTCGGCGAGCCTATCTCCTCCTCGCCCTCAATCATAAACTTCACGTTCACCTTCAGGTTGCCTGTTTTGTTAAGAGCCTCGAAGGCTTTCAACTGCATAAACATCTGTCCCTTGTCGTCGTCGGCACCACGTGCAAATATTTTACCGTCGCGAACTTGAGGCTCGAACGGCGGCGTATCCCAAAGCTCCAATGGGTCAACGGGCATCACGTCGTAATGACCGTAAACAATTACCGTGGGAGCATCGGGGTCAACAATTTTTTCGCCGTAAACCACCGGATTACCGTCGGAGGGCATCACTTCGGCCTTGTCGGCACCGGCTTCCAAAATACGGGTTTTAATCATCTCGGCGGCACGATGCATATCTTCCTTATGCTCTGATTCAGAGCTTATTGAGGGAATACGTATGAGCTCGGAAAGCTCGTCTAGAAACCTCTCTTTATTGTCGTCGATAAATTTTATTGCTTCTTCCATAAAACTATTTTTTACCAATTTATTTTCAAGGTATGCAGACACTAAATGATAGCCGAATAAGGTTCCGGCCCTTTGTTTTACCTAAAAACGGAAAAGGACATACCTTGCCAAACCAAATCCGTCTTTTCTTTATTGTATCACAAATAAACTGTAACTCAAGATTTTAGGTCTATCACCTTTCCGGCTTCCGCAATTCCGGCACGCAAGGCTTTTATGTTCAAATCAACAACATCCTGTCCCTTTCTTCCGAAAATAGCTCCTATGGCTTTTTCTATGGCCTCTTGTGAAATGCTCAAAAAGGGTGTTGCAGCTCCAAGCATTACCACGTTGGAAGCCCGTGAGTTACCTGCCTCTTTGGCTATTTTGTCGGCGTCGAACAAAACGTGATTTTTTATTTTCCTTACATCATCGAGAAGCTTCTCCAAATCGGGATAGTTGGGTATGTTCACCAAAGGAGTGGAATTTGTTACCAACCAGCCCTCGGGTTTCAACATCGGCAGATGACGCAATGCCTCCATGGGCTCCACACCGATAATTATATCGGCTTGACCTTCGGGAATCAAATCGGAGAATATCTCCTCGGAGGAGATGCGCAAATTGGACATCACATCGCCTCCCCGTTGGCTCATTCCGTGAACTTCCGATTGTTTGAGGTACAGCCCTTCGTTTACCGCTGCCGTGCCTATGATGGCGGCAATGGATAATATTCCCTGACCACCTACTCCGCCTAAAACTATATCTGTTTTCATTTTGATTTTACTTTTGTTACTGAAGTAAACGACCGATATACAATTACTTATATGGTGTCATTTACATATATTCTTTAACTTAATACAAATTTATTGATTTAACTTTTTGGCTTTCATTGCCTTCAAACGAGCGTTGAGGGTTACGATACATTCGCGGCGCGGAATGATAACCGAGACACCTTTATACTCGAACTCTTTCTTGAATATTTCCACATTTTTCTCGTGATTTTTCCTAATGGGATTCAGCACATGGATATGCTCTTTTTCCACACCGAGACCATAGCAAATATCTTCAATTCTACCGGTGGCTTCCGAGGGCTGACCGCCTGTCATACCAGTTGTGCCGTTGTCGAGAATTACAACCGTAACGGGAGTTTTATGGATAACGCAATCGAGCAAACCCGTTATGCCGCTGTGGGTAAAGGTGGAGTCGCCGATTACGGCCACCGAAGGGTGCAAGCCCGCATCGGCGGCACCTTTGGCCATGGTGATGGAAGCGCCCATGTCAACGCAGGAGTTGATAGCTTCCAATGGCTGCAAAGCTCCGAGGGTATAGCAACCGATATCTGCCAAGACATGGCCGGGGCCTACATCTGCAAGTGCCTGGTTAAGAGCTTTATACGAGTCGGTATGGGGACATCCTTGACAGAGCATCGGAGGACGCGGAGCCACAATTTCAGCCGGCTCGAAAGATTCGGGAATGTGCATTTTCAGAGCAGCTCCCACGATGTTAGGGTTGAGCTCTCCGTCACGCGGCACGGTGCCGTCGAGGCGACCGTGTACTGCTTTGCCGAGATTCAGCAAGCCCCTCAACCTATCTTCAACAATGGGGTAGCCTTCTTCGAGGACCAAGACTTTTTCCACTTCGTCGTAAAGTCTTTTTACCATGTTTGCAGGCTCCGGATATTGCGAAATCTTCAAAACGGGATAAGGAATTTTTCCTCCGGGGAAGTTCTCTTTCAGGTAGTTATAGGCTATTCCCGTGGCAATGATTCCGAGGGATTTGTCCTCGCCGTCGATATATTCGTTGTAAGCCGAATTTTCGGATTCCTGCTCTATTGCAGGCCATGTTTCAAGAAGTTTTTTATAGTTTCTTTTTGCTATCGAAGGCAAAAGAACAAATTGCCTGTTGTCTTTGGGAAGATGAAAATCCCTTTGTTTTAATTTTTCGTCATAGAGCCCGACGCCGGCGCGACTATGAGCCAAGCGAGTGGTAAGACGTATCAACACGGGGACGTTCATACGCTCCGAAAAGTCGAATGCATACCTCATCATATCGTATGCTTCCTGCTGATTTGAGGGCTCAAGGATGGGCACCTGAGCAAATTTGCCGAAATAGCGGGAGTCCTGCTCGTTTTGTGAGCTGTGCATCGACGGGTCGTCGGCGACAACGAACACAAGCCCGCCGTTGACACCCGTGATTGCCGAGTTCATAAAGGGGTCGGCAGCCACGTTAAGACCCACATGTTTCATACAAACCATGGCACGACGTCCGGCATAAGAGACGCCTATGGCAGCTTCGGCCGCTGTTTTCTCGTTGGCAGTCCATTGAGCCACAACCTCACCCGATTTTGCCTCTTTACTTTTTTGAACATATTCCGTAATTTCGGTTGACGGGGTTCCCGGGTAAGCATACACCGCCGATACGCCGGCGTCCAATGCCCCTTGGGCAATAGCCTCATCTCCCAATAAAACTAACTTTTGCATTGTATTTTATGATTTTGTTGTCAATGAATTTTAATTGCCGCAAAGGTAATAAATTGCCGTAAACCAAAAAGAATAATGAATATTTAAAAAGCTTTTATCGGGAATAAAATTGGCAAACGGCTGGAATTTAGAATATTGTAATCCAAATTAGAGAAAGTCGGGGGCTTTGCGTTTCATTTCCATCGTGAGGAGTTTCAGCTTGCGGGAGCGATTATGCGGCGAGGGCTTACAAATCTTTTTCATACTTTTGTGTCGGTGCACCACAAAATCATGTTATGAAAACAAACAAAGACATAAAATCGAAATTCGACCTTATCCCCTCTCCTTTCACACTTGCCATTTTGCTTACCTTCATCAGTTTCCTGCTGGCCTTTTTCTTCACCGGCAATGGCGAAACTGCAATACAAAAGACCATAAATCTCTTGCTTTTTTGGCAAAAAGGATTTTGGGGGCTGCTTAAGTTCGCCATGCAGATGGTGCTAATGCTGGTGCTTGGCTCCATGATTGCGCGCACAAAAGCCTTTAACAAGCTGATTTTAAAGGTAATGCCACTAATGAAAGACAGCGCCTCGGCTGCCATGTGGGTGGCCTTGCTAAGCATTTTGACGGCATATCTCAACTGGGGCTTGGGGCTTATCTTCGGTGCGCTGCTTGCCAAAAAAGTCGGGGACAACGCCGCCCGCAAAGGCCTGAAACTCAACTACCCCCTGATAGGAGCCGCCGCTTATTCGGGATTGATGATTTGGCACGGCGGACTATCGGGCTCGGCACCTCTGAAAGTGGCCGAACAAGGACATTTTCTGCAAGCTCTTACAGGCATCATACCCGTTTCGCAAAGCATTTTCTCCACAATGAATATCGTTCTTTTTTTCCTTGTGATAGTATTTCTGCCGGCTTTGTTTTTTCTTATGGGAAAAAGAAAAAACGGAGACGAGCTTGTGCCTGACGAAAACAGTGAAAGCCAAGCGGAAAGCCTTGCCGTGGACAGTATTGACAAAAAATACCCCTTTGGAATTGCAATAGGCATATTTATGGCCTCGGCCACAGTCATTTCATTTTACAAAGGAAGCATATCGCTGAATATCAACACCATAAATCTAATACTCTTTTTCACGGCCCTTCTTTTGTATGGAAATACCGCCGCTTTTACCAAGGCCGCCACACAATCCGTTTCTTCCACAACAGGCATAATACTTCAGTTTCCGTTTTACGCCGGCATTATGGGCATAATGAAATATTCGGGACTCACCGACATTTTTACAAACTTTTTCATGGATATTTCAACACAAAGCACCTTCCCTTTTTTCACTATGATTAGTGCCGGCATTGTGAATTTCTTCGTGCCCAGCGGCGGCGGCCAATGGGCGGTGCAAGGTCCGGTTGTGATGCAAGCCGCCCTGCATCTCGGCATTGCGCCCGGCAAAGCCGTTATGGCACTTGCCTACGGCGACCAGCTTACAAATATGGTTCAACCCTTTTGGGCACTGCCGCTGCTGGCAATCACAGGATTAAAAGCGCGACAAATATTGCCTTATACTTTTAAGATTATGCTCGCGGGCTTTGTTCTCTTTTCATTTGTGCTGTTGATTTTTTGATAAAATACGCGGTTTTTTTGGGGGGGAAGGAAATCGACAGAGCCTAATTTGGCCATGTCGGATATGGTAATTCACAATTAAATTCTTCAAAATATAGATAAGAATAGCCGGATTTTGTTTCTTTCCATCCGAAAATATTATACCGATATAATAAATAAATTGCATGAAGTATCTCATTGTCAGTGTAATTATTAGCATTGTTTTTACAATAATTGACAAAGGAATTTTTCCCAAGATTATATAAGCTGTCCAAATTGTCGTCATTATGAATAATGAATTTTTTGAATTTATCATATTGCAACGAATCAACAAGATATGCATCATCATTATAAATTAAATTATAAAATGTTTTGATGTATCTTTTTTCACTTTTGCTTTTCAGTTGAAATATATCAAAGGCACATTTCGAACTCAAAACAACCGAATCAATTTTACTTTTATATTGAATCTTGAAGGCAATATTCCTATAACCATCCTCCAATATATTGAAAAACAAGGTTTCGTAAATAAAAACACTCCTACAATCCAGGTTCTCGTATTTCCTTGTTTTACAGCCGCTTAAAACAACAATAATCAGAGCGATTAAAAGTATGGGGCTTTTAGAAATCATAATTTACTAATTTTTGAAAAATATTGCGGGTATAATGTCTATTTGCGTTGTCATTTCCAATAT
>CAZPGC010000026.1:23259-25700 GCA_964585875.1 uncultured Prolixibacteraceae bacterium | reverse complement strand
CGCCGAAAGGAGCTTCGTTTTTGATATTGTTTTACTTTCAAAAAGACACAAACTTAAATTACGCTTTCATATTCTTTGATTTAAAATTTTATTGGACTGTAATGTTTCGCAACAAAAAAATATCGTTCTGCTTAAATAAAATAGTGCCTCTGTCCATAAAGTGCTTGATTTTTAATTTTAATGACTTTATGGACAGCCACTAACTAATGACTTAAACAATCATACCACCCACCAAGTCATTGATATCCTTAATGTTATGGCGGAGCATATAAGCCTCTAAGCCGTCGATTATTTTCATGGTAACGGTGGGGTCGATGAAGTTTGCCGTGCCTACCTGCACGGCTGTAGCGCCGGCAAGCATAAATTCCACGGCATCACCGGCATTCATTATCCCGCCCATGCCTATGACGGGGATTTTCACCGCTTGCGCCACTTGCCATACCATTCTCAAGGCTATGGGTTTCACGGCAGGGCCGCTGAGGCCTCCAGTAATTGTTGACAGTTTTGAGCGCCGCGTTTCAGGGTCGATTGCTATGGCAAGCAGGGTGTTGATAAGCGATACAGCGTCGGCACCCACGCCTTCCACGGCTTTGGCTATCTCGGCAATGTTTGTCACGTTGGGCGAGAGCTTGACAATCATGGTTTTTTTGTAAACCTCTCTAACAGCATGTGTTACCGCCACTGCCGACGGGCAAGAGGTTCCGAAAGCCATGCCGCCCTCTTTCACGTTGGGACAGGATATGTTAAGCTCTATGGCGGGAATTTTTTCCAATTCGTTTATCCGTGCCGCCGTTTCCACATATTCTTCGACGGTGGAGCCCGAGACGTTTACCGCAATGGCGGTGTCGTAGTCTTTTATTCGGGGATATATTTCCTTGCAAAAAACGTCAACGCCTTTGTTTTGCAGTCCCACGGCGTTTAACATACCCGATGGTGTTTCGGCCATGCGGGGGTAATCGTTTCCTTCGCGATGGTGCAAGGTGGTGCCTTTTACCACAATGCCGCCGAGTCTGTTGATGTCAATAAAAGGCTCAAACTCAGGGCCGTATCCAAAGGTGCCGGAGGCGGTCATCACCGGATTTTTTAATTTCAAGTCGCCTATTTTCACTTCAAGGTTCATAGCCTAAGTCCATTTTAGTTCGTTAATATTAAAGACGGGACCGTCGGTGCATACGCAGCGGTTTCCGGTGGTGGTTTCTTCCACACAGCACAGGCAAGCGCCTATGCCGCAGGCCATTAGGTTTTCCAGCGACACCTCGCAAGAAACATCATTGTCTTTTGCTATACGTGCCACGGCTTTCATCATGGGGTCGGGGCCGCAGGTGTAAATCATATCGAAGGTGCCGGCCTTTTCCATGATGCTGTTTTGCGTCAGCAGCCCTTTTTCGCCTACGCTGCCGTCTTCGGTAGAAATATGCAGATTACCGACGGCGCTGAATTTTTCCACTTCTATGATGTTGTCTTTGGCTCGTCCTCCAAGCAAAAAGTGAACTTCTACTCCTCTGTTTTTCAACTCTTTGCCGAGAAACAGGAGAGGGGCTATGCCTACTCCGCCGCCGGCGAGCAGCGCTTTTTTGCCGCCGTTGAGTAATGAAAACCCTTTGCCCAAAGGATAAACAAGATTTGCGGTCTCGCCTTTGTGAAGGCGTGAAAGTGCAGCAGTGCCGTCACCCACAATCTGTATCAGCAGGTCTAAAGTATTTTCTTTGTGATTTACATCATAAATGGAAATGGGGCGGCGCAAAAATGTTGTCGAAGAGCCTTCGGCCAGGATATTTACAAATTCTCCGGCTTTTAAAGGAGGCAGTCCTGCAGGCGATTTCAATTTGAGGACAAAATAATAGTCGTTGATTCTGCGATTGTCAACGACTATCAAATCTTCAACTCTACTGTGTTTGGCGCTCATGGCTATTTTTCTTGCTGATTTCCGCCGTCTTCGCCTTTTGCTTCTTCACCGGCTTTGGCGGTCGGGCTTTCTTGCTTGGCATCATCGGCTTCTTTTTCCTCGTCGAAGACCATCAAGCCGTTGCGATGCAAGATGTTATACCATTGAATGACTTTTTTTATGTCGGAAACATAAACCCTGTCGCGGTCGTAGTCGGGTAAAGCCTTGGCAAAGAGAGCCTCCAACTCGTTACGCGACGACTTGTGCGAAATTGCGGCCTCGCCGTTTACGGCCTCGTATAGTCCTTTGAAAACATCTGCCAAAGCCACGTCGTCGGTCTCGGTATAGATGCTTATTTCTTCCAAAGCGCTAATCTGATGTGCGGCATAAACGGGAAAGCGTTTTTTGTCGTCTAGTCCTTCCACGATGATGCTGTTCTTGCTCTGCGACAGCATTTTATAAAGTCCGGGTTTGCCCGAAATGGCCAAAATTCCTTTTAATTCCATAACTTCAAATGTTTAATTTCTTCGAGGGGCAAAGGTAGAAAAATACTTTG
>CAZPGC010000026.1:9471-23159 GCA_964585875.1 uncultured Prolixibacteraceae bacterium | reverse complement strand
CGGGTTTGAAAGCTCAATCGGTAAGAGACACCTTGATAAATATAGCCATGTTCGGCTTTCATTATTCCTTTCACATGCCGGCGGGCGATATGGCCGATAGGTTTGGAAATTCGAATACCGTCGGCGGAGATTTTGTTTTTAAATCGTCGTCGGGATGGATAGCGGGCTTGGATTATTCTTTTTTATTTGGCGAGAAAATAATAAACCGCGACGATTACTTTAAGGGTATAAGAAATAAACAGGGTTTTGTGATAGACGGGAACGGCATGCTTGCCGAGGTTTTTCTTTACGAGAGGGGATTTAATGCGGCTGTAATCCTCGGAAAACAATTTAACATTTGGAATCCTAACCCCAATTCGGGCCCTTTTATTCAACTTCACGGGGGTTTTATGCAGCATTATGTGCGCATAGAAAATCCATATAAAACGGCGCCGCAGGTAAACGGCGATTATGCCAAACTGTATGACCGTATGACCGCCGGTTTCAGCCTGTCGGAGTTTGTGGGCTACCGTTTTATGGGCAACAACAGGCTTTGGAATTTTTATGCCGGTTTTGAATTTATTCAGGGCTATACCAAGGGAATGCGCACCTACAATGCCGATGATATGACGAGCGACGAGAGTAAAAGACACGACTTGCTTTACGGCATCAGAGTGGGTTGGGTTATTCCGCTGTACGGCAAGACAAAGCGTGATTTTTATTATTTTTAACTCTGATAATGAGGCTGTTATATACTTTTTTTATACGAATCTACTATTTGGTCATTGTGTTGGCGGCACCTTTTAATGCCAAGGCAAAACAGTGGTTGCGTGGTCGTAAATCGCAGAAATTTCCAACAAAAACGGAAGGGGAGACGCTTTGGTTTCATGCGGCTTCACTCGGTGAGTTTGAACAGGGGAGACCTGTTATTGAAGCCTTAAAAAAGAAAGAGCCCGAGTTGAAGATTCTTTTGACCTTTTTTTCGCCGTCGGGCTATGAGGTGAGAAAAAATTACGAATATGCGGACTATGTCTTTTATCTGCCCTTGGATACGCCGGCAGAGGCACGGCGATTTGTAGAGCTTTTCAATCCGAAATTTGCTGTTTTTATTAAATACGAATATTGGTACAATTTTTTGAAGGTGCTGAAAAACAAGGATATACCTTACTATTTTATCTCAGCCATTTATCGTCCCGGGCAAATATTTTTCAAGTTCTACGGAGCATGGTTTCGTAAGCACCTGAAAAGCGCTGCCCACATTTTCTGTCAGGATGAGCGTTCGGCTGCATTACTTGGTGCTGCCGGAATAGCCAATCATAGTGTTGCCGGCGATACTCGTTTCGACAGTGTGGCGGCGGTAAAAGAAAAAGCCCTTGAAGTGAACAAGGTGAAAGCCTTTGCCGAGGGAGCGCGCCTTTTGCTTGCGGGCAGCAGTTGGCCTGCAGGGGAGAAAATCATAGCAACTTTTATGGAAAAAGCTCCCGAAGATGTGAAGGTGGTGATAGCTCCGCATATTGTTGATAAACAGCATATTGACGAGATTGTAAAACTGTTTTCGCCATACAAGCCTCTTCTTTTTTCGCAGACGGATAAGGAGACCGACTTTACGCACTCGCGAGTGCTGATAGTCGATTCCGTCGGCTTTTTAATGCACCTGTACCGTTATTGTCATATTGCATATATCGGCGGCGGTTTCGGTGCGGGAATTCACAACATACTCGAGGCGGCGGCATTCTCGAAACCTGTCGTATTCGGACCGCGATACCATAAATTCAACGAGGCTAAAGATTTGCTTGACCTTGGAGGAGCCTTTAGTGTCAAGAATGCAGCAGACTTCGAAGAGGTGATTGGTAAGCTGTTGAGTGATAGCGATTTGTATCGCATGGCTTCCTCTGTTGCCGATGCCTATGTGAGGGAAAAAACCGGCGCCGCGGCACTTATCGCCGGCAAGCTGCTCGGCAAATGATTGTTCGTTTTGACTTTTTCTTTTCTATTTTTGCCCGATGAAATTCAATTTACAAGCGAAAGACACAAAAAGCAGTGCGAGAGCAGGGGAGATAAGCACCGCACACGGAAAAATAAAGACGCCAATCTTTATGCCGGTGGGCACGGCAGGAACGGTGAAAGCCGTTCATATAAAGGAACTTACAGAAGATACCAAAGCGCAGATTATTTTGGGTAACACCTATCATCTGTATCTGCGCCCCGGTTTGGAGGTGCTGCGGGAGGCAGGTGGCTTACACAAGTTCAACGGTTGGGACAAACCCATTTTGACCGATAGCGGAGGTTATCAGGTGTTCAGTTTGAGCGAAACGCGTAAAATAAAGGAAGAAGGCGTACGTTTCAGCAGCCATATCGACGGCTCCAAGCATATTTTTACCCCTGAGAATGTGATTGAAAAACAGCGTGTTATAGGCTCCGACATCATGATGGCATTGGACGAATGCACGCCCTATCCCTGCGATTACGACTATGCACGCAACTCGATGCTCATGACTCATCGCTGGCTTGACAGAGGCATTGCGCATTATCGCAAGACCGAACCTCTTTACGGTTTTGAGCAGACACTTTTTCCCATTGTTCAAGGTAGTGTTTACAAAGATTTGCGGAAGCAGTCGGCGGAATATATTGCCTCGCGGGATATGGAAGGAAATGCCATCGGAGGGCTGTCGGTAGGCGAGCCCACGGAAGTGATGTATGAGCTTACCGACCTTGTTTGCAGCATTTTGCCTGCCGACAAACCGCGCTATCTTATGGGCGTCGGCACACCGGCCAACATATTGGAAAACATAGCTTTGGGTGTGGATATGTTCGACTGTGTGATGCCCACACGCAACGGTAGAAACGGCATGTTGTTCACCTCTCAAGGCATAATAAATATTAAAAATAAAAAGTGGCAAAAGGATTTTTCTCCTGTTGACCCCGAGGGGCATTCTTTTGTTGACAGCGCCTATTCAAGGGCTTATTTGCGTCATTTGTTCGTTGCCAAGGAAAGTTTGGGACCTATGATTGCAAGTCTGCACAATCTCGCTTTTTATTTGTGGTTGGTAGGAGAGGCCCGCCGTCATATTTTCGAAGGAGACTTTGCCCTGTGGAAAGAAAGTATGGTGAAGAGAGTTTCGGCAAGACTTTAGGTGCGGAAAATTTTATTTTCAAGAGAAAAAATGCTATCCCAAGTCTCTGATTTTATGTAACATGGCTTTGTTAAGCAGTTCCACATGTTTGCCTTTTAAGTTTATAAGGCCGTCGCGGCGAAATTCCGACAGGATTCTAATCACGTTTTCGGGTGTCATATCTATCAGCTCGCCTATTTCCTTACGGCTTACGGGCAGGTCGAAGATATCGCTTTTGAAGATGTTATCGGCAAAATCGAGAAGTACCAATGCTGTCCTGCCACGCAGGTTTTTGCTGTTGATGGCGTATGTTTTACGAATAATCTCGTCGGAAACTTTGCTGATGTGTTTCATTATGTCAAGCGCGAAACCACCGTTGGAAGAAACGAATTTTTTAATGAGGTTTACGTCCACATAACAGAGGGTACTGTCTTGCAGCGCCGTGATGCTGTATTTGTAAGAGGAAGCCGAGAAAAGCGTCAAAAGTCCCACGAAATCAAGGGGTTTTGCTACCGAGACAATCTGGTCTTTACCGAATTTATCGACCTTATGCAATTTTACCAGGCCGCTGGTGAGATAAACGAAATTTTTGATGGGATCGCCCTCGCGGCATACAAGGTCGCCTTTGGAAACGCTGATGGAGCGTTTGTTTTTTGTCAGCATTCGGAGCTCGTCTTCAGTTAGTTTATCGAAAAGATGTGATTTATATTTACACGTAATGCAGTTTTTCATATTAGCAAATGTATTAGACCTTAGTCGTTAATTTCAAATTCCGGTAACAGGATTTGAGAAAGCAAAGTTAATATAAATCCTTTTAAGCGGAAAAAAATTGTTTTATGTTTTGCGGTTTTTGCACCTGCATCGCATAAAATCGGCACTTCGACATACCGACTTTTAGGTGGGTTTATCTTTGTTCGAGTAAAAACAGGTAGGCCTTAAAATTATGGTGCACGCCTATATCATGGCTTTTTTTCGGGAATTTTTTAAAGTATTCTTCATTGGCGTAAAGCACTATGGTTCTGCCTGTTCTTACGTAATTATTGCTGCTGAAATATTCGGGCGGTTCAAAATCGGGGAATTTTTTTCGAATTAATTTGGAGGTCATTTCTCCCAAATACTTTTCATATCTTTTTTGTGCCTTTTCGGTAGGTTTGCTCAGCTTGTTATAAATTTTCTTAAGAATTATATTTTTGGGAAATTTCAGTTTTTTCATTTGTATTTTGGTCTCGGCAAACAGGTTTGTTTCGTTAAAATCATTGAGGGTTTGTATTGATATTGGGGTTTCCGGAACCCAATCGGCGGAGTTTACAACGTTAAAAGCCCATTTGTTCGTAATGTTTTCGTAGTAATAAGCAAAATAAAGGTTTCCCGGCTTGGGCGCCGCACTGCAATATGTTTTAAAGCGTATGTCCTGCGGCAGTTTTTTCTGTTTTTGCAGGCTATACAAATAAGCGGTGAGCAAAAAATCTATTGCGCCGCCTTGGCTGTGTCCCAATAAAATAATGTCTTTTACGCCGGCAGCGTAGAGCGAGTCTATTTTGGGCACAATATCCCTTGAAAGATAGGCCGTGCTCAGCAACCATCCCACGTGCACAGCGGCTTTATCGTCGGGGGCAAGACAATAGCGAAAGGTGTCGCTTTTGCTCAAATTCAGAGTGCCTTTTGCAGGCACCATAGCTGCGTAAAGGTTTCCCAGTGAGCTCTCAATATTTCCGGTGGTGGCGCGAATGCTGACCACGGCAATGGTATGTTCGCGGTTTATCCACAAATCCCAACGGTTGTCGAGACCCATGATTTTCGACCTGTAAATCATAGTGTGAGATTGGGGCGCGGGTATTTTAAACACCACAGAGTCGGGCGTGTTTGTCTTTGCCGAAATATACAACAATTCTCGATACTCGTCTTTGTCGAAATAGGGTTTCAGCCTTTGGGCAAAACCAATGTTGCTCAATAAAACAAGAGCAATTTGCAATAAAAAATATTTCTTCATAATTCGTTAATTTAATTGCGAGCTAAAATGTTTCGTTTATATTAAAATACAAGCCCTTTGACCCGTATCTTCCTATGGCATAATCAATTGTGACGTCGGATCTGGTTTTTTTGTTAACCATAATTCGCAATCCGACACCGTAACCGGGTTCCACATATTTAAACATTTTTATGCCGGCATCTTTGTTTGTTGCCGAGGTGCCGTTTACAAAAACCACGGCTCCTACCAAGTCCTTATTGTTTTTAATGCCAAAAAGATGAACACGATATTCCAACTCGCCGTATATCAGCTGCTGTCCGCGAAATCGTCCTTGTGTATAACCGCGTCCCGAGCGTCCGAATTGGTCCCAGCCGAGTGCAGGCAAATCCATGTAAGGAATGTGCCCCGACACTTCGAAATCACCGTAGAGCCATAGCGCCAACATATGACTCGGCTGCGGTTTTTTCGTCAATTTTACAAAATTGCGATATTCGAGCCATAAACTCGAAGAACTCACCGTGCTTCCGAGAAATTTCGGATTTATTCTGTATCTCGCCAAGATATACTGACCCGCGTAAGGATTGACCTGATTGTCTCTGCTGTCGTATAAAAAGTTGAGAGAAATACCTGAAAGAGAATACTTTCCAGGGTCGAATCCGTATTTTTTCGAGTAGGTATAATGACTTGTCAGCACGGGGGGAAGGGTGTCGGTGTTCAATAGATTATCATTTATGTCGAAGTGGTAATCCAAGTGATAACCGATGCCGAGATATACATCTTTTTTCACCTTTGTCAAGGCTGTTTCGTGAATCCTTATGTATTTGAATGTCAGCAGCTGCTCGTCACTGATGGGCTTTGAGAAGAACCCCGGTGAATATTCAAAACCGTTTGAAGCAAGTTTCGACGATTGAGGTCCTGTCCCCAATCCGAAAGTAGGTTGCGAAGTAACAAAATAGCGCCAGTCGCCCAACAAAACCCACTTGTCTTTCGGCAATAACAAACTGCTTTTATAAGTAATCAAAAGCTGCTTTTTGGAAGTTATCATGATGGAAGCTAAAGCCGAAGAAATGCGAGTATCGGCGGGCTCGCCCAAATACATGTTGAAAGCGCCGCTCACCCCGAATATCAGACCGTAAGACGGATTAGAAGAAACAAACGGCGTGCCCGTAAAGTATAGCTTGCCTTTTTCGGGTTTGTTGTTGTTTGGGTCTTGTTTTGAGTTTTTTATTGATTGTTGAGCATGCAAAGGAGAAATTACCCCAACAATTATTAACAAAAACGGCAAACATATTTTTATAATGAAGTTTTTTATCATAAAAAAAGATATAGGATGATTAACACATAAATAACACTATTGTTTGCAATTATAAAAAACAAGTTTTACATAAAACAAAATTTAACTTTCGGTTGCCACCAAGCCTTGTTTGGCGTGAATTCTTTTTACCAAAACGGCAAATAAAGTCAGGTAAGCAAAGCTCACCACAGGCACCCAATATGAGACTCTTATGTTGAAAATATCGGCAATTTTGCCTTGCAAGGGGGGGATAAATGCTCCTCCCAAAATCATCATTATCAAAAATGCCGAGCCTTGCGAGGTGTATTTCCCCAAACCTTGAACCGATAGAGAAAATATTACGGGCCACATTACCGAACAAAATAAACCGCCGCTGACAAAAGCGAATACGGCAATATTTCCGCTTGTGTACATCCCCGTAATCATTGCCGCCATTCCTAAAATACCGAAGATGGTAAGTGTTTTTGCCGGTTTGTCTTGACCTAAAAAGAAACCGATAATTTGAATGAGGATAAGGCCTGCATAGGGCAAGATATTCAGAAGGTCGGCTTTGCTGACGCCGCCGATGTAGTTGGAAGTGATTATTACGAGAAAAGCAATGTAAGGAACAATAATCAAGGCTGTTTTTTTTACTTTGGAACTCAAATCGAAGGCGGAAACAGCTCCTGCCCAACGGCCTATCATTAAACTGCCCCAATAGAGAGAAATCAGCAAGGGAGTCATCTCGGCCCAATATCCTTTTGTTTTATTTGAAAGCAGCAATTCTTTGAAATGGTCGTAACTGACTCCCGCATTTGTTTTAAGGTAATTTGTAAAATCGAGATGGTTTAAATATTCTCCCAAATTGCTCTGTATCGTCACCTCCGTTCCCACGTAGGTAAATATTCCTATCATTCCCAACACCAGTTGAGGGTATTTAAAAGCTCCCCATCCTTTGGGATTTTTGCCGGCGCTGATGTTGCCTGTCAATAGGCTTAAGACCAAAGCCGCAATTCCTCCCAATATCAAATAAAGTCCTGTAGAGCTTTGGCGGTCAACACCTTCTCCCGTATTCAGGTAAAAAATGAAAGCCAAAATAACCACGAGTATAATGCTGAGTATGCTCATCAAAGCCGTGGCTTTGGTTTCGTTTTCTATTTTCGCATCGGCTTTCATATCGGGCAGTCTTTTGGAGAATTTGAATAAAAGAGCCGCCGTAAGGAACGACAGGCCAATGACTATATAAAGTTTTTGCACGCTTGACAGGCTGAGACGGGCAATCAAACTGCTGTCCATTCTTGTTGTGCCCAGCAGCGCCAAAGCAAATATTATGGGGCCTATGGTTGTGCCGAACGAATTTACGCCTCCGGCCAAATTCAGCCTGTTTGAGCCTGTGCTCGGGTCTCCCAAGGCGATGGCTAAGGGATTGGCGGCCGTTTGCTGAAGCGAAAAGCCCAGACCGATAATAAACAATGCTGCCAAGATAAAGGCGAAGTTGCTCGATGACAGTGCGGGAAACATAAGAAAGGCACCCACCACCGAAATCATCAATCCGTAAACTATTCCGTTTTTGAAACCCCAGCTGTTTAAAAGGTCTTTTTTGCCTATAACCGATAGGATGAAAAGCAAGAATGCTCCGATGTAATATGCAAAATAAAAGGAAGAGTCTATCAGTTGACTCTGAAATTGTGATAAGTCGAATTTTGATTTGCTGAAAGGAATAAATACACCGTTACTCGCCGCAATAAAACCCCAGAAAAAGAAAACTCCTATAAGGGTGTATAGTGCCGGATAATTTGTAGGTTTGAGTTTACTCATTGTTGATGTCTTTTAAAAAATAAATTGTTGATAATGATTTATGTGTTACCCGCAATTCGTTAAAATTCGGCCTCGGTAAAATCGAGGCTTCGAAAATGAGGGCTCAAAAATAGATAAAAAAAGTTTGACGGACATTTTCTTACGCGGTGGTGCAAACAAAAGCTATGGCGACGATTGCAAAAAATACAATGCTTTGTTTCTTGACTCGGCCATGAGCGCGCTTGCGTCAGGGATGGTAGCGGTAGCTTGGGGCGGCGGGGGGCGATGTGGAGTGCGGCGGCGGAGGCGACCAACGGAAGCCCCCGCACGCCGCTACGGAACACGCCGCCTGCCGCTCCAACTACAAGCGGACAGCCCGCCCGGACGCCCTAAAAAAAATATTACCAACCAATGTTTTTATTAATATCTTTGCCGCAGATTTCAAAAATATCCCTTCAAACGGAATTTTTTGATTTATACAGAAGAGTGGAGAGATTAGGCTCTGTGAAGCTCTGGCAACCTATCGGCAGACTGCTGAAAAGGTGCCAATACCTAATCCCGTTTTGCGGGTGATTATAAATTAAATTATTTAATCAATGACAAAACATAGGTATGCAAAAACGGATGAAAGTAAGGGCTTTATGCCGTTGTGTGACGCCGTGTGCGGATGTTTTGGTGTTTTAAAATACGGAAAATGAGCAAGATAGACAAAATAAAGGCTCTTGCAGCAGAGCGTGTTTTGGTGTTGGACGGCGCCATGGGAACGATGATTCAGCGGGCTAAACTTGAGGAGAAAGACTATCGTGGCGAGCGTTTTGCCGCTTGGAAAACCGAGCTGAAAGGTAATAACGACTTGCTGTGCCTTACCAAGCCGGAGCTGATTCGCAGCATCCACGAGGAATATCTCGAGGCCGGCGCCGACATTATTGAGACCAACACTTTCAATGCACAGCGAATAAGCATGGCCGATTACGGCATGCAAGATATTGTGTATGAGATAAATGTGGCCGCGGCACGCCTTGCGAGAGAAGCCGCCGACAAATATACGGCCATGAATCCCCGCAAGCCGCGTTTTGTGGCCGGTGCCTTGGGACCCACCAACAAAACGGCTTCCATGTCGCCCGATGTTAATAACCCGGGATTCAGGGCTATTTCTTATGATGAGTTGCGCGATGCATATTATGAGCAGGCAAAGGGTTTGCTTGAGGGCGGGGTTGATATCTTTTTGGTGGAGACTATCTTCGACACTCTCAATGCCAAAGCTGCCCTTTTTGCCCTCGAGATGCTTATGGACGAAAGGGGAGAGAGCATTCCGGTGATGGTGTCGGGCACCATTACCGATGCCAGCGGCAGGACGCTCTCCGGTCAGACTGTAGGTGCTTTTCTGACATCGCTTTCGCACTTGGATATTCTCAGCATAGGCTTGAATTGTGCTCTCGGCGCCAAGGAGATGCGTCCCTACCTCGAAGAATTGGCGCACAATGCTCCTTTTTTGGTAAGTGCCTATCCCAATGCGGGTTTGCCAAACGAGTTCGGCGAATATGACGAAACGCCCGAGATAATGGGACATCATATTCACGATTTTTTGGAAAATGAGTTTGTAAACATCGTGGGAGGCTGTTGCGGCACCACGCCCGACCACATCCGACGCTTTGCCCGTGATGCTGCCAAAGCTCCCGTGCGGTGTCCCGTTGCCGACGACCACCAAACGCGTTTGAGTGGCTTGGAGGCTCTGAAAATCAGCCCCGAGTCGAACTTTATAAATATAGGAGAGCGAACCAATGTCAGCGGCTCACGTAAGTTTGCCCGTTTGATACGCGAGAAAAAATACGAGGAGGCGCTTGAGATAGCACGCCATCAGGTAGAAGGCGGGGCACAAGTGATAGACGTTTGTATGGACGATGCCATGCTCGATGCCAAAGAGGAGATGGTGAATTTTCTTAACCTGCTGATGTCGGAGCCCGATATTGCCAAGGTGCCCGTGATGATAGACAGCTCAAAATGGGAAGTTATAGAAGCCGGTCTGAAACGTCTGCAAGGCAAGGCGATAGTTAATTCCATTAGCCTGAAAGAAGGGGAGGAGGAGTTTGTTAAAAGAGCCCGTTTGATAAAAAGATACGGCGCCGCCGCTGTGGTTATGGCTTTCGACGAGGAGGGGCAAGCCACTGATTTCGAGCGTAAAACCGCCATATGCAAAAGGGCTTACGACATTCTTGTTTCCAAGGTGAAATTTCCGCCTGAGGATATAATTTTCGACCCCAACATACTCACCATAGGGACAGGAATTGCGGAGCACGACAACTACGCCGTCGATTTTATAGAAACCGTAAAATGGATAAAGTCCAACCTGCCCTATGCCAAGGTGAGCGGCGGGGTAAGCAATCTGTCGTTTTCATTCAGAGGACATAACGAAATTCGCGAGGCTATTCATTCGGTTTTTCTTTATCACGCCGTAAAAGCAGGAATGGATATGGGCATTGTTAATCCTGCCATGTTGCAGATTTACGACGACATTCCGGAGGAATTGCTGCAGCTCACCGAAGACCTTGTGCTGAATCGTAACCCGCAGGCAACGGAAAGGCTTTTGGATTATGCAGCCACCCACAAAGACGGCATAAAACGTGAGGCCGCCAAAAACGAGGAGTGGAGGCATGAAGACGTGGAGAGCCGCCTTTCATACGCTTTGGTAAAGGGCATAACGGCTCATATTCAGGAAGATATAGACGAGGCACGCCGGAAATATCCTTCGGCATTGTCCATAATAGAAGGACCGCTGATGAAAGGTATGAATAAGGTGGGCGATTTGTTTGGCAGCGGTAAGATGTTTTTGCCGCAGGTGGTGAAAAGTGCGAGGGTTATGAAAACGGCGGTTTCCATTTTGATGCCTTACATCGAAGAGGAAAATGCGGGAGAGACCACCTCTGCCGGCAAGGTCTTGCTTGCTACGGTAAAAGGTGATGTTCACGACATAGGCAAAAACATTGTGGGGGTGGTGCTTGCTTGTAACAACTTCGAAGTAATAGACCTTGGCGTGATGGTCCCCACCGAGAAAATTATACAAATGGCAAAAGACGAAAACGTTGATATAGTGGGGCTTAGCGGCCTGATAACGCCTTCGTTGGAGGAGATGGCTCATGTGGCGGCGGAGATGCAGCGTCAAGGACTCGATATCCCTGTTTTGATAGGCGGCGCCACCACCTCGGAAATCCACACCGCGGTAAAAATAGCTCCCAATTATTCGGCACCGGTTATCCATGTGAAAGACGCCTCGCTGTCGGTGAATGTCTCTGCCAAAGTTATTTCCGCTGAAGAAAAACAAAAATATGCCGCCGAGGTGAGGGAGCGATACCGCAAACTGAGCGAACGCCGCAATGAAAGAACAGCCAAGAAAAGTTACCTCACTTTTGAGGAAGCAAGGGAAAACAAATTTGTTTGGAATGCAACTGAAGCCGATATTTGCAAGCCGCTGAAACCGGGAGTGAATGTCTTGCAAGATTATCCCGTGGAAGAAATAGTGCCTTTTATAGATTGGAGTTTCTTTTTTCATGCTTGGCGCATCACAGGTCGTTTTCCCGACATTCTCGACCATCCCGAGAAAGGGGAGGAGGCGCGCAAACTTTACGCCGATGCCACGAGTATGCTTAATAAAATCATTGAGAGTAAATGGCTGACTGCCAATGCTGTATATGGTCTATTTGAGGCTAATTCCCAAAATGAGACTGTTTTTATTAAAAATAAAGGAGAGAGAATAGCCTTTGAGTTTTTAAGAAATCAGCAGGCCGGCAAGGAGCATAATCTTTGTCTTGCCGATTATGTAGCTCCGCAAAACAGCGGCGTAAAAGATTATATTGGTCTGTTTGCCTTAACGACAGGACAGGGAATCGAGAAGCATGTAAAAGCCTTTGAGGAAGCCCATGATGATTACAACGCCATAATGCTCAAGCTGATAGCCGACAGATTGGCGGAGGCCTTTGCCGAGCTTTTGCATTACAAGGTGCGTAAAGAGTTTTGGGGCTACTCACCCGATGAAGCTTTTGACAATGAGGCATTTATAAAGGAGAAATATCGCGGTATTCGTCCTGCGGCGGGTTATCCCGCTTGTCCGGACCACTCCGAGAAAGAGAAGATTTTCCGTGTTTTGGATGCCGAAAAAACCACGGGTTTGAAGCTGACGGAGAATTTCGCCATGTATCCGGCGGCAGCGGTGAGCGGCTATTATTTTACCCATCCTCAGGCTCGCTATTTTGATGTTAATAAAATAAAGGAGGACCAGTTTGAAGATTACACACGCCGCAAAGGAGATGAGCCGGCAATCGTGAAAAAGTATATAATGCAGAATATTGATTTTTAGGGTTTGCGGTTTGGGGTTTGTGGTTTGGGGTTTGCGGTTTAAGGTTTAAGGTTTGCTGTTTGGGGTTTGCGGTTGGATATTGATGTTAGAACAGCAAACAACGAACAGAAACTCCGAACAGCAACTAACGAACAGCAAACAACGAACAAACAGCAAACAACAAACAGCAAACAACAAACAGCAAACAACGAACAACAAACATATCAAAATGAAAGTAACAGAGCACATAGCACAGGCGGAGGGAACACTTTTTTCCTTTGAAATATTGCCGCCTTTAAAAGGGGAACATTTTGAGCATATTCACAAGAATATTGCTGATTTATTGGAGTTTAAACCTGCTTTTATAGACGTAACCTACCATCAGCAGGAGGTGGAATACAGGGAGTTACCCGGTGGGGGCATAGAAAAGCGCACGGTACGTAAGCGTCCCGGCACGGTGGGTATCACGGCAGCGGTGCAGTTTAAAACGGGCATCGACGTGGTGCCGCATCTTATCTGCGGCGGATTCTCCAAGGAGGAAACGGAAAACGCTCTTATCGACCTGCATTTTCTCGGTATAAACAATATAATGCTCCTGCGCGGCGACCCTCCTGCCAATATGAAGAGCTTTAAGCCCGAACCCGACGGGCACTCCAATGCCTTGGGGCTTGTAAATCAGGTTAGCAACATGAATAAAGGTCTGTATCTCGATGAAGAATTGGAAAATACCCATGCCACCGATTTTTGTATCGGCGTGGCGGGATATCCCGAGAAACATGCGGAGGCTCCCAATAAACAGCTGGATATGATGTACTTAAAACAAAAAGTTGATGCCGGTGCCGATTATATCGTAACGCAGATGTTTTTCGACAACAGCAAATTTTTCGACTTTGTTGACGAATGCCGGAAGGTTGGAATAGAGGTGCCCATTATCCCCGGTTTGAAACCGCTTGCTACCAAAAGACAGTTGGTGGGTTTGCCGCAGACTTTCCATATCGACCTGCCTGAAGAGTTGGTGAATGAAGCCATGAAATGTAAAAATAACTCGGAGGTGCGGCAGTTGGGAACGGAATGGGCTATTGCTCAGGCCAAAGAGTTGAAAGCCCGTAATGTGCCTGTCATTCATTTTTACACCATGGGACGCTCCGATAATATTCAGAAGATTGCCAAGGAGGTTTTTTAATATCTTTGCCGACTTCAGATTGTAAATATGAGTAATACGGAAAA
>CAZPGC010000026.1:0-9371 GCA_964585875.1 uncultured Prolixibacteraceae bacterium | reverse complement strand
GTGCTTTTAAACTCCGACATAGAGGTAACGGAAGGATGGCTTGAACCCATGGTGCAGCTTATGGAGTCCGATGCGAAAATAGCCGCTTGTCAGCCCAAGCTCAGGGCCTTGCATCATCGCGACGAGTTTGAATACGCAGGAGCTTCCGGCGGTTTTATCGACAAGTGGGGCTACCCCTTTTGCCGTGGCAGGGTCTTCGGCCATTTGGAAAAAGATAACGGGCAATACGATGATGTTTCGGAGGTGTTTTGGGCTTCGGGAGCGGCTATGTTTGTGCGCTCCTCGGCTTTCTGGGAAGTGGGCGGCCTCGACGAAGATTTTTTCGCTCACATGGAGGAAATAGACCTCTGTTGGCGTTTAAAAAACAACGGCTATAAAATTATGGTGCAACCCGCTTCGGTTGTTTATCATGTAGGCGGCGGCACTCTGCCCAAAAATTCACCGCGCAAAACCTATCTCAATTTCAGGAATAATTTTTATCTCCTTTACAAAAATCTGCCACGGAAAAATTTTTACAAAGTATTTATTGTCAGATTGTTGTGGGATGGTGTTGCAGGAATGAAATTTTTGGCCGAAGGCCATTGGCGCGACAGTTTTGCCGTAGTTAAAGCGCATTTTAATTTCTATAAAAACATTAAAAGAAATTACCGCAAAAGAAAGAGCATAGAGCAAAGGGCCGTTTCCATGATTTACAAAAAAAACATAATGACAAAGCATTTCCTTTTTGGTGTTAACCTGTTTTCGCAATTGGAAAAAAAGGATTTTTCATAGCTGCGGGTCTTTTGGTTTCCCCGTCCAAAATAGGAAAACAAATTATCACGGGCAATTACTTATTTTTTATTTTTGCTCCGGTAATTTAATGAGGATATTCAATTTTAATAATTAGAGATATGGCAAAAGCAAAAATTGCAATTAACGGATTCGGCCGCATAGGACGGCTGACATACAGAGCATTGCTCAAGAAAGAAGATGTTGAAGTAGTGGCTTTTAACGATTTGACGGACACAAAAACTCTGGCTCATTTATTCAAATACGATTCTGTTCACGGTAAGTTTGACGGGACTGTTGAAGTTGACGGGGATTTTTTGATAATTAACGGAAATCGCATAAGGGTATATGCCGAGCGTGACCCGGAAAACCTGCCTTGGGGCGACCTTGACGTTGATGTTGTCGTTGAATCGACCGGCATTTTCCGCAAGCGCGAGCTGTTGGAAAAACACCTTAAAGCAGGTGCCAAAAAGGTTGCTCTTTCGGTTCCTTCGGCCACAAAAGACGATGTTGACGCCACCATTGTCTTGGGAGTGAACACCGAAGAACTGAAACCCGAGCACAAAATCGTGTCGAACGCTTCGTGCACAACCAACTGCTTGGCACCCATAGCCAAAGTGCTCAACGATAATTTCGGTATAGAGTGGGGACTGATGAACACCATTCACTCCTACACCAACGACCAAATTATTTTGGATGCTCCGCATAAAGACCTGCGTCGTGCACGTGCCGCCGCCGTTTCCATCATTCCCACCAGCACCGGAGCTGCAAAGGCTATCGGCCTTGTGATTCCCGAACTTGACGGCAAACTGCACGGCTTGGCAATGCGTGTGCCCACACCCGACGGCTCCATCGTTGACCTTACGGTTCAACTGAAGAAAAAAGCTACCGTTGAGGAGGTTAACGCTGCTATGAAAGCTGCCGCAGAAGGTAATATGAAGGGTATTTTGAAATACGAAACCGACCCCGTTGTCAGCGCCGATATCGTGGGCAGCGATTATTCATCGATTTTCGATTCGCTGTTGACAATGGAAAAAGGCGGCAACCTCGTTAAGGTTGTTTCGTGGTACGACAACGAAAACGGATATTCAAACCGCCTTGCCGACCTTGCGGTTATGATGACGAAATAAACTTTTTTCATAAAAATGTTACAAAAGGCTATTCATCGGGATAGCCTTTTGTTTTTTGTGCAAAATGCCATTTTTCTTAAAGTAAAATATTAAATTTCAATAAGATGACGAATGACAATGATTTTAAATATATGACTGAAAAGTTTGCCGATATCAGGATTTTGCGTTATCGCGTTCCCGATTTCGAGAAACTTTCGCTGCGACAGAAAAAGTTTGTATTTTATCTTTACAAAGCGGCTCTTAGCGGCAGGGACATACTTTGGCATCAGAATTACAAACACAATATTTTTGTCAGGAAAAATCTCGAGAATATCTATACGACTTTCTCGGGAGACAAAAAATCAGCTTGCTTTCAAAAGTTTACCGTATATCTGAAAAGAATATGGTTTTCCAACGGAATTCATCATCATTATTCCACAGATAAGATTTTGCCGGATTTCGACTTTTCCTGTTTTGAGAATCTCGTTGACAATTCCCGGGCGGAAGGTTTTACCCTTGGGGATTTAAAGGATGCCGGCGAGTTGAAAAATTTCTTCAAAGAGCTAATCTTCAATCCCGATGTGGATGCCAAACGCGTAAGCACCGATGAGTCTGCTGATTTGGTAAATGGCTCAGCCGTAAACTTTTACGAGGATGTCACGCAAAAGGAAGTCGAGGACTTTTACGCTGCCTTTCCACAAGATAAAGATGAGCCTTTAAGCTACGGTCTCAATTCCAAACTTGTCAGAAAAGACGGTAAAATTGTGGAGTTGGTCTATAAGGCCGACGGGCTTTACGGCAAATATATCACTGCCATAACCGAGAATCTCGAGAAAGCTCTGCCCTTTGCCGAAAATGAAATACAAAGGAAGGCTTTGGAAAAACTGATAGCTTATTACAAAAGCGGCGAGCTGAGATATTTTGACGAATACAACATTTTGTGGGTCAGTGATAAAGATTCGCAGATTGATGTAATAAACGGATTTATAGAAGTTTATGGTGACCCCTTGGGACGAAAGGCCACCTATGAGAGCACTGTTTCGATGGTTGATTTTGAAGCGACAAAACGTGCTTCTGCCATATCGGAGAATGCTGAATGGTTTGAGAAAAACTCCACCACCGATGCCATTTATAAAAAGGATAAAATTGAAGGGGTCTCGGCCAAGGCGGTTAATGTGATTGTTGAAGCGGGGGACTGTTCTCCCTCAACGCCAATAGGTATCAACCTGCCAAATGCCGATTGGATAAGAACCAAGTACGGCTCCAAGTCGGTTACCATTTCCAACATTATAAAAGCCTATGATGAAGTGAGCAAAGGAAGCGGAGCTTTGGAAGAGTTTGCCTTTGATAATGAGGAAGTTAAATTGGCAAAAGATTGGGGGACATTGGGAAGTAATCTGCACGTCGATATGCACGAGATAATAGGTCATGGCTCCGGCAAGATGGCCTACGGGGTAGGCGATACGGCTGAAACTCTCAAGAATTATGCTTCTACCGTTGAGGAAGCTCGTGCCGACCTTGTGGCTCTTTATTTTGCCATCGACCCCAAACTTGTGGAGCTTGGTTTGATGCCCGACCTTCGCCCGGGAATGGCCGAGTATAATGCCTACATACGCAGTGGTTTAATGACGCAACTCGTTAGAATTGAGCCGGGTAAAAACCTTGAGGAGTCGCACATGCGAAATCGTCAGCTTATTGCCAAATGGGCTTTCGCCTTGGGCAAAAGGATGAATGTGATTGAAAAGATGAAAAAGGACGGAAAAACGTATTTCAAGATTAATGACCATCAGCAACTGAGAGAAATATTCGGCATACAACTGCGTGAGATACAAAGGATTAAATCGGAAGGCGACTACGAAAGAGCGAAAGCTCTGGTTGAGAAATACGGAGTGAAAGTAGATAGGGAGCTCCATAAGGAAGTTTTGGAGCGTTGGAAAAAGCTTGATATTCCTCCTTATGCCGGATTTATCAATCCCGAGCTCGAAGCCATAGTGGAAAACGGTGATATCAAGGATGTTATGATTAGCTATCCCGACGACTTTGCTGAACAAATGCTGTCCTATAGTTCCGAATTTGCATTGTAGCCGGTGTAAATTAAAGCAATAAATGTTGCTTGTCATTAAAAAAATTCAGGAAATTTTGTTGCAAAAAAAAAAGGACTGATTATCATCAGCCCCTTTCCTTGGTTAACATTGCTATTAAAAACAACCGTTATGATTTACGGTCGGCTCACTTTTACAAGTAGCAGACCAAAATGTAAAAAAATCTTAAAAAATAATTTGAATTTCTTGAAATAGTTTCCTTATAAATCCATTACATCTTAAAGTTCAGTTTGTTATATCGGTTTTAATTTTAATAAACAAAATGCTTAATTTTAATATCAAACTCTAAAATCGCTTTTTTGGCAAGCGATTTTTCCGATAATGGGAAAAATTTTTATTAGAATAGGAAAAATGTTTTCACTTTTTGAAATTAAGGTAATAAAAAACGGCTTGCATTAAAATTTTAATGCAAGCCGTTTTTCAATAAGATCAACAAATCTCAATTAATTTGTCAACTCACCGTGGATATTAAGAATCACTTCCGGATTGTTGGGGTCGTTGGTTATCACGGTAACGGTTTTATGTTGTCTTCCGCGGCGTCCGTGGGTATTAAACTCAATGTCAATTTTGCTGGAATGGCCTTTTTTGATGACCTTTTCGGCAGGAGCCGTTGCCGTACATCCGCATGATGATTTAGTCTTGCGAATAATCAAATCGCGTTTTCCTTCGTTTTTAAATACAAAACTGTATTTTACCATTGTGCCCGATTTCACTTTCCCAAAATCGTAATCCGTTGTTTCAAAAACTATTTTGGGAGCTTTTTTCAACTCTTTTGGCGACAATTTCGAGAAATCTTCAACAATTCTTGCGCTGATATTCAGTATCTTAACCGGTTGAACATTGTCGTTTGTGATAATGGCTACGCGGTCAAACAAAAGGCCGTAATCTTTTCTTTTTGCTGCATCGTAAGTAACAACAATATATCCGATTTGGCCGCTTTTCAAAGTTGACGGATGAGCTTCTATTTTGACATTCGGCGGTATCTGGTTGAATTTTAGGGTCATCGGATGCCCCCATTTGTTGTAAATTTTTACGGAATCTTTTTTAACTTGATCGTCTTTTATTTCATTAAAGGCCAGATGGTTAGTCATTAATTTGAGGTTTCCTATGCTTATGGGAAAAAGATCGCCCGGAGATTTTGCCTTGGGAATAACCTTACCTTTAATAAATAGCACTGTGTTGGGGTGGTCCACATCATTGGTGGTAACGGTGATGGATTTGCGGAAGGGTCCCGGACGGTTTGTAGTGAAGTAAGTGGCTTGCACATAGCCTTTTCCGCCGGGTTTAATAATGCCTTTGGTGTAATCGGAGGCCGTGCAGCCGCAGCTTGTCCTCACATTTACAATCTTCAAATCGCCCTTGCCTACATTTGTAAAGTAAAACTTCACGGGAGCTTTTTTGATTTCTTCCTTGATTTCTCCGAAATCGTGCGTCGTTTTTTCGAATTTTATTTTCCCGCTTTGGCCAAAAAGATGGCCTGTGGCGCTAATCAAAAGTGCTAAAACAAAAGTTAATGTTGTCTTCATATTAGTATGATTTTTAAAAAATTGTCTATTATTTTCAATATCTTAAAAAAGCAAAAGTATTAATTAATGATGTAATAAAAGCATACGCGGCTAATTATTTAACAAAAATTTTCAAAAATTTAGTATTCTGCCATCGAATTTTAGTTCCTGATTCTTTGATATGCTCAGCCTTAGTGAATTGATACGAAAGAAACGCAATCGACTTTTTAGAGCTTTTCATCTAAGTAAATGCCAAACTTTAATACCTTTGCCTTCCAAAATCAAAATACCTTAATTAATGATATCAAATAGGGAAATATTTTTAAGGCATCTTGGCCAAACTTCACCGGAGCCTATGGGTTTGGAAATAGTTAAAGCCCAAGGTGTTAAGCTTTTTGATGTTGAAGGAAAGGACTATTTCGACCTGATTTCGGGTGTTTCCGTTGCTAATCTTGGCCATGCTAATCCGGTTGTGGCTCAGGCTGTTAAGGAGCAGATTGACAAATATATGCATCTGATGGTTTACGGTGAGTTTATTGAGGAGCCTCAGGTTAAACTGGTGAAGCTCCTTGCCGAAGTTTTGCCTGAAAAACTCAATTCGAGCTATTTGGTTAATAGCGGCAGTGAGGCTGTGGAAGGTGCTATGAAACTGGCAAAGCGCTACACCGGTCGTTATGAGATTGTTTCCTTTGAAAATGCTTACCACGGAAGCACGCACGGAGCTTTAAGTCTTATGTCGGATAATTATTTTACGAATGCCTTCAGACCCTTGGTTCCGGGGGTTAAGCATTTGGAATTTAATAATATACGTGATTTGGATAAAATCACTGAAGCCACCGCTTGCGTCATCGTCGAACCCATACAGGGGGAGGGGGGGATTATCTCTCCAGAAAAAGAATTTTTGCCGGCATTACGCCAAAAATGTGACGAAACGGGAGCGTTGTTGATTTTCGATGAGATTCAAACGGGTTTCGGCAGGACGGGAGCCTTATTTGCTTTTCAAAAATACGATGTGGTTCCCGATATTTTGTTGATGGCAAAGGCTCTCGGTGGGGGAATGCCCATTGGAGCATTTTCCTCGTCAAAGGAAATAATGGACAGCTTTATGACAGCTCCCGTTTTAGGACATATTACCACCTTCGGAGGACATCCTGTTTCTTCGGCAGCTGCCTTTTCTGCGCTTAAATATCTTATTGATAATAAGGAAATTATAAGCTCTGTTGAAGAAAAGGAAGCGCTTTTTGTAGAGCGAATTTCCGGCATTAAAGCAGTGGAGGGGCTTCGTCATAACGGCTTGTTTATGGCGGTTGATTTGGGGAGCAACAAAGCGCTGTTTTCGGCCCTTAAACATCTTCGTGACGCGGGGGTGCATACCGACTGGTTTTTGTTCGACGACCATTCTTTCCGCATAGCTCCTCCCTTGATAATCTCGCTTGAAGAGATAAATGAAGTTTGTGATAGAATAGATTTTGCATTGGAAAAATTGTAGAAAATGGACGATAAATATTTTATTGAAAAGGCCATTGAGTTGGCTGTGGAAAATGTTAAAAGCGGAAACGGCGGACCTTTCGGGGCTGTTGTTGTGAAAAACGGAAAAATAATTGCCACGGGGGTAAACTCCGTAACGACACAAAAAGACCCCACCGCTCATGCTGAAGTAACGGCCATAAGAAATGCTTGTAAAGTTTTGGATGACTATCAGTTAGAGGGTTGTACGGTCTATTCTAGTTGCGAGCCTTGTCCCATGTGCCTCGGTGCAATTTATTGGGCAAGGCCTGTGAAATTGGTTTTTGCGGCTTCTAAAAATGATGCTGCCGCCGCCGGTTTTGATGACGACTTTATTTATGCGGAAATGGAAAAGCCGCATAATCTGAGAAAATTGAAAACGCACATTATAGATAGCAAAAATAAATTAGCACCATTTCGTCTTTGGACCGCTTCCTCGAATAAGGTCGATTATTAAGCTTCTAAATAGCATATAATCAGCATTATAGCGCATTAATTATTCGAAATTGCGATGAAACAAATCTTGAATTTTAGGGTATAAGTTCTATTTAATAAGGTGTTGTTACAACCTTTTTGTTTTTTATGTGTCAACTGTTAATATTAAATTTGTACATTTGGTTTATTAATCATTAATTAGGAATAATGTTAAGAATCAGTTTGTTAGCTAAATATAAACATTTAGAACGGCAGGTTTTGCCGGTCATATGTATGCTAATGCTGATTCCTTTACCCTCAAAAACACAAAATTTTGCTCTTGTAAATAATGGTTGTAACATTTACGTTCAAGGTCCGGGTTCTTTGAGCGCCAACCCAACCGTTTCCATTCACGGCAGTTATTTGAATCTTTTTGACGGTCTTAATGATGGTCGAATCGAAGAAGAAGCCGGAAACATTTGGTTGGACAGCAACTGGATAAATAATGCGGGAAATAATGTTTTTACTAATTTTTCAGGCTCAAAAACAGATGGTTTCGTTACTTTTCATAACACAAAATCTGTTCAATTTATCGAAGGTTCAAAGCCTACTCATTTCGAAAATTTGTTTTTAAATGACTACAGAAAGCGTTTACTCAATGACGATAACTTGGTAAATGGTGTTTTGTATTTGGATGCCGCCCTTATTTTAAATTCTCATAATTTCATTATAAACAATCCAAATCCATTGTCTATAAACTATATAAGTGGTTTTATAAAGAGTGAAACGATGCCCGGTAACTACAGCACCTTGCAATGGAATATCGGGAGTGGTCTTGGTACTTATATTGTACCTTTTGGCGACGATAACACCTACTATAATAATTTGAATTTTATAATTGATATTAAGACTCCGCTCGGTGTGAGTGATAATATAAAATTTGCCACTTATCCCACGGATATGTACAACATGCCTTTGCCGACGGGGGCTTCTCCTTTGGAGTTGGAGCCGCGCAAAGTTGTTGACAGATACTGGATAATAAATCCGTCTGACCCTTTGACAAAGCCCAATGTGGACATGACATTTTCTTATTCTTCACACGATGTTGACGCTTCAAAGAATTCAATACAGATAAAAAAATTGAAAGCTTCCAGGAACAATGTTACCATTGGAAAATGGTTGGATATGACTCCGAGAGGTACAACGGCCTCAAATACGGTCACCATCGAAAATGTTACTCCAAGCGAGTTTTTCCCCATATGGACGCTGGTAAATATTCCGGGGCCGGTGGCCAATGTGTTTGTACCTGATGCATTTACTCCCGATGGTGACGGATTGAATGACGTTTTTATTCCGGTATTCCAAGTCGATTTTGAAGTTACTTCATACGATTTTTATATTTTTGACAGATGGGGAAACGTGGTTTTTCATACCAAAGACCCTCTTGAAGGTTGGAACGGCAGGAAAAATAATGTTGAGGGGGAACCGGTAATTGGTGTATATTCGTGGCTTATTATTGTAAAAGGCCTTAATAAGAAAGATTCCGGTATGGCGGAATTGGGACAACGTTTAACAGGTAGTGTTACTTTATATAAATAATAGAATTTGAAGACAAATAAAATACATATAAATAAGGTGTGGAAAAGAAAAGCTATTCTGATAGTGTTTTCTTTTATGTATTTTACGTCTCTTGCACAAGTAAATCAAGTGGGGATAAATGTTCCCAATCCACCGAATATACCACAGTCGGTTATTATGGAAATAAGAGATCCCAACAGAGGTATCCTTATTCCGCGTATGGATTCCAATACGAGAAAAGCAATAGCCAATCCGGCAAATAGTATGCTGGTTTATGATACCGATTATCAATGTTATTTCTTTTGGCGTTCATATGCCCCTGTAGGAGGAGGACCTACAGGTTGGATTAGTCTATGCTCTCTAAAAGGCGTTGTCGGTTCGGGAGCTAC
>CAZPGC010000025.1:20239-25890 GCA_964585875.1 uncultured Prolixibacteraceae bacterium | reverse complement strand
AAGCTTGTCGGGATCTATGGAGCAAGCTTGTCGGGATGCCTCCGGCATTCATTCATCCAAATCATTCATTCATCCAATCAATCACCCAACCCCAAACATTTTATCCGTTGACTTCTCCAATTTTTAAAATCTTATCTTTTTCAACATCACATAAAAATAAAAAGTATTTTTGTAAAAATTAACAATCATGGACTATACCGAGCTCAAAGTTTATATTAGTCCCGAGGGTGAGGGACGCGAAATCATAACCGCTTTGCTGGCCGAGGCAGGCTATGAGAGTTTCAAAGAGGAAGCTGATTTTCTTGCGGCTTACATTCCTTCCAAAGACTTTAACAAAGAGGCTGTAGAGAGCATAAATGAAAACCTTCCCGACTTTTATAAGTTTAGTTTTTCACATAAGTTGATTTCCGATAAAAACTGGAACGAAAAGTGGGAAAGCAACTACAACCCTGTGAATATCGATGACAGGGTAAGCATAAGAGCGCCTTTTCATAAAGCAAATAAAAACTTTGATTATGAGATTATTATAGAACCGAAAATGTCTTTCGGCACGGCTCACCACCCCACTACGGCGCAGATGATAAAACTGATGCTCGCCATGGATTTCTCGGGAAAAAGCGTTTTGGATATGGGTTGCGGCACTTCCGTTTTAGCAATTTTGGCATCAAAAGCCGGCGCAAAAACCATTGATGCTGTCGATAACGACGAATGGGCTTACCGTAATTCTTTGGAAAATGTTGCTCGCAATAATATTGAAAACATAAAAGTTTATCTCGATGATGCCGCTTTCCTAAACGACGATAAAAAGGCTCATTATGATGTTATTATCGCAAATATCAACCGAAACATTCTCCTCAACGATTTGGAGAAATATGCCCGCTCTTTAAAAAACAAAGGTTTTTTGTTGATGAGCGGCTTTTATGAAAAAGATTTGGAGATGTTGAAGGATAAGGCAGGCAAATACGACTTGGAATATATTCTGCACATAAGCGACTCATCTTGGGTTGCCGCCAAATGGACTAAAAATTAACAAATCACAATACGATGAAATTGGCAAGGTCTTTAATTTTAAGCATTTTTATTTTCTCAGCCGCACTGAACATTCAGGCGCAATATTTATATAAGTTTTCGTCGAGGATTGATAAGTTTCCCTCGGAGCTGCATGAATTTATGAGCACCAACCTCGACAAAAGCAAGAAAAAAACATTGAAGCTTTTCATCGGCGAATTCACCAATTTTTGGAACAGCGACACCTTGACCGATATTCGTAAGAAGTCCATTATAAAAATTGCCAACAAGATGAGTTTCAAGCGGATGCGTCCTTTCCCCAACTATCACTCATTCATTGTCACGGTGATGAAACTGGGCAGAAACGAGGTTGCCTTGGCAAAATTCGACGAGTGGATAAAGAGTCTGAATCCCTTGTTGCAGGCCAAAAGCTCCACCAACTTTTTAAGATACCTTACCAAATCAACGGATTTGTTCGGCTATAACCAAATCTACGCTTCGCCTTCGGTTCAATGGGTGGCTTCGAGACTCGATTTCGACATCGGCATAAAAGACAAAACACCGATTTACACTTTTCGCACCATAAATCTAATATGCCGGACACGGCGCGACAGCTCTATTATTTTTCAAACACAGGGCAAACTCGACTTGCTGAGAGGAAAGTGGGAAGGCACAGGCGGGCGTATCGATTGGCGACGCGCCAAACTCGACACAAACAAGGTATATGCCCTGCTTAAAGATTACACCATTAGGTTGAAAAATCCCAAGTTTTTTGCCGACTCGGTTTCTTTCTACGACCAACGACGTTTCGGATTTCCTTTGCTTGGTTATTTCACCGAGAAAGTCTTGGCATCGCCTCCCAAGCAAGCAATATTTCCCTCCTTCAAAAGCTATCGTAAAGATTTGGATATCAAAGAGATATTTAAAAACATCGATTATCGCGGCGGCTATTCGCTCAAAGGAGCCAAAATAATCGGCTCGGGCGATAAAGACCATAAGGCCTATTTTATTTTCAAGCGACGCGGCAAAAGATTGGTGTGGGCGGGAGCCGAGAGCTTTGCCATAAGACCCGACAGGATTCTATCCAAAAAGGTTAACGTTATTATTTACCTCGATGCCGACTCCATTTACCATCCCGGGCTTTCCATGAGCTATCTCGACAAAAAGCGCCTTTTGACTTTTTACCGTATGGACGAGGGCTTGTCCATGGCACCGTTTTACGACAGCTATCATATGGTTGACATATACACAGAGGCCATGTTTTGGAAAATAGACCAAGACTATATCGATATGAAAATGATTCAGGAAGAAGGCTCTACTTCCGAAGCCTACTTCGAATCTTTAAACTTTTTCAGTCAGGCACGCTACGACCGCATGCAAGGAATCGACCGCTCGAATCCCGTTTACAAAGTATATCAATTCATTCAAAAAGAAGGCTTTAACGAATTTTACGTTCAGGATTTCGCCCAATTTATGCACCTGAGCCCCGATGTGGTAAAGGCCATGTTGATGAAGTTGGCCACACGCGGTTTTTTAATTTACGACATCAACGACGACTATTGCATAGCAAAAGACAGGGTGGAAACTTACGTTTTGGCACAACGCGGAAAAATCGACTACGACGTGATAAGATTCAACTCGCGAGTGCGCGGCATTCCCAACGCCTCTCTCAACCTCTTCAACAACGACCTTGTCATTCAGGGAGTTAAGATGGTTTTTCTCAGCGACTCGCAGAAAGTTTTTATCTTTCCCAAAAACAAAAGGGTGGTGCTCAAGAAAAATCGCGACTTCACCTTCGACGGTAAAATAAAAGCCGGACGTTTCGACCTTTACGCCCGCAACTGTAATTTCGATTATGAAAAATTCAAACTCGACTTACCCGTTATCGACTCCTTAAGCTTTAAGGTTCAGGCTTTTGAAGAAAATCAATGGGGCGAAAAACCGCAAATTAGGGTTAAGACTGTTATTGAAGACCTCAAAGGCGATATCCTCGTTGACGACCCCAACAACAAATCGGGACGCAAGAATTTTCCCGAATATCCGATTTTGCATTCCAAAACCCACTCCTTTGTTTATTACGACAAAAAATCTATCTTTAACGGTGTTTACTCTCGCGATAAATTTTACTACCGTCTGGAATCCTTTACCATCGACAGCCTTGACAACTTCCAAACGGAAGGCCTTGAGTTTAAAGGATATCTGGCCTCCGCAGGCATCTTCCCCGATATCGACAAACCTTTGAAGGTGCAGAAAGATTACTCCCTGGGCTTCGAGACCGAAACGGGACCGGCGGGGCTGAGTGTTTACGGCAACAAAGGCAGGTATATTTCCAAAATATCCATTAGCAACAAGGGCTTGCGCGGTGCCGGCGAGTTGCACTATCTGACTTCGGTGTCCTATTCCGATGATTTTATGTTTTTCCCCGACTCGGCAAATGCGGTGCTAAACAAATACGAGCTCAAAGAGCGCACTGCCGGCGTGGAATATCCGCCCGTCGTGGCAGAGGATATAAAAATGCACTGGCAGCCCTACGACGATTTGATGGTTTTGAGCGACTACAAAGAAGACTACCCCATCAGAATGTATAATATGGAAGCCAACCTGAACGGCAAACTGCTGCTGACGCCCAAAAGTCTGACCGGTAGCGGTAAAATATCAATAAAAGATGCCGAGATGAGCGCCAAATACTACAAGTTTAAAAACAAATTTTACAATACCGACACCTGCGATTTCCGTTTGAAAAAGTTTGTGGACGAATCACTGGGAATGTCGGGTCTTGAAGAAGGTAACGAGAACGCCTACATCACCAGCAACTTCAAAGCGCGTGTTGATTTTGAACAACGCAAAGGAGAATTTGAGGCCAACGGCGGTCAAAAGAGGGTGGACTTTCCTGAAAATATGTATTACTGCTTTATGGACCAATTTGTTTGGTATATGGACAAAGACGAAACGGAATTCAGCTCCACCGCCAAGCGTCCCGAAGGCTATGACCAACTCTCCGATAAGGAAAAAATCGACGTTGACATTCAAGGTTCGGAGTTTGTATCCACACATCCGGCACAAGATTCCTTGCGTTTTGTGGCTTCCAGAGCTATTTTCAACAGAAGAAAAGCCTTGTTACATGCCTTTGGCGTGGAAAACATAAGGGTTGCCGACGTGGCCGTTATTCCTAACAAAAAAGAAATAAAGATTTTCAGAAAAGCTGAAATAGAGGAACTTACAAACGCCAAGATTATAGCCAACGCCATCACAAAATACTACGAACTTTATAACGGCACCATAACCATTGAAGGCAGAAAAAAATATCACGGTCGCGCCTTGTACGACTATAAAGAAGAAACCGGAGAAATCAACAATATCTATTTTACCAATTTGTATGTTGACACAACCGGTACCACCATCGGTGAAGGAGAGATAGCCGAATCGGCAGGTTTTAAGTTAAGCCCGGCTTTTGATTTCACGGGTAAGTCAAAATTGATTGCCAACGAACCCCACTTGTATTTCACCGGTGGCACCCGCATCCATTACGACTGCGACACCAACGAGCGACAGTGGATATTTTTCAATGCTTTTATCGACCCCGTGAATGTGATGATTCCCGTGGAAAAAGAGCTCAGGAATACAAACAACACCGAGCTCTTTGCAGGCATCTACCAAAACCAACGGGGGAGCCGCGTATTCCATGCTTTCTTCGACCCTGTTCCCAAATCGAACAGGAACGCAATAAGCACAGCCACAGGAGTTTTGGTTTACGACAAAGTATCGCAGGAATATCGCATTTCCACACCCGACAAGCTGAAACAGCTTAACCTCAGCGACGACTATTTAAGCCTGAGCAAGCGCAATTGTGTGATAAAAGGCGAAGGAAAAATATCGCTGGCACTGAAACCCGGTCAAGTGAAAATGCATGCCTACGGGCGGGCCCGCTACTTTACCAAACTCGACAGCACTTCGCTCTTCGTGTCGCTGCCCATTAATTTCTATTTCAACGACAAAGCCCTCGAAATGATGGCCAACGACCTGAACGACAGAATGGATGCCGACGCCGTAAATCTCGACAATGAAGCCTTCAGCACCATGCTGGGTCAAATTTTCGGTAACGACGAGGCCGAAAAATTAATGTCGGAGATAAATATTCAAGGTGGGGCTTTCAAAAAAGTGCCTAAAAAATTGTTGAGCTCCTTTATCGTATCCGATGTGAAGATGAAGTGGAATCCTCGCAGCCGCTCTTTTATTTCCACAGGACAAATAGGCATAGCCTCAATGGGTAAAATACAGATTAACAAGTATTTCGACGGCTACATCCAAATTAAAAACAAAGGGGCCTACACCACCCTGACCATTGCTTTGGACCTTGGCAACAAAGAATATTATTATTTCACCTACAACTCCTCAACGGGAATGATGCTGGCCTATTCGTCAAACAAGGAATTTAACAAAATCATAGAAGAAACAAAAGCCGACGACCGCAAGATGAAGTCTAAAGAAGAAGGAAAAACGGTGAAATATACATACGGATTATCCACGGCAGTAGGATATAAGAAGTTTGTACGGAAGGTGAAAATGATGCAGTAAAGTTTCAAGTTAGAAAGTTTCAAGTTAGAAAGTTTCAAGTTAGAAAGTTTCAAGTTAGAAAGTTTCAA
>CAZPGC010000025.1:13304-20139 GCA_964585875.1 uncultured Prolixibacteraceae bacterium | reverse complement strand
AAAGTTTCAAGTTAGAAAGTTTCAAGTTAGAAAGTTTCAAGTTAGAAAGTTTCAAGTTAGAAAGTTTTAAGTTTGGCGGATTTCTTTTATTGAAAAGCTGCAGTCCGGCTTATTTTATCTTGGCTTACAAAAAAATCATGGTAAAGGCATCAACGACGCAAAGCTGCTTTCAAAGCGAGGAAATAATTTATATTTTTGTGCTCTTAAACGATAAGGGAACTTATGGACGATTTTAAACCTACAAAATATATGCTTAAATCCCTGGCAACGGGGAAACTTTTTGAAGACACGGGATGGATTCTCGACGACCCCTTCACTTCGGAGCCTGCATTGATAAGGGCCGTTTACGAAAAAAAACAGCTTAAGCTGCGAAGCGACGAACACGGCTTATACAAATTTGCCGATTGGCTGCCCATTCACAGAATGCTCGAAGGCAGCTCGGCCCCGGTAACCTACAAAAGCGAAGGGCTGGCCAAGATATTGGGACTTAGCAACTTATACATAACATTCAGCGGTTGGTGGCCTGAAAAAGGAGCCTTCAACCACACTTGCTCTTTTAAAGAAACGGAATCATATTCGGTGATGGCACGCATGGACGCCAACGAAAAACGCATTTTGGTAGTGGCCTCCGCCGGCAACACAGCCAAAGCCTTTGCGCGCGTTTGCTCCGACAACAACATACCTCTTCTTTTAACACTGCCGGAAGACAACCTCGAAGCCATGTGGTTCGACGAACCTCTTAATGATTGTGTAAAATTGGTGGTTTCGAGAAAAGGAGGCGATTATTTCGACGCCATAAACTTGTCGAACATAGCGTGCCAAATGGATGAATTTTTCCCCGAAGGCGGTGCAAAAAATGTGGCGCGTCGCGAAGGCATGGGCACCACCGTGCTCTCTGCCGTAACGCACATCGGGCGCATCCCCGATTATTATTTTCAAGCCGTGGGCAGCGGCACCGGTGCCATAGCAGCCTACGAAGCCAACCTAAGACTTATTGAAGACGGACGCTATGGCTCTCATCTAATGAAACTTATGATTTCGCAAAACAAACCTTTTGTGCCTATTCACGACGCTTGGAAAAAAGATTCCAGACATCTTTTGCCGATGGACGACGACACGGCGCGCGAGCAAGTTATTGAAATCATGGCCAAGGTATTATCCAATCGCAAGCCTCCCTACCCTGTAATCGGCGGTCTTTACGATGCCATGAAAGATGCCGGCGGCGATGTGCTCCTTGCCGACAACAAAGAGGCACAAGCGGCAATGAAACTCTTTGAAGAAACCGAAGGCAACGACATTCATCCCGCCTCAGGTGTGGCCACCGCAACCTTGATTGACGCCGTAAAAGAAGGTCTGGTGGAAAAAGACGCCCTTATTATGCTCAACATCACCGGCGGCGGCGAAGAACGGCTTAAACGTGAAAGCCAAGGCAATATTTTCAAGCTCAAACCTTCTTTGGTCTTTGACCTCAACCCCGATTTCGATGATGTAAAAAAGAAATTGTCGGATTTATTCAACTTTTAAAATAAGGCTTAACAACATATTATCCAATAAGTTATGCACAGTCCGTTTCTTTTGTTTAACGGTGAATTAACAGATTATTCTTCGCTGAGACTCACACCCGAAAACCGCTCTTTTCGTTACGGCGACGGGCTCTTTGAAAGCATAAGAATCATAAACGGCAAAGCTCTTTTCCTTGACGACCATCTTCAACGCTTGGCAGAAGGAATGAAACTGCTGCATCTAAATTTTAACGGCGAATTTCCCGATTTCAAAGGCCTTTTACATAAACTTTGCACAGCCAATAAAATAAACGAAGGAGCCTATGCCCGTCTTACGGTTTTCAGAAGAGCAGGGGGGAAATTTTTACCGGACAGCAACAGCGCGGACTATATAATTGAAACACAGCCGCTACCCAATGAATTTGCATTACCGAAAAGCAAGATAATTGCGGGAGTTTTTGATGAATACAAAAAACAAATCAGCCCGTTGAATGCCGTTAAAAGCAACAACTCCTTACTTTTTATTCTCGCCGCAATTTTTGCCCGGCAAAATAACTATGGCGAGGCATTGATTCTTAACGAAAGAAATGAAATTATTGAAGCCGTCTCATCGAATCTGTTTATTCTGAAAGGAAAGCGGCTGATTAGTCCGGGCCCGGACGCCGGCGCACTGCCGGGGATAATGCGCAAGCAAGTTTTGTCTCTTGCCGCAAATCTTGGATTGCAAAGCATAGAAAAACCGCTATTGGAAAAAGACCTTCTCGAAGCCGATGAGCTTTTCCTTACTAATGCCGTTGCGGGAATCAAAGCAGTCACGGGATTTAAATCGAAACGTTATTTCAAAAACCTTTCTTTAAAAATTGTTAAGACTTTAAACGAAATTGCCGGAAGTGTCTAATTTTGCAGCCATGATTTTGAAAAAGCGTACGGCGAAAATAATCTTAAGCATAGTGCTTTTGAGCTCCCTGATGATGCCATTGGGGTTAAATGCCATGCATTTTGTCATTTATCACCACGAAAAGGCTAAAAGCAGCGGTGCCGGAAAAAGCATTGACAAGCAACCCGACCACTTTTTATGTCAATATGAGTTTATAAGCGAAATAGTTGATAATCAATCTGTTTTCATAGGAAAAGTTCCTTTTATATCTTTTGATTACAAAACCTTCACAAAAACTTTTCAAAAATACCACAAGCACTTATTCAACTCCCTTAGGGCACCACCAATCGCCTAAGCATAGGGCCTGTCAAGAGTTTCCCCACGCAATTTTTTTTTGACAATTGTTTTTCACTTTTGAGAAACAATGCGGTCTCTTGCAATATTCGTTTTATTGGGATATACCTTTAATGCACAAAGGTTAAGTGGTTTAATTACAGTTTATTAATACATTTATTTAGGAAATACAATGAAGAAAATATTTATATTTATTGTCTTGATTTCGGCAACTTTTCAACTAAAAAGTCAAGCAACTATACAAGGAGTGGTAAAAGAAAAAGACAACGGCAAATCTATTCCCGGGGTGGCCGTTTATGTTCACGAACTGCAAAAAGGCACCGTTACCGATGCCGGCGGCAGGTATGTTTTGAAAGGACTTCCACGGGGTCATTTTCAACTTCATTTTTCGATGATAGGTTACGGTACGGTTCATAAAGAAATAGAAATAAAAGGCAAGGAGAGCATCGAGTTAAACGTGGAAATGGAGCCGAAAGAGATTGTCACTCAAGAGGTTGTCATTAGCGCTGCCGGCTTTGGAATGCAGCACGACAACGCCATAAAAGTTGACATATTAAAACCTGACGAGCTGAAAACCAATCTTGCCCCGGGCGCCATGCAAAAGCTTGCTTCCATACCCGGCGTTGACATAATAAGCCGTGGCAATGGTGTGGGCTCCCCTGTAATTCGGGGATTAAGCCTCACCAACATCCTCGGTCTTAACAACAATGTTAGAATTGAAAATTTTCAGTTTTCACCCGACCATCCCTACCTTATCGACGATTTCGGAGTGGAACGCGTGGAGGTAATAAAAGGTCCTGCCTCAATACTTTACGGCGCCAACGCCATCGGCGGTGTCATCAATTTTATAAGAGAAGTCCCCGCCCCCGTCGGAACGGTAAAAGGCGACGTTCACCTCAACTACCACGGCAACGGCAACGGCATTGTGGGCAACGTGGGTGTAAAAGGCACGCGCGACCACTTCTTTTGGGGAATACGCACCGGCTTTCAATCTTTTTCCGATTATAAACAGGCGACGGGAGAATACGTCCCCAACAGCCGTTTCAGCAGGCAGAACGTTCAGCTGATGGGAGGAGTCAATGCCAAAAACAGCACCCATAAAATCTATTACGACTATATGCACTTTACGCCTGCCATGGTGGTGCCGCCGGCAAAATACGGCACGGGAATACAGGAAAATCCCTCGCGTAAATTGGATGATTGGTATCAGGACCTGAACTACAATCTGCTTTCAAGCAGAAACAGTTTCTTTTTGAATAACAACAAGTTGGAATTAAATTTTTCTTACCAAAACAATCTGCGAAGATTGGAAGCAGCCGGCACCGAAAAAGTGCACATGTTTTTGCAAAGCTTTGGGTATGAGGCAAAAAACACCTTTACTTTCGACAAAACCCTCAGCATAACGGGCGGCATACAGGGCAATTACAGCTTCAACCGCAACGGTGAAGCTCCCGAGCACGTGTTACCGGATTACAGCGAGTCTCAAATATCGGCCTTTGTCTTCGGACAATACAAACCGCTGAAATACATCACTTTGCAAACAGGACTGCGATACAACCACGATGAAATTGATGCGGATGCTGCCGAAGGAAAAGTTAAGCGCGGCTACAACAACCTCAACTTTACAATCGGCGGAACGGGAAACATAAGCAAATCGCTGATGCTCAGGGCTAATTTTGCCAAAGGCTATCGTCCGCCGTCCATCGCCGAGCTGACACAATACGGTGCTCACGGCAACCGTGCCGAATTCGGCGACCCCAAGCTCGATATTCAACAAAATTACGAGTTTGACCTCAGCCTGCATTATCACATCTCAAATCTGGTAATCGACGTGGCAGGATATTATAACAGCATCCGCGGCTATATCTTCTTGCAAGAGCAAGATTCGTTATGGCAAGGATTGCAGGCATATAAATATGTGCAAAGCAACGCCATACTCAAAGGCATAGAGCTGGGTTTCAGATATTTGCCTATGAAAAATATGGAGATATCGGGAAATTACGCCCTTGTTGACGCCCGAAAATCCAACGGCGATAATTTGCCCTTAATTCCTCAAAACAAGCTAAAATTGCGCGTTGAGAGCAAAAGGTTATTCTCCGTAAAAAACCTTTTTGACGCAGGTTTGGCTAGCGATATAGTCTATGCTTTCAAAAAAATAAACATCGCTCCCGAGGAACAATCCGCAAGTGATTATTTCGTGTGGAATATATCGGCAGATTTCCGCATCCCGGCCTTGAGCAACAAGTTTTCCATGGGTATATTCCTTAATAATATTCTCAATACCAAATACATAGATTTCCTTTCGCAACTAAGGCCGCAGGGATACTTTGAGCCGGGGAGATATGTGAGCGTGAAGACAAGCTATAACTTTTAAACTTTTTCCTACCTTTGCCACGCATTAAATCAAAGGAATAATGTTTTATCAGAACCGCAATACGCCTCGTACCCTTATTTTGGCAATTGATGTTATCATTGTCTTTTTCTCAGTTCTGCTGGCTTACCTTTTAAGGTTCAATTTCAACATACCATCAAACGAGTTAAAGCTTCTACCTCAGGCACTTATACTTATCTTATCCATTAGGTTTCTTTCGTTTTTGCTAAGCAAAATTTTCGCCGGCATTATTCGATATACCGAAATTCAAGATGTTGTTCGCGTTTTTTTCGTGGTCCTTGCCGGAAGCGTTTTGATATCGGCTACAACATTCGCAATTCACTTTTATTCAGGTCATTACATTATTCCTCGAGCTGTTCTTATCATAGAATTCATAACCACTTCTTTCAGTCTTATCCTTTTCAGGCTCATTGTAAAAATAACTTACAACGAGCTGAAAACATCGAGCGACAAAAGCATCAACGTGGTTCTTTTCGGAGCCGGCGAAGCGGGTTTGATGGCAAAGAATGCTCTCGCAAGGGAAACGGATGTCAAAAATAAGATTCTTGCTTTTTTCGACGATGACCCCAAAAAGAAAGGTAAAAAAATTGACAATATCTCCATTTTGCACGGCGACAGCTTGGACAAATTCCTGTCGGAAAACGATGTTAGTCAGCTAATTATAGCCATACAAAACATCGGAAAAAAACGCAAAAGCGAGATTGCGGAAATATGTTTGAAACATAATGTCAATGTCAGGAACGTGCCTCCGGTGAGCTCTTGGATTAACGGCGAACTTAGCGCCAGCCAGATTAAGAACATAAAAATCACCGACCTTTTGGAAAGGCAGGAAATTACCATCAGCCGGAAAGCCATCAAAAAATCTTATTCGGGAAAAACCATAATGATAACGGGCGCGGCCGGCTCAATCGGGAGCGAGATAGCGCGGCAGTTGTTGAAGTTCAACCCGGGGCGTATTGTGCTTTTCGACCAGGCCGAAACACCTTTGCACCATCTCGAGCTGGAGCTCAACCGTGAAAGCGGCAATGTCGAGTTTGTGATAGGAGACATCCGCGACAAAAAGCGTCTCAAAAAGGCTTTCGATACTTTTAAGCCCCAAGTCGTTTTTCACGCCGCCGCTTATAAGCATGTGCCGATGATGGAAAATAATCCTGCGGAGGCCGTTATGACAAACATCAACGGCACAAAAAATTTGGCGGATTGTGCCTGCAAGCATAATGTGGAGATTTTTATTATGATTTCCACCGACAAGGCGGTAAATCCAACAAATGTCATGGGAGCTTCAAAGCGAATTGCCGAAATTTACATTCAGTCTATTAATTGTCCCAACACAAAGTTTATAACCACAAGGTTTGGTAATGTACTGGGTTCCAACGGCTCTGTGATACCATTATTTAAAAAGCAAATAGAAGAGAGAAAAGCCCTGACCATCACGCATCCCGAAATAACACGTTATTTTATGACCATTCCCGAAGCCACTCTGCTTGTCCTCGAAGCCGGAGCAACAGGCGAAAGCAGAGAGATTTATGTATTCGACATGGGCAAACCCGTTAAGATTGTGGATGTCGCAAAGAAAATGATAAAACTTTCGGGATTGGAACTCGGAAAGGATATTCAAATAATTTATACGGGCCTTCGCCCGGGCGAAAAACTCTATGAAGAGCTGCTGGCCACCGACGAGAATACCATCCCCACCAAAAACAAGAAAAT
>CAZPGC010000025.1:0-13204 GCA_964585875.1 uncultured Prolixibacteraceae bacterium | reverse complement strand
CCTCCCTCAAAATCCTTTATCTCACCGAAATTAGCTTCGTATTTCGTTATGTTTTCCTGCAAAGCATGCAGTAGTCTTTTTGCATGTTGAGGTGTGAGTATAATCCTCGACTTCACTTTCGCCTTTGGCACTCCGGGCATCATTCTAACGAAATCAACTACAAATTCGGAATTGGAGTGTGTTATTATAGCCAAATTTGAATAGATGCCTTCGGCTGCATCTTCGGGCAACTCCACATTTATCTCGTTGGGGTTGGGATTCTTGTTTTCCATGGTCTTTATTATTTTGGTGCATAAAAAAAGAAAGACGCAAATATAGCGCCTTTCCTTTTAATCTCACAATTTTCACTTAAACTTATTCATTATCATTTTCGGCAACGGGGCTTGTGCTTTCCGATGCCGACATAATGGCTTCATAGTCCTCTTTGCTTCCTACGATAAGGTGCTCATACTCACGCAGTCCCGTACCGGCAGGAATCTTATGACCCACGATAACGTTCTCTTTAAGACCGAGTAAGAAATCACGCTTGGCATTTACGGCGGCTTCCGTCAAAACCTTGGTGGTTTCTTGGAACGATGCAGCCGATATAAAGCTTGTGGTCTGCAAAGATGCTTTGGTAATACCCTGAAGTATCTGTCGTGCCGTCGCCGCCTTGGCATCGCGAGCCTCAACGAGTCTCATGTCGCGACGACGTAAGGTGGAATTCTCATCGCGCAGCTTACGGGCGCTGATAATCTGTCCGGGCTTAAGAACTTCGGAGTCTCCCGATTCAACGACCACCTTCTTATCGAAAATCCAGTCGTTTTCTTCCATGAAATCAACTTTGTTTACAATTTCATTTTCAAGGAAACGGGTATCACCCGGGTCTTCAATCTCTACCTTGCGCATCATCTGACGCACAATCACTTCGAAGTGCTTATCGTTAATCTTCACACCCTGCAAGCGATAAACTTCCTGCACCTCGTTCACGATATATTCCTGAACCTTGGTGGGGCCCTTGATGGCCAAGATACTAGCCGGCGTCATAGCACCTTCCGACAGAGGAGTACCCGATTTCACATAATCGTTCTCTTGTGCCAAAATCTGCTTGGATGTGGAGATAAGATATTTCTTCTGCTCGCCTGTTTTGGAAGTGATGATAACCTCCCTGTTACCGCGCTTCAGCTTTTTGCTGAAAGAAACGGTACCGTCAATTTCGGCAACAACGGCGGGGTCGGAAGGATTACGTGCCTCGAACAGCTCGGTAACACGCGGAAGACCTCCCGTGATATCGCCGGCTTTACCGACGGCGCGCGGAATCTTCACTATTTGTTCACCGGCCTTAATTTCAACACCCTCTTCAACGATGATATGGGCATCAACGGGGATGTCGTAACTCTTGATTTCCTCACCTTTTTTATCCAAAATTTTGATAACGGGGTTTTTGGATTTCAATCGCGATTCGATTATCACCTTGTCACGATATCCGGTTTGGTCATCTGATACAATCTTATAAGTCTGACCCTCAACGATATTCTCATATTTTACAACACCTGCAACTTCCGAAATTATGGATGCGTTGTAGGGGTCCCAATTACAAATGAGATCGCCTTTTTTCACCACATCGCCCTCGTTAAAATACAGATTGGCGCCGTAAGGTACATGGTGCGATGCCAAAACCACGCCCGTGGCTTCGTCTTTGATTCGCATTTCAGCCGAACGGCCTATCACAATCTTATATTTTTCTTTTTCCTGATTTTCATATTCAACGTAACGCAGTTCTTCAAACTCCAGTTTGCCTTCGTGACGGGCTTTGATGCTCGAAGTGATGGCTACGTTCGAAGCTGTACCACCCACGTGGAAAGTACGCAGTGTGAGCTGAGTACCCGGTTCGCCAATGGACTGAGCGGCGATAACACCCACAGCCTCGCCTTTTTGAACCATACGCCCTGTGGCGAGGTTTCGTCCGTAGCATTTTGCGCAAACACCCTTACGAGATTCGCATGTGAGCACCGAACGTATCTCTACATTTTCGATTCCCGCATCTTCAATCTCCTTGGAAATCTCTTCGTTAAGTTCCGACCCGGAAGCAACGATAAGTTTTCCGGTTTCGGGGTGATAGATGTCGTGCAAACAGGTACGTCCCAAGATACGGTCGTAGAGAGTTTCCACAATTTCCTCGTTACGTTTCAAGGGTCCTACAGTCAGTCCTCTCAAGGTTCCGCAATCGCGCTCCGAAATAATGACATCCTGTGCCACATCGACCAAACGACGGGTGAGATATCCTGCGTCGGCAGTCTTCAAAGCGGTATCGGCCAAACCTTTACGAGCTCCGTGAGTGGAGATAAAGTACTCGAGAACCGACAGCCCTTCTTTGAAGTTAGCCAAAATCGGGTTTTCGATAATCTCGGCACTGGAGGCTCCTGATTTCTGAGGCTTGGCCATCAAACCACGCATACCCGACAGCTGACGAATCTGCTCCTTCGACCCACGCGCACCGGAGTCAAGCATCATAAATACTGCATTGAACCCTTGCTGGTCGGAAGAAATCTCTTTCATCAGAGTTTGAGTCAAGTGCGAGTTGGTATGTGTCCAAATATCAATAATTTGGTTGTATCTTTCATTGTTGGTGATGAATCCCATATTGTAGTTGTTCATCACTTCATCGACTTCTTTATTGGCCTTGGCAATAAGTTCTTCCTTAATTTTAGGTATCAAGATATCACCGAGGTTAAAGGATAGTCCGCCTTCGTAAGCCATTTTGTATCCCAAATCCTTAATGTCATCCAAGAACTTGGCGGCCACATCGTTACCTGTTTTTCTGATTAACAAACCAATGATGTTTCTCAAGGACTTCTTGGTCAGAAGCTCGTTAATATACCCATATTCCTTGGGAACCAATTTGTTAAACAAAACACGCCCCACGGTCGTTTCCAAAACTTTATATTCGTTTTCGTTATCGCCGTTGGGATTTTGGATGCGAACATTAATTATGGCGTGCAAGTCGAGTTTGCCTTCGTTATAGGCTATGGTAACTTCCTCGTCGGAATAGAAAGTCATACCCTCCCCTTTCACGGGATGCTCGGGTGTTGACTTACGCGGTTTTGTCATGTAATAAAGACCCAAAACCATGTCCTGAGAAGGTACGGCAATAGGTGCACCGTTGGCAGGGTTCAGAATGTTATGCGAGGCAAGCATCAAAATCTGTGCTTCCAAAATGGCGGCATTTCCCAAAGGAACGTGAACAGCCATTTGGTCACCGTCGAAGTCGGCGTTGAAAGCCGTACATGCCAATGGATGCAATTGTATAGCCTTTCCCTCGATAAGTTTAGGTTGGAAAGCCTGAATACCAAGACGGTGAAGTGTAGGAGCACGGTTGAGCAACACGGGATGTCCTTTCAAAACATTCTCAAGAATATCCCAAACTACGGGGTCTTTTCTGTCAACTATCTTTTTGGCACTCTTCACCGTTTTTACAATACCGCGCTCGAGCAGTTTTCTGATTATGAAAGGCTTGTAAAGCTCTGAAGCCATATCTTTCGGCAGCCCGCACTCGTTAAGTTTAAGCTCGGGACCGACAACGATTACCGAACGTCCCGAATAATCGACACGCTTACCGAGCAAGTTTTGACGGAAACGTCCTTGCTTACCTTTCAAACTGTCACTCAAAGATTTAAGAGCACGGTTGTTATCGGTTTTAACGGCACTGGATTTTCTCGAATTATCGAAAAGCGAGTCAACGGCTTCCTGAAGCATACGTTTCTCGTTTCTCAAAATCACATCCGGTGCTTTTATTTCGATAAGGCGTTTAAGCCTGTTGTTTCTAATGATAACCCTACGATAAAGGTCGTTAAGGTCGGAGGTGGCAAAACGTCCGCCGTCGAGGGGCACCAAAGGACGCAACTCAGGCGGAATAACGGGCACCACTTTCACAATCATCCACTCGGGACGGTTTTCGGTGCGTGTGTTGGCATCGCGAAATGCCTCAACGACTTTCAAACGCTTAAGAGCATCGGCCTTTCTTTGTTGCGAAGTCTCGTTGTGAGCCTTGTTCCTCAAAGTGTAGGACAACTCGTCCAAATCAAGACGCGCCAATAAATCGTGGATGGCTTCAGCACCCATTTTTGCGATAAACTTATTGGGGTCGGTATCTTCAAGATATTGATTGTCAGGCGGTAGCGTATCGAGAATATTGAAATATTCTTCTTCACTCAGAAAATCGAGATATTTCAAGCCGTCGGCTTCTTTGATACCGGGGCTGATAACCACATATTTTTCGTAATAAATAATAGAATCCAGCTTCTTGGTGGGAATACCGAGCAATGCTCCCATTTTGTTGGGCAAAGTTTTGAAAAACCAAATATGAGCTACCGGCACCACCAACTTAATGTGTCCCATGCGCTCACGTCTGACTTTTTTCTCGGTAACCTCAACGCCACAACGGTCGCAGACAATACCTTTATATCTGATTCTCTTGTATTTACCACAGTGACATTCGTAATCTTTTACCGGTCCGAAAATACGCTCGCAAAACAGTCCGTCGCGCTCGGGTTTATAAGTCCTGTAGTTTATGGTCTCGGGCTTGAGAACTTCGCCGCTCGACCTTTCCAGAATCATCTCCGGCGAGGCAAGACTAATCGTTATCGAGTTAAAACTCTTTCTTTCCGGTGAATATTTTTTAAAAGCCATGTTTATTATGTTACAATCATTTAAAATTTACAAAAACTAATCAAATGTGATATTGAGACCTAAGCCGTTAAGCTCGTGTACCAACACATTGAAAGACTCCGGTATTCCGGGTGTCGGGAACTTCTGCCCTTTGACGATGGCTTCGTAAGCCTTGGCACGTCCCACAACGTCGTCGGATTTGACGGTAAGAACTTCTTGCAGCACGTTGGATGCACCGAAGGCTTCGAGTGCCCATACTTCCATCTCACCAAAACGCTGTCCTCCGAATTGGGCTTTACCGCCGAGGGGCTGCTGTGTGATGAGTGAATACGGTCCGATGGAACGAGCGTGCATCTTGTCGTCAACAAGGTGGTGAAGTTTAAGCATATAGATGATACCCACCGTTGCAGGTTGGTCGAAGCGGCGTCCCGTACCTCCGTCGTAGAGGTGAACTTTTCCGTTTTCGGGCAAGCCCGCTTCTTTAATGTATCCGTTGATTTGGTCCAAGGAACCACCGTCGAAAATAGGTGTTGCAAACTTGAGACCCAGCTCTTTGCCTGCCCAGCCCAGTACGGTTTCGTAAATCTGTCCGAGGTTCATCCTCGAAGGCACACCCAAGGGGTTGAGCACGATATCAACGGTAGTGCCGTCTTCCAAGAAGGGCATATCCTCGTCGCGAACAATTTTGGCAACAATACCTTTGTTTCCGTGACGGCCGGCCATTTTATCACCCACTTTCAGCTTGCGTTTTTTGGCCACATAAACTTTTGCAAGTTTTACAATACCCGTTGGCAATTCGTCGCCCACTGAGAGTGTGAATTTCTTACGGTTGAACTCGCCGAGAATCTCTTTGTATTTTCTTCCGTAATTGTAAATCACCTTCTGTATAAGCGCGTTTTTGTTTTTATCTGTTGACCACTTGGTGGGGTTGATATTGATATAATCATCAATTGACATCAACAATTTCTGGGTGAATTTGGTTTTCTTGGGAATAATCACCTCTTTGAAATTATTGTAAACACCTTGCGAGGTACGACCGTTGATAAGAACCATAAGTTTATCGACGAGCTGCGCTTTGAGCTTGGCGGCTTTTTGTTCAAATTCGGCCTTGGCTTTTTCTATGCCTTCTTTCTCGCTTGTCTTCGAACGGCGGTCTTTCACTGCACGCGCAAAGAGTTTTTTGTCTATAACAACACCACGTAACGAAGGCGGCGCTTTCAATGAAGCATCTTTAACATCGCCGGCTTTGTCGCCGAAAATTGCCCTAAGCAGTTTTTCTTCGGGAGTCGGGTCAGTTTCGCCTTTAGGGGTAATCTTACCTATCAAAATATCGCCCTCGCGAACTTCGGCGCCTATTCTAATAAGGCCGTTTTCGTCAAGGTCTTTGGTAGCCTCGGTGCTAACATTGGGAATGTCGTTGGTAAGCTCCTCGACGCCTCGCTTGGTGTCGCGAACCTCAAGGCTATATTCATCGATATGTATTGAGGTGAAAATATCATCACGAACAACTCTTTCGGAAATAACGATAGCGTCCTCAAAGTTGTATCCTTTCCAGGGCATGAATGCCACTTTCAGGTTACGACCGAGGGCAAGCTCGCCGTCTTTGGTAGCATAGCCTTCCGAAAGCACCTGTCCTTTGGTGATTTTCTGTCCTTTTCTCACAATCGGCTTTTGATTGATGGAAGTGGACTGGTTGGTTTTCTTAAATTTAATAAGGTTATAAGTAACCTTGTCGGAATCGAAGCTTATGAGTTTTTCTTCGTCGGTACGCTTGTACTTAACCGTGATGTGAGTAGCATCAACACTTTCGACGTAACCGTCAGCTTCGGCAATAATCATATTTCTGGAGTCTCTTGCCACGGCGGCCTCGATGCCGGTACCCACAATGGGGGCTTCGGGACGCATCAAAGGCACTGCCTGACGCATCATGTTGGAGCCCATCAAAGCACGGTTGGCATCGTCGTGCTCTAGGAAAGGAATCAAAGAAGCTGCCACGGAGGCAATTTGGTTCGACCCCACATCGATAAAGTCTATGTTCGTTTTATCTATAATAGGATAGTCGGCCATTTTACGGCATTTCACACGCTCCTCAAGAATATCGCCCGTTTCTTCATCGAATTTCAATTTGGAATGTGTGATAAACTTATCCTCTTCTTCCTCGGCCGTAAGATAAACAGGGTCGTTGTCGAGCAAGACCTTACCCTCTTCAACCTTCATATAAGGAGTCTCGATAAAGCCGAGTTCGTTGATTTTGGCAAAAACGGCAAGCGAGGAAATAAGACCGATGTTGGGCCCCTCAGGTGTTTCAATAGTACACAAACGCCCGTAGTGGGTAAAGTGGACGTCGCGCACCTCAAAACCTGCACGCTCGCGTGACAAACCTCCCGGACCCAAAGCCGAAATACGACGCTTGTGTGTAATTTCCGACAAGGGGTTGGTCTGGTCCATAAACTGCGAGAGGGCATTTGTTCCGAAGTATGAATTAATCACCGACGACAAAGTCTTGGCATTGATAAGATCAATAGGCGTAAACACCTCATTATCACGAACATTCATACGTTCGCGAATGGTGCGTGCCATACGAGCCAAACCAACACCGAATTGATTGGACAACTGCTCGCCAACGGTACGTACACGGCGGTTGCTCAAGTGGTCGATGTCGTCAACTTCGGTTTTTGCGTTTATCAAACGGATAAGATGTTTGATAATCTCGATAATATCCTCTTTGGTCAATACCTTAATGTTTTCGTCAACTTTAAGGCCGAGTTTTTTGTTTATTTTATAACGTCCTACGTCACCGAGGTCATAACGTTTCTCACTGAAAAACAAGTTGTTGATAACCGAACGTGCGGTTTCTTCATCAGGCGGCTCGGCATTACGCAGCTGGCGATAGATATATTCCACAGCCTCTTTTTCCGAGTTGGAAGTATCTTTTTGCAAGGTATTGAAGATGATGGAGAAATCGTTCATCGATTGGTCATCTTTGTGCAAGATGATGGTTTTAACACCGGATTCAACGATGGGGAGAATATGTTCTTTTTCCAAAATCGTCTCCCTTTCCACGATAACTTCGGTACGTTCGATGGAAACCACCTCACCGGTATCTTCATCCACAAAGTCTTCAATCCAAGTACGCAACACTTTGGCTGCCAGCTTTCTACCCAAAACCCTTTTTAAACCGGCCTTGCTGACTTTCACTTCTTCGGCCAAGTCGAAAATTTCGAGAATATCTCTGTCACTCTCAAAACCTACGGCTCTCAACAAGGTTGTAACCGGTAATTTCTTTTTACGGTCGATGTAAGCAAACATCACATTGTTGATGTCGGTTGCAAATTCGATCCACGACCCTTGGAAAGGAATGATACGTGCCGAATAGAGTTGCGTGCCGTTGGCGTGGCGGCTTGTGCCGAAAAACACACCGGGCGACCTGTGCAACTGCGAGACTATAACTCGTTCAGCACCGTTGATAACGAAAGTACCTTTGGGTGTCATATAAGGGATTGTTCCCAGATACACATCCTGGATTTGCGTTTCGAAATCCTCGTGTTCGGGGTCGGTACAATAGAGTTTCAGTTTGGCTTTCAGCGGTACCGAATAAGTCAAACCTCTCTCGATACATTCTTCGATGCTGTACCGCGGAGGGTCAACAAAGTAATCGAGAAACTCCAGTACAAAATTGTTACGTGCGTCGGTAATGGGGAAATTGTCGGTAAAGACCTTATACAATCCCTCGTTTTCGCGATTTTCGGGTGTGGTCTCCAGCTGCAAAAAATCTTTGAAAGATTTCAGCTGAATATCAAGAAAATCAGGATATTGCACGTGTACTTTTGCCGAGGCAAAATTAATTCTTTGTTTTTTATCTAATGATGTCAAGGTAACGGGCTTTTGAATTATTAAAAACAACAGGAAATATACGGCAAAGACCTTAATCCGGAAAAACCGGAAAAAGGTCTATGCAAATTAAGTATGATAATAATCTTATTATTTGATCTCAACTTCTGCACCGGCATCTTCAAGTTGAGTTTTAAGAGCGTCAGCTTCATCTTTGGTAACACCCTCTTTAAGAGGAGCGGGAACAGAATCAACTAAGGCTTTAGCCTCTTTCAGGCCAAGGCTTGTGAGCTCTTTAACCAACTTAACAACAGCCAGTTTGGAAGATCCGTGAGATTTAAGAATGACATCGAAGGAAGTTTTTTCTTCGGCAGCTTCTTCGCCACCGCCGGCAGCAGGACCTGCAACAGCTACAGCTGCAGCAGCAGGTTCAATACCGTATTCTTCTTTCAAAATGTCTGCTAATTCATTAACTTCTTTAACAGTCAAATTAACTAATTGTTCTGCAAAAGCTTTCAAATCTGCCATTTTATTAAAATTTTGTGTTCTTATGAACTGGTTTAAAAATAATTTACTACTCTAAAAAAAAATAACTATTCGGCTCTTTCGGATAATGTTTTAACAATACCGGCCAATTTGCCGCCACCGCTTTGAAGTGCTGAAATAACATTCTTGGCGGGTGATTGCAATAATCCAATGATTTCACCGATAAGTTCGTCTTTGGATTTGATGCTTGCCAGAAAATCCAGCTGATCGGCACCAACATAACAAACGTTTTCGACAAAAGCACCTTTAAGTTCGGGCTTGTCGATTTTGAATTTCTTGGTGAAATCCTTTATCAGTTTAGCGGGAAGACTTCCCGTATCGGAAAACATCAGCGAGGTATTGCCCTTCAATACGTCATAAAGTTCCTCATAGTTATTATCAACCTCTTCCATTGCTCTGCGGAGCAAGGTGTTTTTAACTACTTGTAAAGTAACGTTTTTGCTGAAGCAAAAGCGGCGCAAATCTCCTGTTTGTTCGGCGTTAAGACCGGAAATGTCAGCGAGATAAACCACCGGCGAAGACTCCAGTTTGTTTTTTACGTCCTCTACAATTAGTTTTTTGTCTTCAATTCTCATAACAAACTTGTTAAAAGGTTAATAACTAAAGGTTTATGCTCTTAGGATCAATACGAACACCCATACTCATTGTCGAAGACATAAATACGGATTTCACATAAGTTCCCTTGGCAGCAGCCGGTTTCATTTTGATGATTGTATTCAACAATTCCGAAGCGTTTTCGACAAGTTTTTCATCGTCGAAAGACACTTTTCCGACGGCCGAATGAATAATGCCGTATTTATCGACTTTGAAATCGATTTTACCGGCTTTGACTTCATTAACTGCCCGGGCGATATCCATAGTAACGGTACCGGTCTTTGGGTTGGGCATCAAGCCGCGGGGTCCCAAAATACGACCAAGAGCACCTACTTTAGGCATAACACTCGGCATAGTTATAACAACGTCAATATCAGTCCAACCGCCTTTTATCTTTTGGATGTATTCGTCCAATCCAACATAATCGGCTCCTGCTTGTTTAGCCTCGTCCTCCTTATCGGGAGTACAGAGAACCAGCACCTTTTTCGTTTTGCCGGTGCCGTGAGGGAGTGTTACCGAGCCGCGAACCATCTGGTTAGCTTTACGGGGGTCAACGCCCAAACGTACATCGAGGTCAACGGAAGCGTCGAATTTGGTTGTGGTAATTTCCTTAACCAACTTAACGGCTTCGTCCAAGGTGTAGGCTTTCTCTTTATCTACTTTGGCTAAAACTTCTTTGCGTTTTTTTGTCAACTTTGCCATTTCTGATTTTAATTTTTAAAATTACATTTCAGGAAAATCGCCCTTGATGGTAATACCCATGGAGCGAGCGGTTCCGGCTACCATTTTCATGGCAGAAGAAACTTTAAAAGCATTCAAATCAACCATTTTGGCTTCGGCAATAGCTTTCACTTGATCCCAAGTGATAGATGCCACCTTGTCACGGTTGGGTTCCGAAGAACCTTTTTTGATTTTTGCTGCTTCCATCAACTGAACTGCCACCGGAGGAGTTTTTACGATAAACTCGAAAGATTTATCGGCGTAAACAGTAATGATAACAGGCAAAACCTTTCCGGCTTGGTCCTGTGTACGTGCATTGAACTGCTTGCAAAACTCCATGATGTTCACACCCTTGGCACCGAGAGCCGGCCCAACGGGTGGTGAAGGATTTGCGGCACCGCCCTTGATTTGTAATTTGATTAATCCACTTATTTCTTTTGCCATCTTTTAAGATTTTAAAAAGATTAAAAATTTAACCCACGCATTTGTCGTAACATACAAACGGTGAATTATTCCTTTTCAACTTGCATAAAACCAAGTTCCAAGGGAGTCTTACGGCCGAAAATTTTAACCATTACTTTCAAACGTTTTTTCTCTTCATTGATTTCTTCGATAACACCGGAGAAAGAGGAGAAAGGTCCGTCGGTAACGGTAACGGTTTCGCCCACTATGAACGGAACATTTACGAATTCTCCCTGCTCGGCCAGCTCATCCACTTTACCGAGGATGCGGTTGACTTCGGAGGGGCGTAAAGGAAGCGGCGCTCCGCCCTTTTCGGCTCCCAAAAAACCGATAACGTTAGGCACGTCTTTAATAACATGAGCTACTTCTCCCCTCAAATCGGCCTTTACCAAAACATAGCCGGGAAAATAATTTCGCTCTTTGCTGATTTTTTTCCCTTTTCTGATTTGATAAACTCGTTCGGTAGGAATCAAAACCTGCTCAATCAAATCCTCGAAATGCAATCTTTTAATCTCGCTTTCAAGATATTCTTTGACCTTGTTTTCCTTGCCGCTGATGGCCCTAATCACATACCACTTTTTGTTGTCTGCTTCTTCGCTCATGATTTTAAACTGCTTACGCTATTTGTTTATGCGTTGAATAAATAATTACGACAATCTATTGCTTTTTTGTCTAAAACAAAGAATAGAACAAATGCAATAAATTTTTGAAAGAGATATCCATCAGAAACACCAACAAAGCGATGATCAGGGAAGCAACGGATACCACTATGGCGCTGTTTTGCAACTCGGCCCATGTAGGCCAACTTGTTTTGTGCACCAATTCGTCGTAACTTTCTTTTATATATTCTGATATTTTTGCCATAATCGTAATATATGTTTGCACGGGTGGTAGGATTCGAACCCACGACTCCTGGTTTTGGAGACCAGAGCTCTACCAGCTGAGCTACACCCGTTTGTTAAGTTTATTTACAAAAAGATATGACACCTCTTTATATAAAGAGGCATCATATCGATTATTTAACTTTTAAATAAACTTAGTCAATCAACTCAGTTACCTGTCCGGCACCAACGGTACGGCCGCCTTCGCGGATAGCGAAACGCAATCCTTTGTTCATGGCGATTTCGTTGATGAGTTTAACGGTAATGGAGAGGTTGTCGCCGGGCATAACCATTTCAACACCTTCGGGGAGGATAATCTCGCCGGTTACGTCAGTTGTACGGAAGTAGAACTGAGGACGGTAGTTGTTGTGGAAAGGAGTGTGACGACCACCTTCTTCTTTTTTGAGGATATAAACCTCAGCTTTGAATTCTTTGTGAGGAGTTACCGAACCGGGTTTGGCGATAACCATACCGCGACGGATTTCCTTTTTATCGATACCGCGAAGCAAGAGACCAACGTTGTCACCGGCTTCACCGCGGTCGAGAATCTTACGGAACATCTCAACACCCGTTACAACGGATTTGAGTTTTTCGGCACCCATACCGATGATATCAACGGGGTCACCCGAGTTGATAACACCTGTTTCGATACGACCGGTGGCAACGGTACCACGACCCGTGATTGAGAAAACGTCCTCGATAGGCATGAGGAAGTCTTTGTCAACATCACGCTCCGGCAACGGAATCCACTCGTCAACGGCGTCCATAAGTTCGTAAATTTTTTCTACCCATTTGGGTTCTTTGTTGAGAGCACCGAGAGCAGAACCTTGAATAACGGGAGTGTTATCGCCGTCAAACTCGTAGAAATCAAGCAGTTCGCGGATTTCCATCTCAACGAGTTCAAGAAGTTCTTCGTCGTCAACCATGTCAACTTTGTTCATGAAAACAACAATTCTCGGAACGCCTACCTGACGAGCGAGAAGGATGTGCTCACGAGTTTGAGGCATGGGACCGTCAGTTGCGGCAACAACCAAAATAGCACCGTCCATCTGTGCAGCACCTGTTACCATGTTTTTAACGTAGTCGGCGTGACCGGGACAGTCAACGTGTGCGTAGTGACGTTTCTCGGTTGTGTATTCTACGTGTGCTGTATTGATAGTAATACCCCTTTCTTTTTCTTCGGGTGCATTGTCAATAGCGTCAAAATCTTTTACTTCCGATAAACCTTTGTCGGCAAGACAAAGAGTAATAGCTGCGGTAAGAGTAGTTTTACCGTGATCAACGTGACCGATAGTACCAACATTAACGTGTGGCTTCGACCTGTCAAAATGTTCTTTAGCCATAATTGATAATTAATTAAGTTAAATAAAAAGTTAAATTGTTTCTAAAATTAAAAAATAGAGCTATTGATGAGATTTGAACTCATGACCTCTTCCTTACCAAGGAAGTGCTCTACCCCTGAGCTACAATAGCTTACAAAGAGCGGGAAACCGGGCTCGAACCGGCCACCTACAGCTTGGAAG